>JANXVA010000798.1 GCA_025351875.1 Myxococcales bacterium | reverse complement strand
CTTCGTCCTGTCGTCGAGCGCGGCGGCCGCGTCGCTCGCGAAGACCGAGATGCCAGTGCGTCGTGGCCGGCGTCACCAGAGGAAGAGCGCGACGAGGGCCGCGACGCCAGCGATCCCGAGCACGAGCGCGAGCACCACGATGACGAAGGTGGGATCTCGAGACGCCTTCCGCATCGGCTCCTGCGGTAGGCCGATCGCCGACTCGACGATCGGCGAGGTCGCGGGTGCAGCCGACGCCGTCGCGGCCTCGACCGCCGCAGGATCGTCACTCGGCGTCTCCGGCGCCGGCGGAGGAACGTGCTCCTCGCTCGCTGCCTCTGCCGGGGGAGGCGCCTCGTCGGGAACCCGCTCGAGCGGTTCGAGGAGGCGCTGGGCGCTGTCCTGCGTTGCGACCTCGAGGGAGAACACCGTGTCGGCGGCCCGGACCATACGCGCGGGATCCCATACGGCCCCGCGATTCGGCGCCAGACGACTTCGACCAAGATACGTGCCACGCGGCGACCCAAGATCACGCACCACGACGCGATCGCCCTCGCACTCGATCGAGAAGTGCTCGCGGGACGCATCCTCGGCATCGAGAAATAGATCGCAACTTTCGCCGCGTCCGACCCGATAGGGCCTCGCATGCGCCAGGTCCAAGGTCTCGCCCATCCGCGGACCTTCGACCACGCGAATGCGCGGGCGGTTCGGAGCGACCTCGGCGACGAACGCCGCAGCGCGCAGGACCACGTCACGTGTGGCTCCGTCCTGCGAGTCGAGCGGGTCGAAGGCGAGCGCGAGCTCGAGGTCACCGAGACGCAGCCCATGGGGCGGTCGAACGATGCGCGGCTCACGCGCGCGGAGCGCAACGCCGCCGACCGAGCATACGCCTCGGCCATCACGGTCGATCACGACCCAGTGCTCTCCCTGACGCTCGATCCGGACACGTGCCGTGCCCACGCTCGGATGATCGACGATGGCGTCGCAATCCGACGCGCCGCCCACGTCGATGCCCGCTTCACGAAGCGGGATCCACTGCGCATCTGCGTGGTTTCCGTAAGGCGGGATGGTGAGAACGAGGCGCATCGAAGCTCGCGAGGCTCGAGCGCATGTTCTATCCTTTTCCCCAAGGTAAGGGGACCTCTTGGCGGCGCGTGAGCACGACTACCAGCCCGGCGACACCATCCGGGGCGATGGTGCCGAGTATCTCGTGCAGGCCGTCCTCGGCTCGGGCGGCATGGGCGCCGTGTATCTCGTCAAGGACAAGAACATCGGGCGTCCGTTCGTCCTCAAGGTGCTTCACGGCTCACTCGCCCATCGGCGCGATCTCATCGAGCGGTTCGAGGTCGAAGCCCGCGCGCTCGGGCACCTCTCGCATCCTGGGATCATCGAGATCTTCCAGCTCAATCGCACCCGCGACGACAAGCGGATGCCGTACTACCTCATGGAGGTCCTGACGGGCGAGAGCCTCGCAGACTCGCTCCGGCGGCACGGCAAGCTCGATCTGTTCACGTCACTCGGCATCGCGACGAAGCTGCTTCACGCGCTCGACCACGCGCACGAGCGCGGCATCGTTCACCGCGACATCAAGCCCGACAACATCTACCTGCATCGCGGCACCTCGAGCGAGCCGGTGGTGAAGCTCCTCGACTTCGGCATCCTCAAGCTCGTTGCGTCGGAGGAGAACCCGGGCGTCTTCATCGGCACGCCGCGGTACTGTGCGCCGGAGCAGCTTCGCGCGGGCCCGCCCATCGGCCCGAAGGCCGACCTCTACTCGGTCGGCGTCGTGCTGTTCCAGATGCTCACGGGTAGCGGCCCCTTCGAGGGATACGGCGGCAGCCTCGAGGAGATGGTCCACACGCTCATCGTGGACGCGCCGCCGATCACCAAGCACGGCGAGTTCCCGCCGGCGCTCGTTGCCGTCGTGGCGAGCGCGCTCGCCAAGGACCCCCAGAAGCGCCCCGCCGATGCGTTCACGTTCGCCTCGGAGCTCCGGAAGATCCGTAGCGCTTTCGCCCCCGATCGCGAGGACCCTCACACCCACGTGACGGCGGAGGGCGAGAAGGAAGACCTAGCGGGTTGGCTTGGCCAAGCGCCCCTCGTGCAGGGTTGACCGAAGGCCTCTTATACGAAATTGCGCTCGCACTGGAACCGCCGACCGTGGTGAGCGTCGATTTCAGCAGCGCGCTGTTGTGGAACTTGCCGTCACGAAACCGGCGAGGCCTCGACGCGCTCTCGGCAGAGCTCAGCCGCGCGCGCACTCCACGGCCCTTCTCCGACGATCTCCCCTACGATGCCCTGCTCTTCCGGGAGGAGCCAGCCCGCCGAACTCGGCCCTTCCTCCGCAGTATTCCCCCACCCAAGAAGCCGAAGGGCAAGAAGTAGGAACCATGAACATCACGCGCCGACTCGTCGTCACCGCCCTCGCTCTGGCTCTCGTTGGAGGCTGCAAGAAAGGGCGGTGATGACTCCGCCCCGACCGGCAAGCCGCTCATCACGAAGACGTACGAGGCGCTCACCAAGGGAGATCTCGACGCCGCGATCACCGGGCTCGGATGGTTGCCCGGTCAGGCCAGCAGCAGCAGCGGCCCGTCCTCGAACATCATGGTAACGGGTCGGAAGGACGCCAAGACTCCCGAGCCGAGGCTCATCGTCGCGGTCTTCACGGTGCCGGCCAAAGACGTCGCTGACGCCCAGAAGCGAAGGGCCACCGAGTACGCCATCGACGTGCAGGGCAACAGCGTCCTCGGGGTGAAATACGATCCGGCCGACCCGGCCGCGTCCGCGAAGACCCTCTCGCGCCTTCTCGGCAAGTAGCGACCAGTGCCACGCGGACGACGAAGCTCCGCGCGTCTGTTCTCCGAGCGCGGCGTGAGCGTGAACGATCATGGGTCGTCGCGGCGCGGACGCCGCCGCTGCGCGCGCGGAACCTTTCCCTCGAGCGGAGACTTCTTCAGGCTCGCGTCAGCCTGCGCCGGCGGGCGGGGTGCGCCACAGGGCCAAGGTCCGGCCTCCGCCGGGCCGGGACCTCCACATCCTGAACCGCCTCCACCTCACGCGAGGGTCCGCGCGCAAGGACAGGGCCGGCGCATCGCATCGCGCGCTCCGTGTGACCGACCCCCTAGGAATTCGCGCGATGCGGGCGAACTGGGCCTTCCCAGCCACCAGACCGGCCGCCTCCCCCTACCCTCGCAGCGGGCTTGGAAGGCCAATGCCCCTACGAATGCCTATCCCCGGCCGAGGGACGAGGAGGAGATCGACGTCGTGATGAACCTCGTCGAGACCAGCCGGCTGCGCGCGATCCCGGCGTCTCCCGCGTGACTACTTCGGCGCCGAGGGTGTCGTCGTCGCGCAGGTGAGGACGTCCGTCGACCACTGGAAGTCGTCGACGAGCACCGTCGAGTCGAGGTCGCCGTCGCCGGAGTCCCAGATCGCGAAGGTGAGCGTGATCGTGCTCCCTCGCACGAGCGGCGCGCGCGTCGACAACCAGCCCGTGGCGGCGCGCCCCTCGAAGCCCGTACCCGTGAGCGCGTCGTCGCCGAGCGGACACTTGAACGCCTTGCCGCCGGCCACCTGCGGCGAACAGACCTGGAGCAGGCTGTTGTTGACGCTGATGGGGTTGCCCTGTTGATCGAACGCCACGTTGCGGTCGGGGAGCCCCGCCGGCTTCGGAGTGATCATCGTGACGAAGTAGTCGTTGTACTCGCTGCAGATGAACTCGGGATACTCGAACGTGAAGAAGTTCTGTTTGACCCCGAACGAATGCGCGTTCGTCGGCACACGGATGTCGACCTCGAGCGCTGCGCCGTCGCGACACTCACCGGACACGATGCCTGGACACGCCGGGGCTGCCTTCGGATAGCCCTGCGGCGCGCCGCACGTGTACCCCTTGTCCACGCCCTTGGGCGACAGATGACCCGGCTGATACGGCGCGCGCGCCGTTCCCGACGAGAGCGCCAGCATGCGAGCTCCCTCGCGCGGCGCGTTCGTCCCGAAGGCAGGCAAGAGGCCACGCGACAGCGGAAACGTCTCGGCCGTTCCGTCCGGTTTCGCCCAGCGCGCGGCAACGACGCCCCACGTCTTGCTCCTTCCGGCGGCGCCGGTCGTCGTCTGCCGACAGAGGCCCATCGCCTTCGCGGCCTCGAGCGGGTCGTTGCCCTCGAGCGCGAGCCCCGTATCGCAGCCAAGCGGCTCGTCGTCGGCCTTGCCGCTGCAGTCCTCGTCGATGCCGTTGCCGGGGAGGTCGAACGCTCCCGGATTGACGGCGCAGTCGCTGTCGTTGCAGTCGCCGTCGGCGACCGTGTAGCCATCGCCGTCGGCGTCGTCGGGACCCGGCTTGCAGAAGCCGTCGTCGGCCGGCGCGTCGGAGCCGTAGGTGCAAATTCCGGAGTCCGGCGAGGCGGTCGAGTGACCGAACGGCGTGGCTGCGTCCGTGACCGGCGGCGGCAGGAAGTAGACCGCGGCGTCAGGCTTCCTCTTCGAGCCGCATGCGACGACGAGCCCACCGGCGAGGAAGCAGACCGCGAACGCGCACGCTCGTCTCATGCTGCGCACCGCCCGCATCGTGCGAGCGTAGCAGAGGGCGGCGGGACCGCACTCGCCGCGATCCTGGGCGCGCGACAGCGAGGTGGAGATCCGCCCACCCCCGGACACGACCCGCGCGAAGCTGCCCGGCCTTCTCCGCCGATATGCCCTAACAAGGACTTCTCTCCAGGCTGCTTTCCAGAGGGATTCAAGCACGTGGACCCGATCGATGACGATCGTGATCGCAACGCCGAGCTTGCGAGCGACCTTCTTCACGAGGCGAAGCGGATCGCGGTTACCGCCGAGCAGCACGACCCGCGTGCGCTTGTTCTTCGGATCACGTCGACGTGCCGCGTCCCCCTCCGCTACCTCGAGGAGTTTGCGTAGTAGGCAGTGCCACTCGGATCGACATTGAAGTCATCGCCAGTACCTCCGCAACCGTATCCACCGACGGAGGACGAGTCCCCCATCGAGACATACGAAGCCGCGGAATACAGGCCGCCGCAAGAATTGCCAACGCCGGTGAGCTTGGCGTGCGCGCCGACGCTGATATAATCGTTGGCTAGAATGATGCCGACAAAGGTTGAATTGGCGCCGAGAGTAGCGTAGCCGCCGGTATTCCAGATCACGCTGCTGTTCGCGCCCGCATTTATCAGCGTGATGTTCGTCGATGCGCCGGTGGCAAGAATGTCGGTGATGTTGAAAACCCAGTACTGGTCGTCGAGACCTTGGCCGTCGAGATAAAGGGTTGTCCCCGCGGACGTCGAAAGGCTGACGGCACTGTAAACGCCAGAATTGAGCGTACGTTCCGTCGTGATCGTCGGAGCGAGCGCGGTCCCTGTGCCCATTTTGGTCAAAGCGGACTGCGCATCGATGACTTGCTGCGCGTCGGAGATCACCGTCGTACGTATCGCGCCCGTGGATGCGTTGGCGTCGATGGGCGACGACGAGAGCGCCTGTCGGGAATTGACCGAGCCCCCGGCACCCACGCTGATGGAACCGGTTGCCCCTAGCGTGCCGCCGACCGTGGCGGCCGCGCCAATGCTGGCGTTTCCACCCGACCAGATATCGCCACTGACCGTCGACGAATCTCCCGTTGTCGATGCGCCGCCCGATACCATGCTGCCGCCTATTCGTGAGTTCGCGCCAACGGTGGATGCTCCGCTGGACGTGATACTTCCCCCGACGACCGAGCGGTCGCCGGTTGTCAGCACGTCGCCAGATACGATGTTTCCGCTGACCGTGGAGCCGCCCCCGCCTGTCGTCGCAGCGCCGACGGACACGAGGTCGCCGTAGACGCTGGCATTGGCGCCGGTCGTGGATACGTCGCCGGAGAGGACATTGCCGAAGATTCTCGAGTTTGCTCCCGTCGACGTATATTGCGTCGCAAATACCGTCTGCGAACGCAAGTCCGGACCGAGTAACGGGCTGAGAGCTGCCTGGGCTCGAGCCTCGTACGGCACAGAGAGAGAGGTGAGCACTAGAACAAAAGCGAAAATCAGTTTTATCTTGGTCAAAAATTGCTCCGATGAAATATTGTTTTTGTGACCGAACTACCGCGATTCAGAACTCGAAAGACATGGCATTTATAGTTCAGCTCGTATCGTTCCGCGTGACCTCGACCCGTTGGAATCAAAGGGACCTGGGCGATAGGCAACGACTCCTTTACTGCCTCGTGTACGTGACGGTGTAGGTGCCGAAGCTGATGGTGAGGTCGTTGCCGCTGACCGCATAGTCCTGCCGACCCAGCGACGCCCCCGCGGCGGGGCACGTCTCGTGGAAG
>JANXVA010000796.1 GCA_025351875.1 Myxococcales bacterium | reverse complement strand
GTCGACGACGAGCAGGTCGCGCGCGTCCAGCTCGTCGTCGACCACAGCCAAAGCGGCTCGCGATCGCTGCCCATGCCTTTCCCGCCCTGATCAAGCCAGTGCGGGGGAAGATCCCACGCGTCCGCGCCGTACGAAGGATTGCGCCATGGAGCTCTCTGCCCGCCACCGGAGCCCCGAAGCGGATGCCGCCCGCATCCCGATGACCGACGAGGCAGTGCTGGCGCTTCTGCGGCAGCATTTCACGGAGACCGACGCGATGGTTCTCTGCCCGAACATCCCCGGGAGAAAGGAGATGGTCGCGCGCCAGGTCCACGCTCGTCACTTGCCCACCAGCGAGCGCGTCCTCGCGCTCTATGACGACACCGTGTTCGGCTCGGGCGACGAGGGCTTCCTCGTCACGTCGCACCGCATCTGCTGGAAGAATGCCGGCGCGACACGTCGCGCCCAGTCGATCGCGTGGCGCGACCTCGATCCCGACGGGATGTACGCGGATCGCAACAAGCTCGTCCTCGGGGTCGACGCCATCGAGCTCTCCGCCGATGTCGATGACGGCGCCGCCGCGCTGCTGGAGGCGCTCGAAGCGCTCCTCCACGTCCTCGCGTTCTCCGCGCGCAGCGATGCCCCGGAAGGCCCACCCGCGGCGATGCGGAGCTCCGACCGTCCCACCTTCCGGCCCTCTAGCCCGCCGGCACCGCTCGAGTCCGAGGTGGTTCCGCGCTCGGACCGGAGGCCTCCGATCGCCAACGTGAAGGAGACGGCCCCGCCGCCGCACGCGGTCACGTATGCGTCGTACGTGATCCACGCGAGCTCGCAACGGAGCCCGAAATTCGAGTGCTGGCACTGCCACACGCCGCTCCACTGGAACACGCCCCAGTGCGCACGATGCGACGCGCTGCCGAGCCCGCAGGGCTGGCTACGCTCCGCCTGATTCGTTTCCTGGCGTCAGCTTTGTGAGGCGACGGCGATCCCGATCTGCTTGCGCAGCTTTCCATAGCGATCGGAGACGACGAAGCTCATCAGGTCGTCCATCTTCTCCGCGATGTGCGTCTTGTCCTCGAGCGAGAAGACCGAGTGGGCGGCCTTGAGGTCGTTCGAGAGCAGGAGGCCGGCGCGAGCGCACGTGCGTTCGACCGAGGTGGTCCAGCGCTGGAGGTTCGTGCGACCCCCCTCCTCCACGAACCGGAGGAACATGCCGCGCAGGCGATCGATCGACTGCGGCTCCAGGATGGGCTCGATCGCATTGGCGATCGGGACGACCAGCGCCTTCACCTGGGCGCTGAGCGGCAGCCCCGGGTTACCGATCGAGAGCGCAGCCAGGAAGATGTCTTCGAGGCCCCGCGCTGACGGCACGAGCAGCTTCACGAAGTGCTCCTCCCGATAACACGCGAGGTGCCGGCCCGCGATGAACGCGAGCTCGGCCGCGCTGCGCCCCGAGAGCGCGATGGCGCCGATGCGCGAGGACGGCGGCACGCCCGGCACCATCTCGACGAACCCGGCATAGTCCGGATCCGCGTAGAGCGGCGGCGACTGCATGCCGAGGATCGACGCAGCCCAGTGAAAGCACCGGACTGCCTGGATGGTCGTCTTCACGGGGTCCTGCTTGCCCGCCGGGTCGAGCTTCACGAGCTGCTTGTCCCTGCGGAGCGCAGAAAGACGCCCAATCAAGACGGCAGACACCACGACGGAGAAGATCTCACCGACGAGCGGCTCCTCTTCGGGGTGGAAGACGAGCCGGCGCCACGCCTCGACGGTGACCGAGCCGCTCGGACGGATGAGCGCGGCCTCCTTGTGCTTGCCGTAGATCTCCTGCTCCTCGGGGTTCGCGACGCCGAGGTAGCTGAGCACCTGCGAGACGCACCACTGACGGTCGAGGTCGCCCGACTTCTTGTAGAGACGGAAGAGCGCGTGCAGCGAGCCGTCGTCGCGCGGGTCGTGCCGAACGCGGCGCGCGAGCTCAGCCGGGTCCTCCTCCGGAAGGTCCTTCGCGGCGTTGGCAGCACCGTGGTCCGAGAAGTCGACCTCGACACTGATGTGCGAACGCGCCTCCTCGAGCTCGGTCTCGAGCTCCTTGATGCGCGACTCGAGCGACTTGATGCGCCGCTCGAGCGCCATCGTCCGCTGGTCGGTCGCCGGCTCGAGCGGCATGATCGTCGCGGGCGGCGGCGCGTCGTCGAACGACAGATCTTTGATGACGACGCGGTTCCGTGCCTCGTACGCAGCCTGCAGCGCCGACTCGAGGCGGCGGAGCCTCGCACGGTCGAGGCCGAGGCTATCGGCCATCTTGTCGAGCTGGTTGCGCTCGTCCTGGGTGATGATCCCGTCCTCGATCACCTCCGCGAACAGCTCCTCGTACATCGCCTCGAGCTTCCCCAGGCGCACGTTTCCCGTGACCTCGCCGACCTCGAAACGCTGGCTGTGCTCGAACGTCGCGTCGTCCATCGGATGCCTCTTTCTCCGGCCGCGCCGTCTGCGCGAGCTCGCCAACCCCCCGAATACCCCGGCCCTGCAGAACGCAGTGTCGCGCGGTCGATGCTGCGCACAAAGCCTGAAAATTAGGTGCTACGCTCGCCCCGTCGATGCAGGAGTCGATCGACGACCTCTACGCGCGGTGGCAAAGGAACCCGGACGTCTCTCAGACGGTCGCGCTCTGCAGTGCGCTGCGTGGGTCGAAAAGAATGGATCTGGTCGAGATCGTGGGCAGTCATGCCTCGCGCCAGCTCGACGTGCACACGCTGACGGCCGCGGCCCAGATGTACACACACGCGTCTCGGCTCGACGACGCGCAGCAGATCCTGATCGCGGCAGGCCGCCTCGCGCCTCGCGACGGTGACGTCTACCGATTGCTTGGCGAGGTGCTCCTCCGTCGAGGCGACGCGGAGCGCGCCGAAAAAGTCCTCGAGCGCGCGATGCAGTTCGGCTCGAAGGACGGCGACGCCGGGACGTGGCTCGAGCGCGCGCGATCGCTCATGGTCACGCAGAAGGCCTCGGGCATGCTCGCCGTCGCTGCGGAGGTCGCGCGCGGCACCACTGGCGCGGCGGTTCGGAAGCAAAGCGACTCGGCCCCCGACGACGCCGAGACCCAGATCCGCAAGAACGACGACGTGAAGGCCGCGCTCGCGAGCAGCACGCGTGGAGCCCCCCCGCCCGCTGCCGGCCGGGCGGTCCCGCCGCCGAACGCGCCGCCGCAGCGCGCGCCGCTACCCGAGCCAGCCCTCCCGCAATTCGGGTTGCCCACGGCGGGCGGGTTTGGCGGAGACTACCTGCCGTCGTTCGACTCGGGGAGCTCTGGCTCGGCGCCGCCGCTCGAGGCAATCTTCGACGGCTTCGAACCGAGCTTCGGCGGGTCGGGCGCAAACGGGCACGACGATCTGTTCGCCGAGCTGAACGCGCCGCAGACCGCGAACGTCGCGCTCCCACCTTCAACGCGCGGTGCACCGGCGCTCAATCCCGGCACTTCTCCGTTCTTCTCGCCCGAGCCGGCGTCGGCTCCGATCGCCGCGGCCCCCCCGGCGGCCATCCTCCTCGCACCGCCACAGGCACCGCCACCGCCACCCGAGCTCCCGGTCAATCCGTTCCTCGTCCCGCCGAAGGCCCCGCGCCCCGTCGGCGCGAACGGCGCGGCGATGCCCGAGGCCCGCGACGTCCTCGACTCGCTGCAGATCGCCGGCGTGTTCGAGCCCGACGGCGCCGTCCGCCCGCAGGTCTTCGCATGGGACAAGCCCGCCAAGGGCAAGCGCCGGATCGGCAGCGTCATCACGCTCGTGATGCTCGCTCTCTCGATCGTGGGCGGCGCGAGCGGCGCTTACTATTACGTGAACGACAAGCGCGCGAAGGCGCACGTGGAGTCGGAGAAGATCCTCGCGAAGGTCGACATCGATCTCGCCGCGAGCGATCTGCGCTCTCTCGAGCCGAGCGAACAGTCACTCGCCAGGTCGTTCGAGCTCGAATCTCGCTCTCCGCACGCGGCGCTCACGTGGCTCCACGAGCGCGGCCTCGTTGGTCTCCTCAAGGGCGGCGAGAACGTCGCCTTCGAAGACGGCACACAGCGCGCGAAGGAGGTCGGCGTCGAGGAGAAGCGCTTCGCGTTCGCCTACGTCGCGTCGTTCCTCTTCCAAGGTGACACCGCCGGCGCTGCCGCCGCGCTCGCGAAGTGGGACGGCAAGGCGGACGACGACCCGTGGTACCAGCTCATCGCGGGTGCGACGTTCGAGCGTGCCGGCGACGCGCGCGCGCTCGAGCGGTACGCCGCGGCCGTGAAGCTCGACCCGAACCTCGTCATCGCGCAGATCCTGCTCGCGCGTGCCACGGCGGTCGACGGCGACCCGCGGCGCGCGGGCGAGCTCGCGAAGGAGCTCCGCGCGAAGTATCCCGATCGCGTCGAGGGCGCGACCCTCGCGGCGCTGGCGTGGGCACGGGATCCCGCACGAGGCGAGCCGCCGGCCGAGGCGAAGGAGATCGTCGACAAGGTGGACGTGCTGCCGACGCCGCTGAAGGCCGTCGCTCCGGCGGTGCGCGCGCTGCTCGCGATCGAGCAGCACAAGACGGACGAGGCGAAGGCGGCACTGCAAAAGGGCCTCGCTGTCGCGGACACTCCGGGCATCGCGGCGTGGCTCGGCAGCATCGCGCTCGCGACGGGCGACGAGGCGCTCGCCCGCAAGGGCGCCCTCACCGCGGTGTCGTTCTCGGCGGTGTATCCGCCGGCGCGCATGCTCGCCGCGCGCGTCGCGCTGCTCGGCGCACGACTCGACGAGGCGCTGAAGGCCTCCGAGGAGCTCCCGCCCGCTTCTCCGGACGTGGCCATCGTGACGGCGGCCGTCGCCTACGAGAAGCTCGACGGCGAACGCATGCGCAGCGCGCTCGACGCGCTCCCCGAGGAGTCGAAGAAGCTCCCGTTCCTCGTGCCGCTGATGCGCGGTCAGGCGCTCATGGCCGGCAATGCGCAGGCGCTTCCGGGCGACAAGGCGCTCGAGATGGCCGACGACGATACACCGTGGGCCGATCTCGTCGCGATGGACGCGGCTCTCGAGATCGGTGACGTCGAGCTCGCGAAGAAGGTTGCGGCGAAATGGCAGGGGGAGGCGATCCAGCCCCGCGCGCTCCGTGCCGTTCGTCTCGCGAAGCTCGCGCGGTACGACGGCAAGAACGAGGAGGCCGATCGCCTGAGCCGCGCGGCGCTCGAAGGCGGCACGGTGACCGTGCGCGCGCTCACCGAGCGAGTCCTCGTGCTCGTGGCGCTCAACAGGTCGCAAGAGGCCATCGCCCTCTTCAAGACGTACCCCAACGTCGGCGGTCCGCTGGCGAAGTGGCTCCGCGCCTACGCGGTCGCGTCGCACGGTAAGCTCGAAGAGGCGCGAGCGATCCTCGCGGCGGAGGACCCACCGCCGCCGCTGGCCCCGCTTCCCGCGCGAGAGATCGCAGCGCTCGCTTACGGCGCAGTGAAGGACACGCGGCACGGCGGCGAGTACGTGAAGGCAATCGCGGCGGCGGGTTTCGTGAACCCCGACATCGCAGCGGCGGCCGAGAAGGTCGGCGTCGGAAAACTCGCGAAAAAGCGTTAGCGGCCTGACGCGCTGGACGGCGTAGGCCGTTCGCTGCGTGCCGACACTCACATCGTCCTCACGCGAAATCGCGAAAATCGCGATGTGGGTAGCCGATTCGCGCGATGGCGCGGAGGTTGCTCGGCCATGACTCCGTGGTGCGCTCCCTCGTGGCTCTCTCTGCCGGCGCCGGCGTCGTGGTCGTCATGTGTGCTCTTGGATGCGGCGCCGTCGAGAGCTCGGCGGATCCGTCGCCCGAGGCGCCGTGGAGGGAGCACCACGCGCGAGAGACCGCGTCGGTGTGGGACAACCACGCCCAGGCGGCACCGGCGTGCGAGCAACCCGCGCCGCTCCTCGTGCACCACGATGAAGCGGGCCGCGTGGATCGGATCCACGCGCGACTCACTGCGCGGGGGATGGTCGGGAGCTACCTGGTCGACACGGGCAGCCTCACGTCATTCGTCACCCACTCTGGGTCGGAGGAGGGCACCTCGGCGAGCACGAGGATCTTCTGCCAGGAGACCAAGCTCCCGATCATCGCGCGCCTGCGGCCGGGTACGACGCCGACGGGTGAGCCTCAGGCAGGTGTGCTTGGTTCGAACCTGGTCGCGCACGGAGCGGTGCTCGATCTCGACCTCGCGCGAGGCGCCCTCTCCTGGTACCAGCCCGCGCACCAGGTCCCGCCGGGGTCGATCGTGCTGCCGATCGAGTACCGCAACGGATGGCTCGTCGCGTCGGGCATCCATGTCGATGGGCGCGACGTGAAGCTCGTGGTCGACACGGGCGCGTCGAACATCATCCTCGTCGACAAGCTGGCTCGGGCGGGCGAGGTACGTGAGGACACCGTCGACGGCACGGCGTCGGCGATCACGCTCTATCACGGCGACGGGGCGGTCACGTTCGCGGGCGACATCGCGCGACACGTCCCCGTCGACCGAACCGATTCGTTCCCGACGCTCGAGGGGCTGATCGCAAACCTGGGCGGTGACGTCGCGGGGCTCCTCGGCCTCACGTCGCTGGGTCGTGAGCGGATCATCATCAGCCGCGAGTCGCTCGTTCTCGTCCTCCCGCCGCTCTCGCCGAGCCCGCTGTAGCGTCGCGCGCGGGCGCGGGGCTCAGGGGCAGACGGCGTCGGTGAGCTGGATGTTCACCGTGTCGACGAAGAAGCCGAGCGAGTCGGCGCCGCCCGTCGCAGCAGTGAACCCGAGAGCGAAGATGGGCGCGGCGGGAATGGTGACGTTCTGGAAGAGCGTCGTGCCGCTCACGTCGGCCGAGAGCTTCCCGCCCGAGAACGTGATCGTGATGGTGCGCCATGCGTCGTACACACCGCTGAACGGCCCGATGCTCTGGACGTGCCAGTCGTAGGCCCCGGGAGCTCCCTTCGTGGGATCGACGTGGAGGAGGCTGAACGACGGCACGTTCGGGTCCGCGATGTTCATGTTGCGATAGGCGTCGAGCGCGAGGGCGTATCCACCGAGCGTGCGAGGGATGCCGAGACCGGCCCCGCTGACGGCGTCCGCGAGGGTGGCCGGGCTCACTGCACCCGAGGTAATCCAGAAGAAGGTGATCCCGTCGCTCCACGTGCCGAAGGTGTACGGCCTCTCGGCCGCGTAGCGAAAGCTCGCGGTGAACGACGTCGCGTTGAATCCGGGTCGCGTGAAGAGCCCCGCCACCTTGCCGTCCTGGCCCGCGGGGATCATCCGGACGAACCCGTTGCCGAAGTCGCTCCCGGGTTGCGCTTCTCCGGTGGTGACCCAGCGAGCAGCGAGGGTGCCCGTGTTGAAGTTGTCCGCGATGATCGGCGAGCCGCAGTCTCCGACCGCAGCGTCGCCGGCATCGGGGGGCGTCGGCTCGGTTCCTGGCCCGATGGGGACCTCGGGGAGCGGGGCGGCCTCCGCGGCGGCGTCATCGGGTACGTCGCCGTCCGCGCCCGCGCCCGGCAGCGCGGCATTGGCGTCAGCCGCGTTCGCCGTGGGACCAGGCGTGGCCACGCCGCCCGAGCCGACGGCATCGAGCCCGCATGCTGCCCCGATGAGGAGCAGCAGCGCACTGGCCACGAAAAAATAACGACGCCCGCGCACGGTGACAGCCTAGCAGACCACGTCGACGTCGAGACGACCGCACTTCGACCCTCGCGAAGCGCGGGGCATGATGGTCTCATTGCCGGATGCGACGAAACTTGCTGCTCGTCGTCGTCCTGGCCGCCGGGTGCGGAAGCTCCGGCTCGAACGACGGCAGCGGCGGCACCGACGGCGGCGGGCCCGGCGGCGACGGCGGGACGACGACCCCGGACGGCGGCGACGTCGACACGGGAGCTCCGTGGGACGGAGGCGTCCCTCCCCTCCCCGCGGCCAAGTGCGTCTCGCCGGTGGCGCTCGTCGACGTGACGACGCCCAACTCCGTGGTCGGAACCGGCACCCCGGCGTCGTGCACCGAGGCCGTGCTTCGCGCCGCCGTGACTGCGGGAGGCATCGTCACGTTCAACTGCGGCGCGGCCGAGCACACGATCACCGTGACGAGCCCGCTCGCCGCACCGGTCGACAAGGACACCTCGATCGACGGCGGGGGCAAGGTCGTCCTCAGCGGCGGCGACACGACGCGCATCCTGCAGCTCGTCCATTCGTTCGAGAAGGCCGCGCCCACGCTCACCGTGCAGCGCATCACGCTCACGAAGGGCCGCACCACCGACGTCGCGAACACGACCGCGACGGACAAGGGCGGCGCGGCGATCTACACGCTCGGCGGCAACATCAACGCGATCGAGGCGAAGTTCCTCGACAACCACGGGCCGCTCACCGGGCCCGACGTGGCGGGCGGCGGCATCTACTCGGTGGGCGCAGGGTCGGTCACCGCAGTGCGAAGCGTGTTCGCGGGCAACACCTGCTCGAGCGGCGGCGCGCTGAGCGTGCTCGGCTCGAACCTGTCGATCATCGACACGGTGCTCGACGGGAACGCGACGACCGGCATGGGCGGCAACGGCGGCAACGGCGGAGCGACCACGATGGACGGCCAGGGCAAGACCCTCACCATCTGCGGCGCGACATTCACGAAGAACAAGGGCCACGCCTACGGCGGCGCGATCTTCCGCACGTCGTACGCGAACGAGCCGACCACCATCGACAAGACGGTCTTCGACGACAACGAGATCCCCGACCAGGACCCGAGCCAGGCAGGCGCCGTCTACCTGCAAGGCACGAAGATCACGATGACGAACACGTCGATCACCAACAACCGCGCGCGCTTTGCGGGTGCGATGTCGGTCTACGAGCACGGGGGGCCGGCGCCTGGCCAGATCGACATGACGAACGTGACCATCGCGAACAACAGAGCCTGGGAGCAGGTTCCGTTCACCAACACCGGCCTCGTCGGCGGAGTGACGGTCGGCGACCGCGTGCTCGGCACGTGGGTCAACGTCACGATCGTCGGAAACAAGGCTCAGTTCGCGTCCGGCATCGGCGGCGCGAGCCCCCGCCTCACGATCAAGAACACGATCATCGCCAACGAGTGGCTCAACGACTACACGCCGCTCAACTGCAACGGCGCCTCCGCGAACGGCAGCGACGACGTCCAGTGGCCGGCCACCAACAAGGGTAACAACGACCTCGCCTGCGTCACCGGCATCCTGAAGGCCGACCCGAAGATGGGCGCGCTGACCGGGACCGGCATGCTCACGATGACGCCGCAGCCAGGCAGCCCAGCGCTGGGCCTTGGAAAGACATGCCCGACGACCGACCAGCTCGGTAATCCGCGCAAGGCCGATGGCTGTACCGCCGGCGCGATCGAGGTTCCCGCCGCGAAGTGAAGGCGGCGGGGCCCAAAGGTCAGCGCCGCTGCTGCGGCGGTTGCTCGCCCGTGCCGGCAGTCTTCGCGCGTTGCTCGATCATGCCCCTGAGCTCGTCGGCTTCGTTCGACTGCAGCATCGCCTGCTCGAGCGAAATGAAGCGGCGGAGGTACAGGTTCATGAGCGACTGGTTCAACGTCATCATGCCGTGCTTGTCCTGACCGACCTGCATCGAGCCGTAGATCTGGTGGATCTTGTTCTCGCGAATCAGGTTTCGAATCGCGGAGTTGGGAACGAGGATTTCCATCGCCAGGCATCGACCCGGCTGACCGGCGCGCGGCATGAGCTGCTGCGTGATGACACCCTGGAGCACGAAGGAGAGCTTGTTGCGGACCTGATCCTGCTGGTGCGCCGGGAAGACGTCGACGATGCGGTTGATGGTGGCGACCGCGCTGTTCGTGTGCAGCGTGGCGAACACGAGGTGACCCGTCTCGGCGATGGTGAGCGCAGCCTCGATGGTCTCGAGGTCGCGCATCTCGCCGACGAGCACGACGTCCGGGTCCTGACGAAGGACGTACTTGAGCGCGCCCTTGAAGGTCGCCGTGTCGGCGCCGATCTCGCGCTGGTTCACCACGGCCATCTTGTGCGGGTGCAGGTACTCGATCGGGTCCTCGATGGTGAGGATGTGCACGCGCTGCTCGCTGTTGATCTTGTCGATGATCGACGCAAGCGTCGTGCTCTTGCCCGAGCCCGTCGGGCCGGTGACCAGCACGAGGCCGTTCGGCTTGTTGGCAATGTCGACGATGACCTGCGGGAGACCGAGCTCGTCGTAGGAGAGGATCTTGAAGGGGATGGTTCGAATCGCGGCGGCGACCGCTCCGCGCTGCAGGTAGATGTTGCCGCGGAAGCGCGACAGGTTCTTCACGCCGAACGAGAGGTCGAGCTCGCTGTCCTTTTCGAACGCGATCTTCTGCTCCTCCGTCATGATCGAATACGCGAGGTGCTTCGTGTCGATCGGCGTCAGGGGCGGCAGCTTGAGCGGGATGACCTCACCGTCGATGCGAAGCAACGGCGGCGCGCCGGCCGTGATGTGCATATCGCTCGCGCCCTTCTCGACCATGGCCTTGAGGAGCTGGTGGAGATTGACTCGATTTTCGGCGGGCTGCGTCATGGGTGATCTCGATGGTAACGCACCCCTTGTGGCGGAATACGAGGGAAGTTCGCGCGTCTGAAAGCCGGTAAGGCGCGGTGGGAGAGCGACGCCATGGCGTTGATGCGCGCCGAGAAGCTCGACCATTCGCCAAGGTTCTGCTGCGAACGGCCGGAGATTCGGGGACGCGTCGACCGATTCACCCGTAGTGGATGCGCACGCGGTCGATCAGCGCGAGGAGCGCCTGCTTCGCGCCGTCGGTCGTCGCGGAGCGAACCGTCGCCCACCCCTCGCCCTCGTAGCCCTCGGCGCGCGCCATCCCGACCTTGGGCGTGCGTATCTCGACGAGAGCATCTCCCGCGGCCGCGACGGCCTCCTCCAGGCCCTCGACGGCGACGATGTGATCGCCTCCACCATGGCCACGCAAGAACGCGGCGCCCGCCGCCCACTTGCGCGCTTTCGGCGTGAAGCGATCGAAACTGACGAGCTCCGCCCAGTCCTCCCAGAGGTCGGCCTCGTGAGCGATGCTCATGAGCGGCATGATGCCGACGCCCGGCGGACGAACCCCGACCTCGTTCACGAGTGCCGTGCCGTCGTCGCGGAGGAACCACTCCATGTGCGTGAGCGCGGTGCCCGCCGCCGTGCTCGCGCTCGCGCCGAACAACGCCGTCAGCGCTGCGTCGTTCACGGGATGAAACTTCGTGTGCTCCGTGTTCTCGTCCTCGCGAGGGAGGAGCACGCAGTACTGCATCCACGGGGACTCGAGCGCCTCGAGCGGGGTCGGGAAGTAGCGTGTGCCCGAGCGCCACACGGCCTTGCCCCGAATCGTGACCGTCTCGCAGGTGTGCTCGCGTGCGTGGACGAACTCCTCGACCTGGAGCGGCTTGCTCTCGGTCGGCACGACGCCCTGCGCGGCCAGCGCATCGAGCTCCGCGGCGGAGGTGATCCGGTACGTGGCGCGCGCACCGACTCCGGCCTGCGGCTTGACGATCACCGGCAGGCCGACGCGCTCGATGAACATGCGGAGCGCGGTCATCGACGTGGCGAGGCCGCTCCGAGCGACGGGAACCCCGGCGGCCCGGAGCACGTCCTTCATCCGGTCCTTGTCGCGGAAGTTGCGTGCGACCTCGCTGCCGATGCCCTCGATGCCGAGCGCGTCGCGAACCTCGGCCATCGGCATCTGCAGCTGCTCGAGCGCTCCGGCGAGCCGATCGACCCGGCCGACTCCGTCGGCGAGCGCCCTCACAGCCACGGCGAGCGCGCTCGCGTCGACGCAGTTGTCGATCCGGTAGTGGCCCGCGACCTTCGCGCGCAACGATTCGGGGATCGCCGACTCGGGGTCGGCGCTCACGAGGCTGAGGGTCACGCCCTCGAGCAACGCGAAGGCCCGCACGTAGCGGTTGGTGTTCTCGAGAAAACGTGGAGCGATGAACACGACGTGCGGCATGCCGCCCGCACACTAGCCGAGTCGAGATCCGAGATCACACGGAAGCTCGGAAACTCGGAAATCTACCCAGAAATCTCGGTTCCGAGCTTCCGAGCTTCCGTGTGAAAATCTCTGCTCTCGGCCAGTGCTAGTCGGCCATCGTGACGCGGAGGATTTCTTCGGTCGTCGTGACGCCGTCGAGCACCTTGAGGATGCCGGACATGCGCAAGCTGACCATGCCCTGCTTGATGGCGGCCATCTTGAGCTCGGCGGTCGAGGAGCCCTGGAGAACCATCTCCTTCAGGGTGTCGGTGAAGCGCATGACCTCGTAGAGCGCGACGCGCCCCTTGTATCCGGTGCCGTTGCACGTGCGGCAGCCGCCGCCCTTCATGAGCCGACCCGGAGCCATCGCCACCTGATCCGCCGTGAAGCCGAGGTCGACGAGCGCCGCGGGCTCGAGCTGGATGGTCTGCCGGCAGTCTGCACACACCTTGCGCGCGAGACGCTGGGCGAGGACGAGATTGACCGACGCCGTGATGAGGAAGGGCTCGACACCCATGTTGAGGAGGCGCGAGATGGTCGCGGGCGCGTCGTTGGTGTGGAGCGTCGAGAGCACCAAGTGGCCTGTGAGCGCGGCTTTGACGGCGATTTCCGCCGTTTCGAAGTCGCGGATCTCGCCGACCATGATGATGTCCGGGTCCTGCCGGAGGAAGGCGCGTAGCGCCATCGCGAAGTTCAGGCCGATTTCATCGTGCATCTGAACCTGGTTGATGCCGTGGAGGTTGTACTCGACGGGATCTTCCGCGGTGCTGATGTTGGCGTCGGTCTTGTTGAGATCGCTGAGCGCCGAGTAGAGCGTGGTCGTCTTGCCCGAACCGGTCGGGCCGGTGACGAGCACCATTCCCCAGGGCTGGTGGATGGCCCAGAGAAAATCGTCGAGGGGCTTCTGATCGAAGCCGAGCTTCGTCATGTCGAGCTGCAGGTTCCCCTTGTCGAGGAGCCGCATGACGATCTTCTCGCCCCAGAGCGTCGGGAGCACGCTCACGCGGAAGTCCATCTCTCGGCCCTTGCCGAGCTTCAGCTTGATACGTCCGTCCTGAGGAAGTCGGCGCTCGGCGATGTCGAGCTGGCTCATGATCTTGAGGCGCGACGCGATCGCGTTCTTCAGCTTGAGCGGAGGAGTCATCTCCTCGATGAGCACGCCGTCGACGCGGTAGCGCACGCGGAGCTTCTTCTCGTACGGCTCGATGTGGATGTCGCTCGCGCCCTTCTTGATGGCGTTGAGGAGCACCATGTTGACGAGACGCACGGTGGGCGCGTCCTCGCTGGCCTTCTCGAGCTCGAGGACGTTGAGGTCCTCCTCCTCGCCCGAGAACTCGATCTCGGACTCCTCGAACCCGGCCATGACCTCGTCGTACGAGGGGCCAGCGCTGTAGTACTTCTCGACGGCGGCGCCGATGGCGCTCTCGCTCGCGATGACCGGCTCGATGTTGTAGCCGGTGAGGAACTTGAGGTCGTCGATCGCGTGGAGGTTCGTCGGATCGGCCATCGCGACGATGAGCGAGCTGCCCGCGCGCGAGACCGGGATGACCCTGTGCTTCTCGCACTGGTCCTTCGACACCAGCTTCAGGATCTCGGCGTCGATCTCGTACTCCTCGAGATTGATCGTCGGGACGCGATACTGCTGCGAGAGGAAATTCGTGATCTCCTGATCGCTGATGAATCCGAGCCTCGCGAGCGTGTAGCCGAGGTTCTGGCCCGAGCGATTCTGCTCGTCCTGCGCCTGGCGCAGCTGCGCGAGCGAGATCAGCTTTTCTCGGACAAGGAGCTCGCCGAGCCGGTTCTGGTTCGCCATGTGAGCGAAAGCGTCGGTTATGTAGCGATTTCCGTCAATGGCTTCGGCGGCCCTCCTTCCCTCTTTCCCCTGTAACCTAGGGAGCCCTTAGGGCTCGATGGCGTTCTTCGATCGTATCTTCGGCAAGGGCCGACAGGCCGCGGCTGCAAAGACCGCGGAGTTGCGCGGTGATCTTGCGCGGGCAGCCGAGCTCTATGGTGAGGCCGGCCAGCCCGAAGAGGCGGCTCGCGTCATGCTCCTGCGGGCCGAGGGCGAGACGGAGGCACGCGCCAAGCTCCAGTTCCTCGCCCAGGCGGCGCAGCTGGCCGGTGCCGACACCGACCGACAGAAGGATGCTCGCCTGCGGCGCGCCGAGCTCCTGCTCGCGCTCGCGGGCGACGCGAGCGTCAGCGCGATCGCGCGTCACGAGGTCATCGAGGCCGCGCGCGACCTCGAGGCCATCGGCGAGCCGCTGAAGGCGGCCGAGGCCTTCGCTCGCGCCGGCGACAAGGAAGGCGAGGCCCGCACCCTCCAGGCCGCGGGCGACGTCGAGCGGCTCGAGTTCCTTCTCTCGAGCGAGCAGTTCAAGGAGCGGACCTCCCGCGCGCGGGACGACCGCACGAAGGACGTCGACCTCATGATCGAATGCGGCCGCCGGCGGGAGGCGCTCGCGGCGCTCGACGAGCTGCTGAAGGCAACCCCGGACGACGCGCCGCTCCGCGAGCGGGCGAACGGGCTCCGGGCGCGCAAGGTGGTCGCGCCGATCGTCGCCCTCGACATGCTCGGCGAGCGCTGGACGATGGTGCTCGGCGCCGAGATCGTCATCGGTCGCAGCGAAGGCGCGATCAAGGTGAGCTCGAACGCCGTCAGCCGGCAGCACCTGCGCATCTTTCGCGAGGGCGACGCGATCGTCGTACGCGACCTCGAGAGCCGGAACGGGACCCAGCTCCGGGGGATCAACCTGGCTGGCGCGCTGCCGGTCCACGAAGGGCTCGACCTCAAGCTCGGGCGCGAGGTGACGCTGCGCATCGCTCCGTGCAAGCGCCTGCCGGGCGCGGTCGAGATCGAGGTCGCGGGCCAGAGCTACGTCGCTCCGCTCGGCAAGGGCGTGCTGCCGGTCGAGGGCCTGACGCTCTCGTTCGGAAGCGACGAATGGGTCGAGCTCGTCGCGCAGGGCACACACGCGTACGTGAACGGCGTCGAGTGGACCGATCGCGCAACGCTCCTCGCCGGCGACGCCATCGCTACGGCGCGCGCCGGCGACACGGCCGTGAAGATCGCCTCGACCTGATCGCTACTTCTTCTTGTCCGCGGCCGCGGGCATGGCCGGAGGAGCGACCGAGCCTGGTGCGCGCTTGCTCGCCTGGAGCGCGGCGACGACCGCCTCTCCCGACATGGCACGCGAGCCGAACACCGTCGGGGCGGGCATTGCCGCCACCGACGCACGCACGAGCTCGACGCAGCCGGTGAGCTGAAGGAGATAGCCGAGCCGCTCGATCCTCGCGTACGGCACCGCCGAGAAAGCGGCGCGCATCTCGGCGAGCGTCATGGGCCGGTCGACGAGCGTCTGGCAGAGCTTCTTCTCGTCCGGCGAGAACGCGACGCGTGCGATGGGAGCCTCGTTCGCGATCCGGAGCGCCTTCGTAGCGAGCGAGGCGAGCGCCGTGCGCAGCGCCTCGCTCTCCGGCGCGTCACGGAGGGCGCGCCACACGACGGAGATCGGTTCGAGCGTCAACGGCGGCTCGGCCGTGCTCGGCTTCTCATCGTAGAACCCGAACGAAGAAGCCGGCGGCATCCGAAAGAGCTCGTCCAGGTTGCGGTTCGCCTGCTCCATCTCGGTGGCTCCAGCGAGACCCGCGACGGGAGGGTTCACGCGAGCACGCACGACCTGGGCGCGCCAGAAGTCGACGATGCCGGCACGACCGTCGGGAGCACGAACCATCAGCCGCCCCGTCAGGCGGCGCGTGCGAACATGGACGAAGAGCTCCGCGAGCGAACGCGTCGCCAGTATCCCCTCGATCGAAGGCGTCCTGGGCGCATCGGCGGATTCGGCCATGCCGGCCATCGTACGTAAGGCTCCGGCCGAGATCGACAATTCCCACGCGGGTCACGGCCGGTTCACGAACGGGCCCGTCGTCGTCCTCGGATGCCTCGCGGCTTCTGGTGGGTGTCAGTCGCCGACGCAGATCGTCTTGCGCCTTCGCAGCAACGTCGAGTGCGAGCGAGAGTCACCCGGATCGCGATCGTTGGCGTATCGGAGCACGGATTCGAATGCCGATCGCGGCGTTGCGTTCGTCGGTGGTGTCGGGCGTGACGACCAACCGGTAGCGCGTCACTTCTTGACGCACCAGGTGCCGAGCTTGTTCTGCGGACCATTGAGGTCGATCTCGATGCATTCGTAGCCGCTCGCGCAGTCGCTCGGCTGGGCGCACTTCTTCGCTCGGTCGATGCATACGGACGTGACGCAGGTGAGCGCAGCTTCGCACGGACCTTCGGTCGACTGACAGAGCACAGCCGACGAGTCCGCGCACGAGCACTTCGCGCCTTCCGTCGCGAGTGGGGTGGAGGTCGAGCCGCTCGAGCTAGTGGAGCCACTCGAGCCAGTGGAGCCACTCGAGCTACCGGAGCCGGCGGAGTTCGCGGACGATGCGCATGCGGTTGCGTCACTACACGAGCTCGCGCCGACAGCACAATTGCGGACCGCGTCGTCGAACTTCTCGCAGTTGGATTCGCACTGCTTCGCTTCGGCCGCGCTCGCATTGCAGAGGCCGACGACGTGCGAGCAGACCGACGAACACGAAGCGGCACTCTTTCCGCTCGTTCCGGTCGTCGAGCTGCCGGGAGCTGCGCTGTCGGTCGAGTTGATGGTGCACGCAAACGAGGCGGCAGAGAGAGCCAGGAGAGCGACTTTGGACGTGAGCGAGAAGGACATGCGTAACCTCCACTCACCCCTCATGCAGCTGAAGTGCCACCCAGGTTTAGCCTTTTTTTTGGAGCGATCGGCACGCCTCACGCGCGCCACCGTTCACGCAGTGAACAGGGACCGTCCACGCCGTGGACGGCGCCCATGTCAGGCTCTCGATGGATCGCGACATGGGCCACGACGACCGCGCCGGGAATCGAACCGTGAAGAGTGCAAAGGCCCAAGTTGGTGGCGGCGCTCGTCTTTCGTCGCAACGGTTCGATGTTCCGGCGTTTCCTTCGGGCAATGACCTCTCCGCAAGTCCCCTCGCGTCCCCAGGAGTCGACCTGCTTCCTCGAGACATTCTGGAAACGGAGAAAATACATGTATCGAGGCTGGAGGCGTGGCCCGGCCGTGCGCGCTCGAGTTGCGCCGCGCCCGAGCGGGGCGATGCGCTCGCACTGAAATCACTAGCCGCGGTGGCGTCGGGGTTTCGCGCTGGAGCGTGCGGACAAGTGGCTGTCGTTCTCTAGGGCCGGACGCGGCTGCGCGCGGTGGCGCGGCGGCAGAAGCTGGGGCTTCTCGTTGGCGCACAGTCGACGATCACGCACGCGGCCGAGTCGCCCCCGATCGCCGTGCGTGCTGTCGTAAGCTCTATGAATCCGGCTGCTGCGGAGAAGGTCGACCCCATGGATCTCGCCTTCGACGGCGCTCCCGAGCGAGAAGCGACCGACGCCGAGATCGGAGCACTTCGCGAGGCACGCGCCGAGGCTGCTGCGGGTGCCGCGCTCATCCCGCACGAAGAAGTCATGCGTCGCGCGCGCGAGCACTTCGGCGTGGAATGACCTGGGCTGTCGAAGGGACGGCCCTCGCGCTCCGTGACTGCTACGCGCTGCCGCACTTGACGACCGCAGCCCGCATCGACGAAGCCCTTCAGCGCCTCGCGACGACGATGCAAGGCGAGCTGAGACGGATGGTGATCGACGGCCAGACCGAGACGGCCCTCCTCGTCCCCCCGTACTCCGTGCTCCTGAGCCGAGACAAGCAACGGCGAACCGTCGTCGTCTGGCGCATCGTCCGGTGCGCCTAGGCGCGGTCATCGCCGCCTGGGCGTGGGCGTCGGCATCGTCGTCTGCCTTCAACGCCTCGACCAATGCGGGAGCGAGAAGGAAATCCCAGCGACGTTCGCGCCGCAAGGAACGCCGCAGGCGCAGTGGACGTAGCGCGCGTTATGCGAATTGCGCTCGCACTGGAACCGCCGACCGTGGCAGGCACTCGCGCGGCGCAAGCTCGCTCGCCTTGCTGCCATCGGAGCTTCCGAGCCGTGATGGTTTGCGAAGGCCTCGCCCTCGCGGCTGTAGCGCTTCCGTGGCGCTCTGCGCTCGCTGCTTTGCCCCCTTCGTCGTTGATGTATCCTCGCGCCATGAAGTCCTTCCTTGCGCTCGCCGTCGTCGTCGCCACGACTATCTGGGGCTGCTCGTCGTCGAGCACCGGCACCGGCACCGGCACCGGCAGCAGCAGTGGCACGACGGCGACGGACGGAGGACCGACCGGCGCCGACGCCGCGCCTGAGGCCGCGACCGGTAGCGGCACGTGCGCAGTCAACACCCCAGCATGTCAGGGTTGCGTGGCGTCGAAGTGCTCGAAGGAGCACAGTGCGTGCATCAGCGACGCCACGTGCAAGGGCGGCGAGGCCAAGGCCTTCAGCTGCTTCTGCGACGCACAGAAGGGGGCCAACACTCCCCAGAATCTTGCGCGCTGCGAGAACGACTTTACCTGCAACGGCGCGTGCACGCCCGAGCTCGACGAGATCTTCTGCGCGAAGACCAACTGCGCGCAGTGTGGCCTTTGAACCGAAGAGGCGACGCCTAACGCGAGCGCGTGTCGCGCAGGAGTGCGATCAACCGCACCACACATGCGTCGCGTGCCGCTTGCTCACGTACGGAGCTACGCGAAGCGCCTCCGTCCCAGCTTCCGAGCCGTGACGATTCGCGGCCTCGAGCGGACGATTTCAGCCCGCGAAGGGCCCCGACGTTGTCGGAAACGTCACGAGCTGTGACATTCACCGAGCACCGCCCTCGCGGCCATCTGGCGCGCCGCCAAGAGCGCGCCTCCGCGAGAGAATCTGGCTCCCCGTTCGTTACCGCTGCGCGAACGCGATTCTTAAGAACGGGACCCCATGCGACGGCTGCACGTCGCGCCCCGTGGACGCACCTCATGCGGGACCGCCGCCATGCCCAGCGTGCCTGCGGGGGGGCAGGGCCGCACGATGTCGATCACGCGTCGTCGAGCTCGCGCCGCAGCACCTCGGCGACGAGGTTCTTCCCGTCGCGATACCGCGCTGCGATCTCGCGGACGCGTGAACGCAGCGCCGCGGTCCCGTCGGCGCGCTCCGCCACCGACTTCGCGGGGAGGTACGCAGCCCACACATCGGCACTGGTCACTTCGTACCCGTAGCCCCGCGCCAGCCAGTCGAGCGCCACGAGGCCCGCCTCCAGCGCGAACGCCGGCTGCCCGTCGACGTGATCGCGCGCCGCCCGCGCCAAGGTCCGCGGATCGGTTGGCGTCCGCCGTGCCAGAGCGATCGCCTCGGCGAAGAGCGCGGCGTCCTTCGCGGCCGCGAACCACTTGCCTTCGTCGCCCGGCGTCGACGCGACGAGCCGCGCGAGCACGTCCTCCTCGGACTTTGTCGGGTACTTCTTCGCCACCGCGCGGTAGGTGGCGAGGTATGTCCCCGCGCGGTTCGCGTCGGCCGCGTAGCGCTCGAACGCCTCATCCACGAGCCCAGACGACAGCAATATCTCCTCGCAGAGCCGCGCGACGTCCGCCTCGCTCGTCCAGGGACCGCGGGACGCCTCCGCGAGCGCGATCGCCTCGGACTTCTTGCCGAGCGCCGCGAGCGCCCTCACCGACCAGCGCTTGTAGGGCCAGAACTTCTCGTGCTCGAGCAGCGTGAGCAGCTCGTCGAACCGTTCGGCGCGGAAGAGCGCCGTGAGGCACATCGTGGTGCCATGGTAGTGGCCGCGCATCTTCGGGTCGGGCGAGAGGGCGTTCGACGTGATGCCGACGAGGCGATCCGCCCAGCGCGATGCGAGCTCCTTCGTGCCGCACAGCTCGCCCCAGTGGTCGGCCAGCGACTCGATGTACGGGATCTCGTCGTTCTGATGCGCCTCGTAGAGGCGCTCGAGCCACGCGTCGCGCGTCGCGAGATTCGCAGGCGCCGCGGCGATCAGCGCCGATAGCTCCGCGATTGCGTGGTTCACCGCCGAGCCAATCGCGCCGGACGAGCCGTCCACGTGCGAGAGCGCCGGCGAGACGCGCTCGAGGAAGAGCACCGCACCCTCGGCGGCGACGAGCGCCTCCTTCTTTGCCACCTTCTTGATCTCTGCGACGGCCTCGCGAAGGCGCGTGATCGCGGGCTGCGACTTCCACCCAAACGCGTCGCGACGAAAGCGCGCGCGGAATGCCCATGCGTGTCCCGCCGCCTTCGCAGAGCGCGCCGCGGCGAGCTCCACGTCATTCGCGGGAGCAGGGAGCCTTGGGTTGCGTCGCCTGGTTGCCATCGTCTCAGAGGCCTCCGGCGCGCTGCGCGAGCAGTCGTCGGGTCTTCTCGATCTCGGCGACGATAACCTTCTCGCGCGGCAGCTTCATCCTTCGAGCGCATCGACCAGTACGAATCCGAGCTGAACCAGCGAGGGCTCCGCTACCGAACCGGCGTGGCGTGGGACAAGCCTGGCTGCACGGAGAGCCATTTCGCGGCGACGCTCGCGCACTCCGCGCCGTCGTCAGGAATCGGGACGAGGACGTTGACCGTGAATGGGAGCCGGGAGTCGATCTTCGTCGCGGGGTCGTTCCGGTCGACGAAGGTCGTGTAGGCGAGGCGGTAAACGAAGTGCACCTCACCACAGCCCCCGCGGTGACGCAGGTCGATGCGATTCGCGATCCCCGTCAGCTCGAACCGTACTTGAGGCGACTCGAGCCACTTGTCGTCGAAAAGACGGCGAGCGAAGGCGAAGCCCTTCCCGGCCTCAGTGTCGGACGCGTCGACGTTCGCCACGTCCCCCGCAACGGCCGCGTCGAGGCTGCGGTAGCCCGGCGAGGCGGCGAGAAGCTCGGCCGCGTTCGTCCCCCTCGCACCGAGCATCGCGGCGAAAGAGAAGCGGTCCTCGAGCGAGAGGAGAACCTGGGGATCCTTCACGAGGAGCGCGGGGGTTCTCGTCCGGACGCTCGACATGGGTGAGGGCGTCCGCCGAGCTCGTCGCTTCGTCACCGGCTGGCTCGGCGCTGCACGCGGCGGCGACACTCGCCATGAAGGCGGCCGATACGAGCGAAAACGAAGGCCTTCTCTTCGGCGATGTCAGTTGCTGCATGTCTGCGTCGCCAGCTGGCGATTCTCTGCGTTCACGTCCAACGCCTCGTTGTCGTTGCCTTCGACCCAGGGGGCGAGGCGACTGCCGTCAATTCGCCATTTGCCGCGGTTGTGACGAAAGAACAGCGTTCGGTCCTCGTAGCTGGAGGCGACGAGCGGGGTAGTGAGGACGATGCGCCCGATTTCCGTGAACTCGTTGCAGACCCCATTCGGTCCGTTCTGGCGGGCGCGCATGCGATAGAGAACCGTCCCCACGGGGATCGCGTTGAGCGCCTGCCGGAGGTCCATCGTCGGGTTGTCCGCGAGGAGTTGGTGCACGACCTGCGCGACCCGCGGCTCGGGCATGAACGCGACCTCGTGCGGGTAGCTTACGGCTCCGGCGCCGAGATCGTGCCCATCGGGCGTGATGCGTGCGAAGTGATCGATCGGAACCTGCAGCGAGTCGGGCTTCACGAGCTGCAGCGTCTTCAGGAACGCGACGACGCCCGGATTCGTGCCCTCGTTCCACAGGAGTAGGTTGGTGACGGGAAGCGCGAAGGGCTCACGATTGCTTTGCTGCCCGTTGATCCGCGTCATGCCGTGGATGTTGCGTGAGGGCTGACCGTCGACGAAGAGCTTCAGCGCCATACCGAAGATCGTGTCGCCGATGGGAACGCCCGCGTCGCCCATGCGGAGGATCCCGGGGATCTGGTGGCCGGGCGCGAGAAGGCCTGAATAGCGAACGGACGACTCTCCTGATGCTTTGACCGTTTGGAAGGCGACGGCCGCGGCGCTTCCTGAGACATGGATGATCTTGAAGCGAGGCGCGTCGATCTCGTCGCCGTTGTGGTCGAAGGCGCCCTTCTGCGCGAAGAGCGCGTTGATCCGCTCCATCGTCGAAATCTTGGGCGCGACGTCGGACGCGAGAGCGACCTGACACGCCGCGCTCAGGTAGCTCTCCTGGCTTACGGACGGGGCGAGTCGCGCCGGCGGCTGCACCGGCGGATAGAGCGCGTCCTCGTTCTCGGCCGGGCCCCACGCCTGGAGCGCGCCGAGATTGTATCGACCGGAGCTCGGCGCGGTCGCCGCCGCCTTGCAGTACTCATCGGACGCCGTGTTCGACCAGACGACGGCCTGTTTTTCGTCGGCGGTTTTTCGTTCGTAGTTGGAGGCGAGCGCGGTGATGTCCTGCTCCTCGCCCGCGGCATCAGGCTGAGCGCTCTGCGCCGCGCAGCCGGCGGCCCACACGAGGAGGAGCGACGCGAGACACCGCGAGACCGTCATTCGATGCATAGAAGCCAGATCTGCACCCAATGTGCCGACTCTCCTTGGCCAGGGCAAAAGGCGAACGCGGGCATTTTCGTCCACGGCGCGTCGGTGTGCTCGCCGTCCGGTCGGGACTGTCGCGTGACATGTCCCGCACGCCGCCTCGCTCTCGACTCGGAAAAAGGCCATGGAAAGGGCCACGGATCGAGCGAGGATCGCGGTCGAGCGTTGGCTCATCGCTTGCTCGGCAGCAACACTGCTCATGACGCCCCCCATTTGCCACACGCTCGGTTGCCTCCTCCTTTCGACGCTGACGCTGACCTCGCTCGGGTGCGCGGATCGCGCGACCGACAACGCCGCAAGCGGCGGGGTCGACGAGCTCAACGAGGCGCCGACCATGACGGTCGCCGACAGCGAGACCGTCGCGACCCTCTCCTCGATCGTGGACATTTTCCAGGTCCCCGAACCCGCCGACGCCTTTTACGAGCCGGCCCTGTTCATCTCCCACACGGGCGCCGATCCCAGCAAGGGGAGCCGCCTCTGGTTCGAGACCGGCTCCGACCACGCCCATTCATGCGACCTCGGACTCGACGCCGTCACGGTCACGAGCGCCAGCTACGAGCTCCGCGGGTACCGATTCGCCGGAGTGAAGGACGTCGTCGGGGCAAACGGAAGGACGGTGAAGAAACCCTTCGCGGCGACACTCGAGACCGTCCTCGAGACCGTACCGGCAGGGATGGTCCCGGAGACCATCGTCGCTTACATCGTCCAGACCGACGATGGCTACACCGCGACCGTGCCTGTCGTGCACGACCACGTCCCTCAGGCCTGGAACTACTTCTCGAAGGTCACGACGTCGGCGGGCGGTCTCACCGTTCAGGCCTACACGCACGGCAACGAATCGGCAGTGACCATCTGGCCGATCCAGCTCTCCTTCATGCTCCAGGCGTCGACGGGACAGCCCAAGCCCTTTGTCTTGAACCACGTCGATTTCCTTGCGCGGCCGTCGGTCACAGCCTCAGGCGCAAATACCTTTCGAATCGACGGCGCGGCGCTCGTGTGGCGCGAGGATCCCCGGACCTCCGGCGGCGACTGGGTTCCGAAGTCTTCGACCTTCGAGGTCAAACTATCGGTCCAGAACGGGCAAATCTCCGACGCGGTCACGGTCACCCGCATGCCGTAGGCGGCCGTGGATCGCGACGTCCGTCAGCGCGGCGCCGTCGGCGCATGGGGCGGCTTGTCGAGGTAACGCCGGACGCCCGCGAACAGATCCAGCACGGACACCACCTCGACCGCCTTGCTCGGGCACCTCATCCGAGTCGCCTTGTAAGCGTGCAGGGGAATGCTTTGATCGACGACGTCGAGGGACGCGAGCTCGGACCGGTGTTTGTCGGCGATCTCGCGCTTGTTCTTGGCGAAGCCCTTCCGCCAGGCGGCTTCTTGCCGACGGGACATCTCCGCCTGTCCCGCCTCGTCGGCATCGTGGAGGGCGGCCTGGCGCACCAGGGAGAGATAATCCGACAGATCCGCGAGGACGGTCCCTTCGCAGATGGACGCGACGAGCGCGTCGGACACGTCCTTCCGCCATCCCCCGGCGATCACGGTGAGCGGCTTCTTCTCGGTTCGAATTTCACCGAGGTAACGGATCTCGATCTCGTACTCACCAGGAGAGAGGTCTCGGAACGGATGCTGGCCATTCACGTTGAAGTAGAGCTCCCCACTCTTCTGCAAGATGCCGTAGGCGGGGGACTGCTTATCCATTGTCGGATTGCCGAGCTCCTGGGAGTCGTCACCGCGATACCGGTCGAGACTCCTGTCCTTTCGCTCGAGCATGAAGGAGAAGCCCGGGTATTTGATCCGTAGCTCCTCGCCGACCCTCAGGTAGCCGCAGATCGGGAGCGGCTCGCCCCAGACGATTTCGTTCGGCATGTTGAAGACGAGGCCTTGCGCGACCTGAGCGTCGAGGATCGGAGAACACGTGGATTGGCCGAACGAAGTCTTCGTCATGGTCGGAAAGCTCATTCCGCCTTTTGCTGCCCGTCCCCCGCTGACGCAGGACGCGAGGGTCAAGGTCACGACAACGCAGAAGCCGCGGAGCATGGCCCCAGATATACACAGGACGTCGGCGTGGGGGATGGAGAGCCGCCCATGCCGCCGCCGACAGAGCGCCCCCCTATCGTCTCGAGCGCGAGCGTCCCCGAGAAGGTGCACCGCTATCCAAACAGCGAGGAAGCGCTCGCTCCGTCGCGCCCCATCGGTCGCGCGGCGGGTCTCCTCAGGATAGGTCTTCACGTCGAACGCGTGACACCGGGCACGCGGATCTCCTGGCCCCACGCGGAGGAGAAAGAGGAGGAGTTCGTCCACGTGGTCGACGGCGAGGTCGAGGCCTGGATCGACGGCGAGCTCTACCCGATGAAGAAGGACGAGCAAAAATCGGATCTTCTATCCCCTCCATCCGCAGCGCCGGAACGATCTTCCGGCGAGCGAGTGGTGGGACGACGTCCCGCCGCGCCTCAAGGTCCCCACGACGGCAAGCCCGACGCGCGTTAGGGGGACCGGTCGGGGACCGAGAGGAGGCGACCCGCGCCGGGCGCGTCGTTCAGGGCTTCATCGCCTGCATCCGCTTCGCCAGCTCTTCCTTCGAGACGTCCTCCTTGTGGGTCGAGATCGTCCAGACGTTTCCGAACGGATCGACGACGGTGCCGCTTCGGTCTCCGTAGAACTGATCCGCGAGGTCACGCTTGACCGTGGCCCCGGCCGCGACCGCGCTCTTGAACACGGCGTCGCAGTCGTTGACATAGATCATCGCGTTCATCGTCTGGACCGGGTCGCGGACCGCCTCGCCGAACATGATGTGTCCGGCCGCGATCTTCATGTCGACGTGCATCAGCTGACCGTTCGGGCCCTCGTACTTGTCGACGAGCTCCGCGCCGAAGACCTTGGTGAAGAACTCGATCGCTTTCGCAGCGCCCTTGAGGTTCATGCCGGGAGTAAGCGTGGCGTAACCTTCGGGGATCGATCGCACGGCCATCGGGAGTCTCCTTGTTCGAAGTGGGCCGAGGACGCTACCCGACGCCTCGCCGACGCGCCAGCCACGACGCCGCGCGAGCGTCAGAGGCTGAAGCAGCTGCACCGGAACGTCGTGCCCATGACGGTGCACCTTGTGTCGCCGGGGCCGGCGTCGTCGTACTGCGTGATCGTGACCGTCTGTTCCGGGTAGCTCACGTGAAGCGCGGAACAGCCGGCAACGCACGGCTTGCCCATGCCACGCGCCACGACTGCGGCGTGCGAGGTCATTCCGCCGCGCGAGGTGAGGATGCCGCGCGCCGCGCTCATCCCGTGGATGTCCTCCGGCGAAGTCTCCACGCGCACGAGGATGACGGCCTCGCCCTGGCCGGCGAGACGCTCGGCCTCGTCCGCCGAGAAGATGATGCGGCCCTGCGCGGCGCCGGGGCTCGCCGCGAGCCCGCGCGCGAGCAACTTCTTCGGGGCATTCGGATCGAGCGTCGGGTGGAGCAGCTGGTCGAGTGACGCGGCGTCGACACGAAGGAGCGCCTCCTCCTTCGTGACGAGGCCCTCCTTCACCATCTCGACGGCGACGCGGACGGCGGCCTTGGCGAGAAGGAAGTGCAAAGCCGTTCGCGCGCTGAAGAGGCCGCGGGCTCGAGTGGACGGATCGTCCGTTATACGAATTGCGCTCGCACTGGAACCACCGACCGTGGTGAGCGGTCTACAGCGTCGCCGGCGGCACGCTGACCATCTACGAGACCGACGCGACGTCAGGCTTCGTGGCGGGCAGCGTGTACGTGGAGCAGTAGGAGGGGAAGCGAGGTGCGAGCTCCAACGAGCCTCGCA
>JANXVA010000777.1 GCA_025351875.1 Myxococcales bacterium | reverse complement strand
CACGCCCGGGCTCCCAGGAATCTCGAGGAACGGGCTCCTTCCCTTTTGGATGAGATAGACGCCCGGGACGTTGGTGGCTTGCTTCTCGGCGATCCCGAGGAGGTCGACCTCGCCGTCACCGAACGCCACCACGACGACGTTCGCCGTGACCGTGACCTTCGTCGCCTTGGCGACGTCAATCGCAAGGAAGGCGACCTCGTGCGTGAAGACCACGTCGAGCGCGAACTTGCCCGAGGTGGTCTGGCCCTCCGAGACGGTGAGCGCTCCGCCGTCACCCACCACGTTCCACTTGGCCGGCCATGCGCCATTGTCGAAGTCCGTACAGCTCGGGGCCATGCAGGGACGTCGGACGTCGGAGACTTCACCGGTCGACGACCGGGGCTCCTCCCTCGAGGACCGTGCCCTCGCCTGCGCCTCCCTCGCCTCCGGTCGTGTCGCTCGCGGCCCCGAAAGAGGCGCAGCTCGCGAGCGCGGTGATGGAGCCCCCGACGAGAACGGCAAGAAGGACCCCGCGGCGCGACACAGCGACGAGTCTACCAAGGCGGGGGCCGAGGCCGACCAAGCATCGGACGTGCCGTCGAAACATTCGCGAATCCGCGCGCAACGGCATCGAGCGTGCCGACATCGTTGTCGGATTTTCCCTTGCGGGCGCCGGAGTGCGACCAATCTTACGCACTAAGCCGGCCGCGTGGCCCGCGGGAACGACTCCTGAGTATCCCGGATTCGTTCCCGCACGCACGGCACCTCTCGCCTCGCCACGCTCGACCGGCCATCCACTTCCGACATAGCCCCATCCCCGCACCGCGCCCCTTCCCTCGAAGGGGCCGGCACGGAGGTGAGGGCATACGTGCATCCTGCACGCGTCAGCTCAGCCGTCGCGTTCGTCACCCTGTTTCCTAGGAGGCTCAAACATGTTTGCGCTCAGCGGGCTCGCCATTTTCGGAATGGCCCTCGGGCTCTTGGTCGTCCTCGTCCTTCTCTCCGGTGTTCGGTACATCCCGAACGATCGCGTCGGTGTCATCGAGAAGCGCTGGAGCCTTGCCGGCTCCGTCAAGAGCGGCTTCATCGCGCTCGGCGGCGAGGCTGGCTACCAGCCGAACCTCCTGCGCGGAGGGCTCCACTACCTCTTGCCGATCCAGTACCGCGTCCACAAGACCGGGCTCGTCACGATCCCGCAGGGCAAGATCGGCTACGTGTTCGCACGTGACGGTCAGGCTCTGTCGGCGACGCAGACGCTCGCGGGCACCGCGAGCTCTAGCCAGTTCCAGGACGTTCGCCAGTTCCTCACGAACGGCGGACAGCGCGGTCCGCAGCGCCAGATCCTGCGTGAAGGCACCTACGCGATCAACCTCGCGCAGTTCCTCGTCGTGACGGAGGGCAAGCTGTTCTACGTGACCCTCAGCCGCGAAGAGGACGGCGTCTTCCGTCAGATGGCGCAGACCATCGCGGAGCGCGGCGGCTTCACGCCGGTCATCATCAAGGGTGCCGACGACATGATTGGCGTCGTCACCGTCCACGACGGTCGGTCGCTCGCACAGGGCCAGATCATCGCGCCCATCTGCGGCGACGACCCGTCGGATCTCCGCACGTACCACAACAACTTCCAGGACCCCGAGGCGTTCCTCGCGGCGGCCGGCTCGCGTGGTCGTCAGCTCCAGGTGCTCTGCGAGGGCACGTACAACATCAACCGCCTCTTCGCGACCATCGAGATGATCCCGAAGACGGTGGTCGAGGTCGGCAACGTCGGTGTCGTCGTCTCCTACACGGGTCTCGACGGCAGCGACCTCTCCGGCGTCGAGTACAAGCACGGCGAGCTCGTCAAGAAAGGCGAACGCGGCGTGTGGAGCGAGCCGCTCCTGCCCGGCAAGTACGCGTTCAACACGTTCGCCGGCAAGGTCATCAACGTGCCGACGACGAACTTCATCCTCAAGTGGACGAAGGGCGAAGTCGGGTCCCATCGCTTCGATGAGAACCTCTCCGAGGTCTCGCTGATCACGAAGGACGCGTTCGAGCCGTCGCTCCCGCTCTCGGTGGTCGTGCACATCGACTACCGCAAGGCTCCGCTGGTCGTTCAGCGCTTCGGTGACGTGAAGCGCCTCGTCGAGCAGACGCTGGACCCGATGGTCGCGGCCTACTTCAAGAACATCGGGCAGACCCGCACGCTCATCCAGCTCATCCAGGAGCGGAGCGTGATCCAGGCGATCTCGAGCGAGGAGATGAAGGCGCGCTTCACGCACTACAACCTCGAGCTCGAAGAGGTGCTCATCGGCACGCCCGCCGCGGGCGCGAACGACAAGCACATCGCCACGATCCTCGAGCAGCTCCGCTCTCGCCAGATTGCCGAGGAGCAGATCGAGACCTACGGACGCCAGGAGAAGGCGTCGGCCAAGGAGCGCGAGCTGCGCGAGGCGATGGCACGTGCCGACCGCCAGAAGCAGCTCACGGAGAGCGAGGTCGCCATCACCATCGAGGCGAACCAGGGTCGCGCCGCCTACGAGCGGAGCGTCCAGGCCGCCGCCCAGATGCGCACGATGGCGGAGGCGCAGGCCATGGAGATGCGCACGCTCGGTGAGGCAGACGCAGCGCGCGTCCGCGTCATGGGCGAGGCGCAGGCCGACAAGGTAGCGCGCGTCGGTATGGCCGAGGCCGTCGCCATCGAGGAGCAGGTCCGGGCCTACGGCGGACCGAAGTTCCAGGTGACCCAGAACGTGATGAAGAACTTCACGGACGCCATCGCGCAGTCGAAGGTGGACGTGGTTCCGAAGATCGTGATGGGTGGTTCGGGTACGGGCGGCAACGGTGCCAACGGCTCCGTCATGGAGACGCTCCTCGCGCTGCTCCTCTCGGACAAGCTGGGAGACTCGGGTAGCGCGACGCTCGGCGACGCCGCCAAGTCACGTACCCCGGAGCTCGAGGCGATGCGAACGCGCATCCGTAGCGAGCTGCTCTGCTCGCCCAAGGCCGCTGCCGGGACCAACGGGACCTCGGCAACACTCCCCAAGAGCTGAAGGCGGACGTCTCGAGCCCGCGAACCCCTCCCCGGCAACGGGAGAGGGGCTTCGTGTTTCTACCCGACACGAGCGCGGCTGGAGCCGTGCATCATCACGTTCTCGACGAGCGTGACGAGCTCGCGCGGGTCGATCGGCTCGGGGAGGTGCGCCGTGTAGCCGGCGACGAGGGCCCGCGCTCGGTCGTCCGGACGCGTGAACGCCGTTACGGCGACCGCCGGAACAGCACCGCCGCGCTCCGGCGACAGCGCGCGTACCCGTGCGATGAGTGAGTATCCATCCTCGCCTGGCATACCGATATCGGAGATGAGCAGCATGGGTGCGCGCTCGCGGATCGCATGGATAGCCTCTTCTGCGCTTCCGACCGCCGTGACGACCGCTCCGGCCTGGGCGAGCACGGTAGCGACCAGGTCGCGCGCGTCC
>JANXVA010000761.1 GCA_025351875.1 Myxococcales bacterium | reverse complement strand
CTTCCACGGCTTGTCGTTGACGCACTCGGAAGCCTCGCGCGAGTAGCCGCTCGGGTACGGCGTGGCCTCCTCGCCTTCGCAGGCGTACGTCCACTCGTCCTCGCTGCAGAGGCGCTTGCCCTCGGTCTTGCACGCGTCCTTCGCCTCGTACCAGCTCACCATGATGATGGGAAACTCGCCCTTGCGGTTCGGGTACTCGAAGCGGTCCATGCAGACGTTGATGTTCTGCGTCGGAAGGTCCTTCGAGATCGCGAGCCACTTGTCGCGGTCGTAGTCGGCGCAGCGCTCGGGCCACTTCTTGTCGATCCACTTGGTGCAGGCCTGGAGCTGCATCTCGTCGACCATCGCGTGCGTCTTCATCTTGCCCTGCACCGAGACCATGCCGGCCGAGCACGCGCCCCGCGTCCCTTCGCGCGCATCGGTGAGCGCCGGATCTTCTCCGCGCGGGCCGCTGATCTGCCAGTGCTTGCCCATCACGAGGTGCCACTCACGCAGCGGTTGCGCGGGCGCGCCAGGGAGCAGCGAGCCGTCGTCCGCGCCGTCGGGACGCGCCTGCGGCGTCGGCGGATTCGCGAGGCCGGGAAGGTCACGGGCCACCGAGTCGCGCGCGGGACCGTCCGGGCCGACGCCCACCGTGGCCGGTGCGGCCTGGTTCGAGCGGGCGGAGAGGGCTATCCCGATGGTGGTCGCGAGGGCGACGAGGAGCACGCGGGGCTTGTTGCGGAGACTGCGGAGCGAGAGCCCCGCCCGAGCGAGGGAGCCAAGATTCTGACCCATGATCCCTTTGACGTTCAATGTGGTGGCTAATTCTCGAATGTCGAGACGGATAAACGCAAAAAACTCAACACGATGTGCGTGAACCACGAATCCGATTTCTAACGTCCTGCGTCACGCCTCGGACGAATCCCGAAATTTCCAGTCTGGCTCGCGCGACTGGACGATCGTGATGAACACCTCGAGTCTCGCGATCTCCTCTTCCCCGACCCAGAACGAGCGCATTGCAGCCGCGATCGCGCACGGCGGAACGTGCGTGGCGTGGTTCTTCGCGCCGCTGCTCGTCTACCTGGTCGAGAAGGACCGCTCGTCCTACGCGAGCCGCCAGGCGCTGCAGGCGCTGGTGTGGTCGGGCTTCGGCACGCTCGTCAGCCTCGCGACGTGCGGCCTCGCCATCCCGATCTTCATGGGCTTCCACATCCTCGCGGCGGTGCGGGCGCTCGAGGGCCACGACTACGAGTACCCGCTGGTGGGCGACCTCGTCCGTAAGCTCCAGACCACGGTCTGACACGCACGACGCGGTAGAATGCAGGGGTGGAGAGCTTCACCCCTGTTGCGTCACTGTTCGGCGGCGTGCTCATCGGCCTCGCCGCCTCGATCCTCCTCCTCTTCCATGGGCGCGTCGCGGGCATCGCCGGAATCGTCGGCGAGACGCTCCGCGGCGACGGCACGCGGGGCGAGGGCGTGTTCCGCGCGGCGTTCCTGGTCGGCCTCGTCGCCGCGGGGATCGCGCTCCGTCTGGTCTACCCCGCTGCGTTCGCCGCCGCAGGCAGCTCCTCTGCAGCGAGCGTCGGGCTCGTCGCGATCGCCGGACTGCTCGTCGGGTACGGCACGCGTCTCGGCAGCGGATGCACGAGCGGTCACGGCGTGTGCGGGATCAGTCGCATGTCGAAGCGCTCGATCGCCGCGACGCTGACCTTCATGGCCGCGGGCGGAGCCACGGTCTTCGTCGTTCGTCACGTCCTCGGAGTCGCGCAATGACGATGAAGACGGACAACCGGTCGGTCCTCGTCGCGATCCTGAGCGCGGTTGCCGCGGGCGTGCTCTTCGGCGTCGGGCTCGGCATCTCGGGCACGGGGCGCCCGGCGAAGGTGCTCGCCTTCCTCGACGTGACCGGCGCGTGGGACCCGAGCCTCGCCTTCGTGATGATGGGAGCGATCGGCGTCCACTGCCTCGCGGTCGTCGCCGCGAAGCGTCGCGAGCGAACGGCGCTCGGCGGCGTCTTCCACTGGCCGAAGCCCGGCGCCGTCGACACGCCGCTCCTCGTCGGCGCGGCGGTCTTCGGCATCGGATGGGGCCTCGGCGGCTTCTGCCCTGGGCCCGCGCTCC
>JANXVA010000747.1 GCA_025351875.1 Myxococcales bacterium | reverse complement strand
GGACGCGCGTCCAGATGCTCCTCGGAGACGGCAAGACGGTGGTGGCCCAGGCGAATGTCGACGTCTACGAGGAGCTCTTCGACATGGTGAAGGCTCGCCTCGTCGCGGCCAAGCGCAAGGGCGCCTGAACGCTCCCTGACGTCGGGTCGGGTGTGCATCATCGTCGAGCGCGACGTGAAGGGTCGAACGCTCACCGCCGATCGTCTGCCGCCGCGAAGGCCGCTGCGCCGGCTCGCGACGATCGCCGCGGCCGCCTCCGTCCCGGGAGATCGGCGGCAGGGACGTTGTTGCGCGACCGGTCCGCCGTGAGGATCAGGTCGTGGCGTCGTGCGACGTGGACCGTGCCGACGATCTCCGTGCCGGCTCGCATGGCGAAGCGATGGCCCGCCGCCGCCCAGAGCGTCCGCACCTTCTCCGGCGAGATGTAGTTTCGCTCGATGTCGTCCACGAGCCAGCCCGGCAGGTGGCGCCTGCATCGGAGCGCGCATCCTGGATCGAGCGCACGAACAGCCGCGAGACGCCCTCCGCGACGCCGGGGAGCGACGCGTCGACGACGCCGAGCTCGACGTCACCAACCGCCCTGCATGACCACGAGACCGTTTCACCGACGAAGATGCTGCGCGGCACCCCCATGCTTCACCTCTTTCGCGGTCGTGCTCCGCGCTTCTTCGAATCGCCTTCCTTCTTCCCCTTGCGCGAACGCTTGGGCTTCGGTTCGTTCGCGGCGTCGGTTTCGGCGGCGGGCGCGGGGAGCTTCACGGGCTCGAAGGCGAACGAGGGCGTCGCGATCGCCAGGAGAAGGGACTCCGGCAGGAGGTCCCGCGACGAGAGCGGAATCGGCGCGTCTTCGTCGTCCGGCAGAGAGACCGACGGCCGACGCAGCGGCAGCGGCGGCGGGATCGAGCGACGCGGTTGCGGGGCAGGGGGCTGCGTCGGCGAGGGAGGTGGCGGCGCCGACGGCCGCTGGAGCGAGGCAGGCGCGTCGACACGATGCCGGAGCCTCGCGATGACCGTGAGCTCCGCGATGGCGTGGCGTTGCTCACCCACCGCGACGCTCGCGGCGAGCGTCATGAGGAGGGACGTGACGTTCCCTGCGGAGATGCGACCGCGCAGGCCTGCCGGGAGATCGATGGCGGCGCGCATCCACTCCGCGAGGACGTCGAAGTGGGGGGCGAGGGCGTCATCGGCGCCGCGCGCGATTTGCTTCAGCACGAACAGCGCCTCGTAGAACGCCTCCAGGTCGGAGCCGAGAGGGATGCGACCGAGCCGCGCGAAGAGCAGCGCAAAGACGTCGCGCGACGCCTCCGGGGAGACCGCGGCGTACGCGCGGAACAGCTCGACGAACTGCGCGCGAAGCGGCGCGGGATGCGCCTTCGTGAGGAAGAAGGCGTCGGCCACGGCGTCGAGGAGGTCGGTGTCGGGGCGGCGGAAGGCCTCGATCATCGCTCGGGCCCAGTCGAGCGACTGCGTGAGGGCTGCGGCGTCGGCGCCGTCACTGCGCAGCGAGGCGAGCACGTCGCCACGCGAGCCTCGGGGCGCGGCAGCCGGGGCGACGCTCGGGATCGCTCCAATGGGCGCGAGGAATTTCTCGACGACGACGACGTCGCGCCACTCGCCGTCGAGCTTCGCGTGACGATAGTAGGTGCCCACCTCGCGGAAGCCGAGCGCGGCGACGAGCGCGCGGCTCGCCTCGTTCTCGACGAAGATGCGCGCCACGAGCTTCCATGCGCCCGCGTCTCGCGCGCGTGTCGCGAGCTCGCGCATCGCCAGGAGGCCGGCGCCCCGCCGGCGGGCGGCGCGATCGGTGTAGACCGCGAACTCGAAGATGCCGCGATAACACTCGCGAGAGCGGTACTCGCTGCCGCGCGCGAAGGCGATGACGTCTTCGGTCCGCTCGTCGACGACCACGACGACCGGATGCACGCCGTCGAACCAGCCGAGCACGTCGTACTCGGAGCGCAGCGTGGTCTCGAAGGTCGCCGTGCGATCCTCGATCCCTTGGTTGTAGATGCGCGCGAGGGCCGACGAGTCTGCGGCCGTCGCGAGGCGGACCAGCATCACCCTCTCTTTCTACATCAATCCGCGTCCGCCGTACGACTACGTCGCGCGCCTCACTCCGGCAGCGGCGGCGGGAGATGCGGCGTCGGCACGTCCTCGATCTCGTCGTCGTTCACGACCTCGCCGAGCGCCGAGAACGGTGGCGGGCCATCGTCTCCCCAGTCGCCGGCGTCCGCGGCCTCGAGCTTGCTCAGGTCCACCTGCGGCATGTCCTCGAACCCGTGCATCGGCGACATCGAAATCGGGCGTGGCGATGGCTCGGACTCCACCTTCACGAGGTGCACCTTGCGAGCAAATGCATCGAGCGCCGCGAGGAGCGCGTCGGGGGCCGTCTTCGCGAGGACGTTGTCCCATCCTCGCGCCGCGATCACGCCGCTCGCTGAACCGTCCCCCGACGTGTGCAGCGCTCGGACCCAGCCGATGACCTCGTCCTTCGTGAGCGTCTCGGCGATCGCGTCGGTGCCTTTGAGCTGCCCGCCGCGCCCCTCGACGGCGGCGAGGAACCACGCGTCGTCGATGAGCTGCGCGGCCCGTGCGGCAGCGAGGGCTTTCTGCACCGAGGCGGCGGGCAGCACCTTGCCGCGCCAGAACTCCCACCACTCGTCGAGCGGCACGTAGTCGATGAGCACCTCCGCGGTGATGCCCGACTCGAACATCGTCGCGTCGATGTCACCAGCCTCGAGCGCGTCGAGCACGACCGCATGCACGCGCTCGTCGTCGTCACGAAGTGCCGCCTTGAGACCGCGCACGTGCCAGCTGGCGATGATCGGTGCGCGGACCTCGCGCGGCAGATGGGAGAAGAGCCGGTCCTTGACGGCCGCTCCGTCGCTCGGTCGAGAGAAGTAGAAATGCAAGAACGCCTCTGCATCGCGAGCGCGGCCCTCCGGCGTTCGCCGGTAGCTCTCGATCTCGAGACAGAAGGCCGAGAGCGCGAGCGCGCGATCGTTTCGCGGCTTCATGGCGTGCATGGTACGGCCACCGGTCTCCGCACCGATGCATTTTTCCGCGCCCCTGCGCCGCGAGGTGTCCGCGCTTCAGCCGCCACGAGTGGTTTTGATCTTCGGGGGCGGGGGCTCGACCGGAGGGGGGACGGCGGTGGCCGTTGCGCGAGGACCTCCGCGAACGGGACCCACGGGCTTGGCGGTAATGACCGGACGCGCGGCGGTCGCCGACGGCGCGGCCGGCAGGCTCTCGGTCGGGGTCTCGGTCGGGGTCTCGGTCGGGGCGGAGACCGACGGCTCGACGACGGGAACCCCGACAGGAACCTGCTCGAGCGTCGCGATCGGACGCGGCTCGACGCCTGCGCGGTGCGATGAGCGAAATGTGAGCACACCGATGAACGAGCCCACGATCGCGACCACCGCGATCCCACCCGCGATCCACGCATGGCGAGGTCCACTCGCCGGGCCGTAGCTGACCGGATCGGCGACCACCGCATAGCGCGTGATCGGCGGGGCGCCCGGTCCCATCATCGGCATCGCCGGCGAGCTTGGCGCGCGGGGCCAGGAAGGCGAGCTCGGCATGGGGGCGGACGACGAACGTTGCCCATGATCACTGACGGGCTCGGGCCCGGACGCGTCCGGAAGCGCGAACGTCCCGAAGCGAAATCGCTGAACCGAGGGAGGCTTGAGCTTCATCGTCCGCTGGCGCGGCGGCGCCGGTGCCGGCGTGGGCTCGGTCCGTGGACCTACGGTGTGCGAGGGCCGCGCCGGACTCGGCTGCACGCTCCCGGGCTGATGCCGGCGAAGACGGCCGAGCAGATCATCAGGCGGCGCCGAGGCGAACGGAGCGAGCGCCTCGGCGAGCTCGCGGACGCGTGGGTAACGGTCCTCGGGGTCTTTTTCCAGGCACTTCATGACGACCTGCTCGAAGCGTGGGTCCACCGACGGATCGCGGACCGACAGCGGGATCGCGGGCGTGGCGACGATGACCGCGGCCATCTCGGCGAGCCCCTCGCTCGCGAAGTCGAAGGGCCGTTTCCCGCACACCAGCTCGTAGAGGATCACGCCGAGCGACCAGAGATCGCCGCTCGCCGTGAGCGCGCGCGTCGAAGCGAACTGCTCAGGCGCGGAGTACGACGGCGAGCCGAGGTAGCCGTACGTATTGGTGAGCTCGCTCGAGGTGTCGGTCGCGACCTTGGAGATGCCGAAGTCGATGAGCTTGAGGCAGCGCGTCGCGTCCTTGCGCGTGACGATGACGAGATTGGCCGGCTTCAGATCCCGGTGAACGATGTCGTTCGCGTGCGCCTCGCCGAGCGCCTCGCAGGCTTGGAGCAGGTAGTCGACGGCCTCCGCGATCGGGAGGCGCTTCTTCTTGCGCAGCTCCGCCGCGAGATCTTCGCCTTTGAGGAACTCCATCGCGATGAACGGCGTTCCGTCTTCGAGCTCGCCCGCGTCGATGACGCGGCAGATGTGCTCGCTCCGCAGCTTGTACGCGGCCTGCGCTTCTCGCTGGAACCGCTTCCGCGTCTCGGTGAGCTCCGCGAAACGCGGGAGCAGCATCTTGAGGGCCACGCGCTCGTTGAGGTGCTCGTGACGGGCCGCCACGACGACGCCCATGCCGCCGATGCCGATGACGCCCTCGACGCGGTACTTGCCGAGAAGGAGCGTCCCCTTCGCGGGAATCGGCAGCCCGGAGAAGGCGTCGTCTGTGGCGGGTGGCGCGCGCCCAGTGACGGGCTCTTCGTCGGAAGGGTCATCCATGCGCGGCAGACGAGGAGCGTAGAACCTCCGCCGCCGCCCCGCAATTGGGCGGCGGCCGCGCACGCGTGCGAGTGACCGGAGGTTACGCGTCCCAACTCTGAGACATCGCTGTTCCAGCTCTGAGACAGCGGAGGGCCTCGCCGTTTCGAGCGGCCCATGAATGCCCTACGCCTCTCCTCTCGCGCCCGTGGGCCCTGCGCCCGCGAGCTGCTGGCACGACCGCTGCTTCGGTGAGCTCATGACCGCAACGACATGGCATCGGGCAGCTGGAGCTCTCTCCTTCGTCGCGGTGGTTTCCTCGTCAGCAATCGGGTGTTCGCAAGGAGCCGACGGTGAGACCGAGGAGGTGGCGAGCAGCGAATCGAGCGCGCTCCACTCGTCACTGAAGTGCGACGTCTCCAATCTCGGTACCCAAGCGTGCAGGGACGCGCTCACGAGCGTTGGCCTGCAGGCCTACGCGGCTGGTCGCAGTGAGATCGTCGAGCGCGGCCTCGGCTGGCTGAACGTCGGAGTCATCTACAAAGGCCACGGCAGCTACCAGGGCTACAGGACCGACTGCAGCGGATTCATTTCGATGTGTTGGCAGTACGGGGCGAACCCAGGTACCGCGCTCTTCCCGCCGTTCGACAAGACCGGTCCGTACGCAGTCGCGCTCGGGAGCTTCGACGACCTCGTTCCAGGCGACGCGGTCAACAGGAGGACGCGCATCAAGAACAGGGAAGGCGTCGCCGTAGGCCACGTGATGTTGTTCGCCGGGTGGGCGAGCTTCGATCGCCAAGAAATGTTCTTCATTCACGAGTCCGCGCCAGGAAGGCCGACGGCGCTCATCCGGGCGAGTCGAAGGTCGATTGGCGATTTCATTCCGATCCGCGCGTCGAATGCCCCGGCTCCGATCGCTCCTGCGGCCGATCTTGATCCCCCGCCGGCTCCGGAACCGGGGACGCCCGCTCAGCCTGGATGCGGCAAGCTGATGGCCGGCCAGAGCCTGGGCATCGGCGAGGGCTTGAAGTCGTGCGATGGGCGATTCACGTTGAGCCAGCAGAGCGACGGCAGGCTCGTCTTGTCTGACGACGGTGAGAGAGAGCTCTGGTCGACGCCCACCGCCGGGTCCGACGGTCGAACGACAGTCATGCAAGGAGACGGAAACTTGGTGGTCTACGGGACCTCCGGAGCGAACTGGTCGAGCCAGACGCACAATCACCCCGGGGCGTGGCTAGCGCTCAACGACGACGGCAGCCTGGTGGTCGATGACGCCAACGGAAAACCCATCTGGTGGGACGGAACCGGCGGTCGCTAGCCGCGCCGCGCGTCGTCCGTCGAGCTGCTCTAACGCGGCTCGACGGTGGGGCAGCCGGTGATGATCCGGACGTCGAGAATGTCACCGGCGAGGACCTTCTTGCAGGCATCGCCGAGCAGCGTGACCGTCGCGCCCTCGATCTTCCAGCCGTTGACTGGATCCTTCGGGAGCACGACCTCGTCGAGGTAGACGTTCACCTTGTTGGCCTGCGCCGGCGTGTCGGTGAGCTTGAACTCGCACGTCGCGGTGATCTGCGCGGCGATCTTCTTTAGCGACGTGAGGAGCGTGTTGTCGCTCGCGCTCGCGACCTTGTAGTACTTCGGTGACGTGGGTAGCGCGGTGCCGCCCGCGGTCGCGAGCTCGTCGAGCAAGCTCGCGTACACCGGCGCGCTCGTGCCCGGCAGGCCGATCACGTAGACCGGAATGCCCGCCGCCTTGAGCGCAGCGACGGCGCTCTTGGTCGCATCGCTGTCGAGGCAGGATTCTCGGAAGCCGTTCGGCGGCTCGCAGCAGCTCGCACCCGTGACCGAGCAGCCTTGCACACCCTCGATGTTCGGCTGACACGCCGCGGCCTGGCACGACGCGGCGGCGTTGCAGTTGGGGCCGCCGTCCGTCGCGAGGATTACGAATGTCTTTCCCTTTGCGCTTCGCAGGAGAGGAAGCACGCCGCGCAGCGCCTCGGCGGTCGGCGTGCCGCCGTTCGGCGGGCTCTGCGTCGCGGTGAGGAGCTTCTTCGTCGTCGGGCCGTCGGTGGCGCCAGGTGGATCGCCCGGGCTGATCGGCAGCGCCACGACGGCGGGCGAGCAGGCCTGCGAGTCGTCGAAGCCGGGGAAGAGTGTCGCTCCGAAGTTCGCGCGCGGCCCGAGGCCACGGAGGATCTGCGCGACGGTCTGCCGGACCTGCCCCCACTTGTTGTCCTCGGCCATGCTGCCCGAGCGATCGAGGACGAAGTAGATGTTCGGCGCCTCGGCGAAGAGCGGGACGTCGAGGCAATCGCAGAACGTGCCGTCGTCCTTCTGGCCGCAGCCAGGCGGCTTGTTGGTCCCGCCGTCTCCGAAGCCGCCGCTGGTCCCGGAGACGATCGGAGGCGAGTAGCCGGAGCTCCCCGCCGGCGGCGGGTGCTCGCTTCCGCAGCCAGCCAGCAGCGCGAGGACCGTCGAGAAAGCCGAGAGCCCAGCCTTCACGCCCGCCCGCGCGCGTGGTCCGCTTCCGTTGGCGCGCTCAATCACTTGGAAAAAAGTAGCAGATCTCGCGCTGAGGGCGACATAACGGAACAACCTCCCGGTCCGCCGCGTCCTCTGCCGTGAGCATGCTCGCGGTTTCCCCACAGCCACTCGCGTGCCTTCCTCCCCGCACATGTCGCGCCTCCGCCCGATTCTCCTGGCGCTCCTGTGCCTGCTCTACGTGGCGAGCTGGCCGGGCGCGGCCGTTCGGCCGGTGCTTCTCGAGCTCACCGCCGCGCCGCTTCCGGAGGACGTCGGCGATCGGGACGGGGCGCTCGACGTCGTGGTCGTCGATGTTGCAGTCGGCGCGAACAAGCCGCCTCTTCGAGGTGCTCGCGTTCGCGCGTTCGCGATCCTCGACGGACGTGCTCACGACGCCGGCGAGTCGACGACGGACGCCGCCGGTCGCGCGACGCTGAAGCGGCTTCCCCACGCCGAGCACTGGATCGTCGTGGAGGCGTCGGGCCATGCACGGGCATCGCAGATGGTGGTGATCGTCTCGGGCGCCCGCAGGCTCGACGTCGAGCTCCGCGCGGGGCCCGAGCACGAC
>JANXVA010000073.1 GCA_025351875.1 Myxococcales bacterium | reverse complement strand
CCCTGAGGGCGATCTCCCTGCGCTCGCTGCTGTCCCTGCGGATGCTGTCCCTGCGGACGCTGTCCCTGCGGACGCTGTCCCTGCGGAGCTTGACCGTTTCGAGGCGCGCCACCCGGCTGCGGATCTCGAAGGTGGCGGAAGAACTTCAGCCCTTCGTCGCGGAGCCCCTGGTAGACGGGCGCATCCTTCTTCGGCGCGCCTCCTCTGCTTTGTTGCTGTGGGGCCGGCGAGCCGCGGCGAGCCGCCGGCTCGGAGGGGCCGCCGCGAAGCCCGAGCGCATCGCGTCGCTTTCGCTCGTCGCGGTTCGCGTCGCCGATCAGCTCGAGCACCGAAGCCGTGTTCGCGCGCCGTTCTTCGACGCGGAAGTCGCCGCGAAGCCGCGTCTCGGGAGTCAGCTGATTGCGTTCGTGGAGGCTCCACATCTCCTCTGCGTAGGGACGCCGGCGCGCGGAGGGGTCGTGACGCTGGAGGAAGCGGTGCAGGTTGTCGACGTCGCGTACCAGGAGCTTCCTGGCATTGGCGTTGTGCGCACTGTCGACGGACTGCGGAAAATCGATGACCACCGGGCCGTCCGCGCCGACGAGCACGTTGAACTCGGAGAGATCGCCGTGCACGACGCCCGCACAAAGCATTTGCACGGTCGCGCGGAGGAGGCGCTCGTACATCTCGCGCGAGGAGGAGGCATCGAACGGAAGATCGCCGAGCCGTGGGGCGGGCTGTCCGTCGGCGTCGACGACGAGCTCCATCAGCAGGACGCCCTCGATGAAGTGGTACGGCACCGGGACGCGAACACCGGCCGCGTGCAGGCGGTGAATCATGTCGACCTCGGTCGCGCGCCAGCCTGCCTCGTCCTTTTGTCGACCGTGCTTGGAGCGGTTCGCGATCGCGCGCTGATCGCGCGTGTTCCGGACCTTGCGGCCCTCGGTGTACTCCGCGCGGTGCTTGAACGAGCGGTTCTCCGCGTCCTTGTAGATCTTCGCCACCGCGTATCGGCCACCCGAGACCACCAGATAAACGTGCGCCTCCTTGCCGCTCATCAGCGGTCGAACGACGTCGTCGAGGACTCCGTAGTCGAAGAGCGGCACGAGACTTTCAGGCACGCGCATGGCGAGCCGGACCCTACCACGAGGAGCGCCCGGCGGAGGTCGCCCGCCTCGGGATCAGGCCCCGTCACTCCACCGGGCGCGGTCTCCGTGCCTTTCTCGAGATTGCAGTGGTCGCAGTCGCCGCTCGTCTGGGGCGCTACGCTCGCCGGATGCCGTCGACGTCCGAAACCCTGAATCGCGAGTGCGCGTGCATCTCGGTCGACCGCGAAGCCCTCCAGGCGCTGCTCGAGCGCGGGCGTGGATCGGGCGGTTTGTATGCGTCGATCCTCGCGAACCAGCCGCACCCGGCGTGCTCTACGGCTACGACTTCCACCTCGGAGACAGCGGCCCGAAGCTCATCGAGATCATCGAGGCAAAGCGGATCCCATTGAAGCTGGACGTTCGCGTCTACGTCTACCACGGCGCTCCTCAGCTGCTCGCGGCACGACTCTACCAGGGCCAAACCACGAACTTCCGGACCACCGGCGGCGGATTCGCGCCTGCCTTCACCGCCGCAGAGCGCTCGTCGACCTCTTCATGAAGCACTCTTGCTGATGCGCGCGCTAGCCGATCCAAGAGGCCCGCACGTCCTGCGAACGAGTCAGCGCCGGATCGAGAGCTCGACGTCGTCGAGGCGCGCGGGCGGGATGACCTGGGCGTCTCCGCTCGCGTACGCGCCGACGCGGAAGGAGACCTTGGTGGCGTTCGACCCGAAGCCCGACTGCGAGAGCACGTTGATGCCGTTGTAGGAGACATCGAAGTGTCCGTTCGCGAGCCAGCTGAGCCTCACCTCGGTCCACACGTCGACGACCAGCTGCACGGCGGTGATCTTGTAGTTGACGAGCGCGGCGGCGCCGCCGAAGGCCGCGTTGGCGATGTAGTAGCCGTAGTACGGGTTCCCGTCGATCATGCTCGAGCCACGCGAGAAGCCGAACGAGACGAGCGCGTTGTTGGTCGTGATCTGCACGAGCTCGACGGTCCCCGGAGAGGCAGGAGCGACGCCGCCGAGCTGCGAAGGATTGATGTGGAAGTTGGCGGTGGCCTCGCTGAAGGCCTTCGCGCCGGTCTTCGCCCAGTTGAGCGTCGCTTGCGCGCCGAACCCCTGGGCGTTGCTCAGGAACGAGAACGGCGGGGAGACCGCGACCACGTTCGTCTTGTCGGCGGTGCCACCGTCGGTCCGTCCGACGCTGTCCCAGCCCTTGGCGAGAAGCACGGAGTCGAAGTCTGCGCAGAAGAAGTCAGCGGATCCCGCCGGGGCGACGACGCTGTCGCAATGGGTCTGCGGAGGACCCGCGTCGGCATCGACGCTCGCGTCGGGCGTGGCGCTGTCGATTCCGGGGCCGGCCTCGGTGACAGGGAGGCTCGAGTCGACGCCAGGCGTCCCGGAGTCGGCCGCGGGCGCGAGGACCTTGAAGTCCTCCAGGCATGCGAGGAGCCCCGCACCGGCGGAGACCGCGACGAGAGCGACCAGGAACGAACGGCGCACGAGGCTTCGCATGGGAGTTCCGTGCTCTTACCACGCGGGCCGCGGCGACCGAAGCCTCGGGCAGCCTGGCTCGGGTCGGGTGCCTGTTCAACGCGCGCTCACGCGCGGTACCGATCCCTCGTCAATTGCACCGGTAGTAGCCGGCCGGACCGAAAGGCATGCTCGTGCAGACCTTCCCGGACGGGCACTGTCCGGCCTTGGCTGGCACCGTGCAGATATACGTCTGGGTGGTCTGCGCGCACTGCTGGCCCGAGACGCACGCGACCCTCGTCCCCGTGACTGGCATCGCGGTGGATGCGCAGCACACGAGACCTGGGCAGTCCTGCTGCCCCGAGCAGCACGCGGCGAAGCCCCCGTTGCAGCCCGACACCGTCTCGCAGCGCGCCGTCGTCACGCTGGTCGCGTCGTTGCAGCATGCAACCGGGGCCGGCGTGGCACTGCAGGACGCCTTCAGCGTCGCGACGAAGGGGCATCCGGCGACCGGTGGACAGAAGCCGAACGGCGCCGGGGTGTATCCCGCGTCGCCCGACGAGGCGTCGGTGCCGCCGTCGACCGCGGCGTCGGAAGCGTCGACCGCCGCGTCTCTGCCACCGTCGAGGGTCGAGATCGCCCCGTCCGACCAAGAACACGGTGGACGCACCACACTCGCCCAAGCTCGCCGCCTTGGCCGCGATGCCGGGACCGC
>JANXVA010000671.1 GCA_025351875.1 Myxococcales bacterium | reverse complement strand
CGCGGAGGCCGAGGCGAAGGCGCACTACTCCCGAGGGGTCGAGCTCTACAACGACGGCGCCTACAGCGCAGCGCTCGTGGAGCTGGAGAGGGCGCAGAGCATCGCGCCGTACTTCGGTATCCTCCACTCGATCGGCCTCGTGAAGGTGCAGCTCGCCGACTTCGTCGGCGGCATCGCGGCCTTCGAGGAGTACCTCGTGGCCGGTGGCGACGAGGTGCCCGCCCAGCGCAAGCAGGAGGTGAAGGAGCGGCTCGTACAGCTCCAGGACCGCATCGGCTCCGTCGAGGTGACCGTCAACGGCGAGGGCGCCGAGGTCGTCCTCGATGACACCGTCGTCGGAGTGAGCCCACTCCCGAAGCCCATCAAGGTCAATCCGGGCAAGCACGATCTCGCGGTACGTCGGACAGGCGAGAAGGGCGAAACCAAGAAGATCGCGGTCGCCGGCGGCGACAAGCTGAAGGTGGCGTTCGACCTCTCGGGGGCCCAGGTGACGACGAACGCGCCATCGGCGGACCGTCCGGCGGCGACGGGTGCGCCGAAGTGGGTCGTCTACACGTGGATCGGGGCAGGCGCATTCGCGGCTGGCGCGATCACGACGGGCGTCATCGGTCTCTCCAAGTCGAGTGATTTGAAGAGCAAGCGGGACAACGAGCCCACGGATTCGAAGGCGCTCGATTCGCTCTCGAGCGACGTGAAGACGTTCGGGATCATCACCGACGTGCTCATCGTGCCGGCGGTCATCCTCGGGTCGATCAGCCTGTACTTCACGCTGCGGTCCCCGGCGGCCTCCAGCGACCCCGCGACTGCGCCGAAGGCTAGCGCCCCGCCCCGCACCACCACCACGGTCACCTTCGGCGGCAAGTCCGTCGGCCTTCGCGGCACATTCTGACGCGCCGCGCGCCGCGCACCGCGCGCCGCTAGCGAAACCCCTTCGTCATCTTCACGAGATAGGCTCCGACCATGATCCCGGCGACTACGAAACGTCACACTTCAAAGCTGATCCTCGGCGGCGTTGCCGTCGGCTCGTATGTGCTCTGGGCCGCGGGCTGCTCGGCGCTGCTCGACTCCGACAGCTCCCAGTGCAGCACGGACGGTGACTGCGCCAAGTTCAACGTCGGCGCGACCTACCAGTGCGTCCAGAACGGCTGCGTCAAGAAGACCGACGTCGTCGTTCCCGATTCGGGTCCAGACGCTCCCGTGACGAAGGAGTGCACGACGAACCAGGACTGCATCGCGACACTCGGAGATTTCACCATCTGTCGCAAGCAGGACTTCAAGTGCGCCAAGCTCACCGCGCCCGACTGTCCGACGGTCATCGGTGACTGGAAGAACGACAACGCCGTCATCATCGGCTCGATTCTCCCGACGGTCGGCGTCGACAGCGCGAGCGGAATTCCCCTCCTCAATGCGATTGCGCTCGCCGTCGACGAGTTCAAGACCGGCGCGAGCGGGCTGCCCCCCGCGATCGGGACCACGGCCCGGCGGCCCATCGTCGTCGTCGGTTGCTCGGAGGAGTCGAATGATCCGAACGACGCCGACGCGCCCGTTCGCTCGGCGAAGCACCTGGTCAACGACGTGAAGGTCCCGGCGATCATCGGCGCGTCGTTCAGCGGCGACACGCAGGCGGTCGCGGAAGTGACGATCCCTGCCGGCGTCCTCCTCATGTCCCCGACCGCGACGAGCGTCGCGATCACGAGCCTCGCGGACAACGGGCTCGTCTGGCGCACGGCCCCGTCGGACGTCATCCAGGCGAAGGCGCTCGTCGGCATCATGCCGCAGGTCGAGGCCAGCACGCGCACGCGTCTCGCCATCGCCGGCGCCACCCCGATCAAGGTGCTCATCCTCAACAAGGGTGACTCCTACGGCAAGGGGCTCGCGACCGCGCTCCAGGGAACGCTCGTGTTCAACGGGAAGTCGGCGCTCGACAACCTGACGGCCGGCAACCTCAAGGTCGTCGACTACGGCGACCCGAGCTCTGCTACCCCGCCCGACTACGTCAGCGTCCGCTCGACGGTCGTCCCCGGTGGGACTGTGACCTTCGTGCCGAACATCATCTTCATGCTCGGCACGACCGAGGTCATGGCGGAGTTCCTCACGCCGTTCGAGGCCGCGACGTGGCCGGGTGGCGGCAAGCCCACCTACTTGTTCACGGACGGCGGCTTCGTCCCCGAGCTCTGGGACGCCATCGGCACTTCGACGGCCCTCCGTAACCGCGTCCTCGGAACGACCCCGGGAACGAACAACGCGATCTTCCAGCTGTTCCGCAGCCACTACATCTCGTTCATCAAGGACGGGACCTCGCCGGACATCTCCGGAACGGCGCCCAGCTATGACGCGCTCTACACGCTCGCGTACGCGATCGCGGCGACGTCCGACAAGCCGCTCACCGGCGCAAACATCGCCGAAGGACTCAAGCGGATCGTGCCGCCGGGCACCAACTCGGAGCCCGGCTCGACGAACATCAACGCGGCCGTGGCCGTCCTCTCCTCGGGCAAGAACATCGATTACAACGGCGCTTCGGGGCCGCTGAACTTCGATATCGTCACGGGCGAGGCGCCGTCCGACATCCAGCTGTGGTGCATTCCGACCGTCGATAGCACCCCCACCGGCAAGGCGGCTCCCGCCGTCAACTCCGGCATCTTCTTCGATGCCGCGAAGGACGCCATCTCCGGGCCCACGCTCGACCCGCTCGACCCCTCCGTGAAGGCGACCTGCAAGTACTGAGGGAGCGACGACCTCGGCGCACGAGCCCGTGCACGAGCCGCGTCCGGAGGTCCGGACTCGGCTATTTTTTCCCGGCGAGGAGGGCAGAGACCTCGCCGGCGGCGCGGAGGCCGGAGAGCGCGGCGCCCTCCATGAAGCCCTGCCACTCGTAGAACGAGCTCGTGTGCTCGCCAGCGAAGAAGAGGTTCCCAACGGGGGGCGCTTCCTGGTCGCAAATCGTCGTGAAGTATCCGAGGTGGTTCGCCGAGTAGCTGCCCTTCGTGAGCGGGTTCTTCGGCCAGGCCTCGAGGTGGACGAGGATGTTGCCCTGCGGGTCGCGGCTCGCGGCCTTGCTGGCGCCCGGGTAGATCTTGTCGAGGTCGGTGAGGAACGCCGCGGCGTGCGACTGGACCTTCGAGGGCTCGAGCGAGGCGCCGCGCGCGCCGCCCGAGTAGTCGGTGAGGATGCCCCGCGTCGACGTCGCGTTGATCGAGTCGGTCTCCCAGTTCGTCTGGTGGTTCTTCATGTCCGAGTACGCCGCGCCGTTGCCTCCCTGCTCGACCCAGGGGCGCGAGGAGAAGCCGATCATCATCTTGGAGTTCGTTCCCATGTGGAACTCGTTGATGGCGCGGAGCTTCCTCGCGGGTAGGTTGAGGCTCGCGTCGAGCGTCACGTCGCGGAGCACCGAGAACGGGATCGCGAGGACGACGGCATCGTGCTGGACCGTCCGCGTCGTCGAGCCCTCGACGAGGGTGAGCTCGACGCGACCGTCGCTGAGCTTGGCGACCTTACGGAGCATTCGGCCGTACTGGATCTGGCCGGGCAAGCGATTGGCGAGGCCGACGGCGACCTGCTGGTTGCCGCCGATGATGTGGTAGCGCTCGTCCGAGAACACGCCCCAGGGGGCGAACTTGGCGCGTCGGTCGGCGTGGATGAAGAGGAGGAACGAGAGGCAGGAGAGCTGGTCGGCGTCGAGGCCGTATTCGATCGTGTACGCGACGTCGATGACGGCGCGGATGATGGGCAGCGCGTTCCGCGTGCGGAGGTACTCGCGGAGGCTCATGCGGTCGAGCGCGGCCTCGTTCGCGGTGAAGGACGCGGCGGTGGGTGAGCCGACGGTGCGGAGGTCGTCGCGCATCGCGTCGACGAGGACGCGGTACTCGTCGACGATGCGGCTCTCGGGGTAGGTGACGCCGCCGACGCGGTAGAACACCGCGCCGGGATCCTTGCCGATGTCGTAGAGCGAGAGGCCGAACTCGTTCGCGTAGGCCTTCATCGTCGCGTGCGCCGTGTCGATGAGCTCGCCGCCGCGTTCGATGACCTGGCCGGGGAAGGTGACGGGCCCGGCGAACTGGCCGCCCATCGAGTAGCAACGTCCGCCGGCGCGTGTGCTCGCTTCGTAGATCGTCGCGGTGAGCCCGGCCTTCTGAAGCTCGTAGGCGCAGGAGAGACCGGCGAGCCCGGCGCCGATGATGGCGACGTTGCCGTTCGCGCGCGGGAGCGCGGAGCGCGTGCGGCCGAGCGCGGTGCCTTCGATGCCGCCGCCGCTTCCGTCGGCCGCGCAGCCTGCGAGCGCGGAGCTCGCGAGGGCCGCCGCCGTGGCGCCCGCGGCGCCGCGAAGCATGTTGCGCCGGCTGACGGCGTGCTCGCGTCCCATCTCCGCGATCTCGTCGGCCGGACGGCCGGTGCGCTCGGATGCATGCACGAGGCGGATGCTGCGACGGAGCTGGTCGAACAGAGAGGTGCGGGCCATGACCAGGGGTATGCAAATGTGGTGACAGGCTGTGGCAAAAGGAATCATTGGCTAATCCTGGGGCGTCCTTGCGCGATCGGCGCAACACGGATCGTTCCTGATCCACCGTCTGAATGGCGCACACGGCTCGCTTTAACCTTCTGCGGCGACCTGGCGAGGCGCTTGCTCGAGAGCGTCGTGGTGAAGCTCCCGAGGTTGGTCCGTGTGGAGCTGAGCGTGCGCTCGGCGGTCACTGTCGTCGTCACCGTCGCTCTCGTCTGGCTCTTCCTCCAGCTCTGGCAGATCCTCCTCGTCATCATCGTCGCGCTGATGATCGTCGGGATGCTGAACCCCTTCGTCGCACGCCTCGGAGAGCGCGGCCTCGCCCGCGGCTCCGCGATCGCGCTCGTCTTCGTCGCCCTGTTCGTGCTCGGCGGCGGCTTCTGCGCCCTCACCCTGCCGAAGCTCGTCGCCCAGCTCTCGGACGTGGCGACCGATTTCCCGAGGATGCAGGAGAAAATCGCCGGCATCTTCGAAGGCTCGAGGCTCGGCGCGTCGCTCGCCGTGTCGGTGAGATCCTTCCATCCGAGTGACCTCGGAACAAAGGTGCAGGAGATCGGTCTCTCCTATGGGCCGAAGGTCATCGAGATAGCGGCGTACGCGGTCACGGCCTTCTTCCTGGCGCTCTACATCATGCTCGATCGCGATCGCATGCGCGGCGCGCTGTTCGCGATGCTCCCGCGCGACTACCACGTGCGAACGTCTCGCGTGCTCCTGAACCTCGAGACGATCGTCGGCGGCTACATGCGCGGGCAGGTGATCACGTCGCTGCTGATGGCCGTCTTCACGTTCGCCGTCCTCACGATCGCCGGCGTACCGAACGCGCTCGCGCTGTCGCTCTTCGCGGGGGTCGCCGATGTGCTGCCCTACATCGGCGCGCTTCTCGCTTGCGGCCCCGCGTTCCTGGCTGCCCTGTCGCGTGGAACGACGGTGGCTCTCGTGGTGCTCGGCATCCTCGCTGCGTACCAGGAATTCGAGAGTCGCATCATCGTCCCCCGGGTCTACGGCAAGGTGCTGCGTCTCCCCGCAGCTTCGGTGATGATCGCGCTCCTCGTCGGCGGAAAGCTCCTCGGCATCCTGGGTGCCCTGCTGGCTCTACCGATCGCAGCCGGCATCCGGATGATGATCGCCGAGCTACGCGTCGAGCTGCCCGGCGAGGAGGTGGACGACACGGCGATCCGCGCGAAGGACGCGAAGGCAGAGCGCGAGTTCACGGCTCGAGCCGCCGGCCACTCGGCCGTCGAAGCCGCGGCGATCGCGAACGAGCTCGCAGTGGAGCGGCTCGAAGACGAGTCGACCATGTCGGAGAAGGCACGCGAAGCCGCGACCGAGCCGCTCACGTCGGGCGCGCCTTGAGCCTCAGTCGGCGTGCATGCCGCCGCACGCGAGCGTGATGCGCGTCGTGCCGCTCGCGCCGAGCGGCACGACCCGAGACGGCGTGCAACGATCGAGGCGAACCTTCAGGATCGCGACGCCGTCGGCGCCGACGTACTCCACGCGGAGAGCCCGCGGCCTGGCGTTGGCCGGCTTGCTCCACGCCACGAACGGTGGTGCGCCGCCGGCGGCGACCTCGAACACGACATCGCCCGTCGTCGCGGAGCCGTCGGGCTTCTGCGTGACCGTGATCGCGTCGAGCTTCGGCGCCTCGATCGCCTGCATGCCGGAGATGTCGACGCGGAAGGACGTGATCCGTGGGCTCGCGGGCGGCACGAGGGGAGCCTTCGCGGAGAGCAACGGCTGCGTCGTGATCGCCGCGACCGCGAATGCGAGCTGGATGTCCGCGGCGCCGCCCGAGCCGAGCGCCGGCAGCTTCACGACGAGCAGGCGAGCACCCTCGGCCTTGCGCACGACCGCGCCGCTCGTGAGACGCACGTCTCGCTTGACGGGCTTGCTCTGGACGAAGGCATCGACCAGCGTGACCAGCGACGGCGCGATGTCCTGCGCGTCGACGACGAGCTTCTTCTCACCCTCGACGGTGGCGCGCACGAGACCGTAGCGAACCCCCGAGAGATCGAGCGAGAACAGCGCGCGCTCGTCGGCGCGCGACGTGAGCGGCGAGGTCGCCGCGAAGAGCGTGAGCACGGCGAACGACGCCACGGGGAGACGCATCGCCGCGCAGGGTGGCACCTCGGAGGCGTGGCGCAAGTGAGTCGAAGCAGCCTCAGGGGACGGTCTCGCGAAATGGCGGGTTTTGTCCTAAGGTTTGCGTCCCATGCCCGACTCCCCCTCCGATTTCATCCGCGACATGGTCCGCGCCGACGTCGCCGCGGGAAAGCACGGCGGCAAGGTCGTCACGCGGTTCCCGCCGGAGCCCAACGGCCACCTCCACATCGGTCACGCGAAGGCGATCTGCGTCGACTTCGGCGTCGCGAAGGAGTTCGGCGGCCGCTGCCATCTCCGGATGGACGACACGAATCCGACCACCGAGGACGTGTCCTACGTCGAGGCCATCAAGCGCGACGTGAAGTGGCTGGGCTTCGACTGGGGCGAGCACCTCTACTACGCTTCCGACTACTTCCAGCGCTTCTACGACCTCGCGGAGAAGCTCGTCGAACGCGGGCGCGCGTACGTCTGCGATCTGCCCGACGAGGAGTTCGGCAGGAGCTACCGCGGCACCATCACCGAGGCGGGCAAGGACAGTCCGTACCGCACGCGTACACCTGCCGAAAACCTCGAGCTCTTCCGCGGAATGCGCGACGGAAAGTTCAAGGACGGCGAGAAGGTCCTCCGCGCGAAGATCGACATGTCCTCGCCCAACATGAAGATGCGCGACCCCCCGCTGGTGCGCATCAAGCACGCGCACCACTACCGCACCGGCGACTCGTGGTGCATCTACCCGCTCTACGACTATGCGCACTGCCTCGAGGACTCGTTCGAGGGCGTCACGCACTCGCTGTGCACGATGGAGTTCGAGAGCGCGCGCGAGCTCTACGACTGGGTGATCTCGGCCACCGAGGTCCCGCACGTCCCGCAGCAGACCGAGTTCGCGCGCTTGAATCTCACGTACACGGTGATGAGCAAGCGGAGACTCCTCCAGCTCGTCGAGCAGAAGCGCGTGAGCGACTGGGACGATCCACGGATGCCCACCATCGCCGGGTTTCGCCGTCGCGGGTACACGCCCGAGTCGATTCGTGACTTCATCGGGCGCGTCGGCGTCGCCAAGAACCTCTCGACCGTCGACGTCGCGCTCCTCGAGTCCTGCGTGCGCGACGACCTCGATCGCCGTTCGCCGCGCGTCATGTGCATTCTGAAGCCGCTCGAGCTCGTCATCGAGTCGTTCCCCGAGAACGAGGTCGAGGAGCTCGAGGCACCGCACTGGCCCGCCGGCACCGAGCCCGGCGCGGACATCGCAGAGAACCTGCGTGGGAGTCGGAAGCTGCCGTTCTCCCGCACGCTCCTCATCGACCGCGATGACTTCGCCGAGGATCCTCCGGCCGGATGGAAGCGCCTCGCCCCGGGGCGCGAGGTTCGCCTGCGCCACGGGTACTTCGTCACTTGCACCCGCGTCGAGCACGAGGGCGGGCAGGTGTCGCGTGTGATTTGCACGCATGATCCGGCCACCCGTGGCGGCATCGCTTCGGACGGTGCGAAGAACGTCGGCACCATTCACTGGTTGAGCGCCGCGCACGCCAAGGATGTCGAGGTCCGCGTTTACGATCGCCTCTTCACGACGGAGAACCCGGGCTCCGACGAGAGCACGGACTGGCTCCTCGAGCTGAACCCCGCTTCGCTCACGGTCGTACGCGCGAAGGGGGAGCCGTGTCTCGCGCAGGCAGAGCCGTCCGCGCGGTTCCAGTTCGAGCGGGTCGGCTTCTTCACCGCAGATCCCGACGGCAAACCTGGCGCCCCGGTCTTCAATCGCACAGTGGCCTTGAAGGACGCATGGGCGAGGCAGACGGCCAAGGCTGCACCGACCAAGGCGGCCCCGCTGGTCTCCCAGCCGGCGACCACGGAAGACAAGAAGCCCGCTGCGCCGCTCTCGCCGGAGGCGAACGCGCTCGTCACCGCGCACGGCGTCACCGCAGGCGAGGCGCGAGTGCTCGTTCAGGACGCCGTGCTGGGTGCGCTCTTCGCGGCGGCGGTGGCCGCGCCCGAGGGCGAGGCGCTCGCGAAGCAGATCGCCTCGGTGCTCGTGAACGATCTGCTCGGCGAGATGCGCGCGAAGAAGATCGACGCGCTCCCGTTCGACGGCAAGGCGCTCGTCGAGCTCGTGCAGCTAGGTCAGGCGGGCACAATCTCGACGAAGCAGTCGAAGGACGTCCTCGCCGAGATGATCGCCTCCGGCAAGCCGGCCCGCGCCATCGTGGAGGCGAAGGGGATGAAGCAGATCGCGAGCGCCGATGCGCTCGGGCCGATCGTCGATCAGGTCCTCCTTGCGAATGCGGACGTCGTCGCGCGCTATCGCGGCGGCAACGTCAACGTGTTCGGCGCGATCGTCGGCTTGGTGATGAAGCAGACGAAGGGGCAGGGAAACCCCAAGGTCATCGCCGATCTCGTCAAAGAGAAGCTCGCCTGACGCGTCGTCAGCCGACGGCTTGGGTCAGCAGCGAGGTGAGTCGTTTCGCGAAGCCGTTCGGGTCTTCGAGCGGACTCCCCTCCGCGACGAGCGACTGCTCGTAGAGGACGACGATGAAGTCGTCGAGGCGCGGGTCGCTCGGATTCTCGGCGGCGATCGCGGCGAGGCGCTTCACTGCTGGATGCGCGGGGTTGAGCTCGAGGTCGCGCTTGCCGCGCGGCACCTCCTTGCCGGACTGGCGGATCACCTTCTCGAGATGCGCCGGCATCGCCCCCTGCGCGAGGACGAGGCACGCGGGCGAGTCGACGAGGCGGCTCGACGTCCGGACATCGGCGACCTTCCCTTCGAGCGACTTCTTCGCGACCGCGAGCAGCGCACCGAAATCCTTCGAGGCCTCCTCGGCCTTCTTGGTCTCCTCCTCGGAGCTGGGGAGCTTCACGTCGGCGCGCATCGCGTTGACGAGTTTGTTGCCGTCGAACTCGGCGATCGCCTCTGCGGCCCAGGTGTCGACCGCGTCGGTCATCACGAGCACCTCGTAGCCGCGAGCCTTGAGCGCCTCGAGGTAAGGCGACCCGAGGAGCGCGTCGTAGGACTCGCCGGTCACGTAGTAGATCGCCTCCTGGCCTTCCTTCATGCGGCCGACGTACGCCTCGAGAGAGACGAGATCGTCCTTGTCTGCGGAGGACGTGCTGCCCCAGCGCGTCAGCCTCGCGAGACGGTCCTTCCACTCGCTGTCGACGACGAGGCCCTCCTTCAGAATCCGACCGAAGGTCGACCAGAAGGTCTTGTAGTCGTCGGGCTTGTCCTTCGCGACCTCGTCGAGCAGATCGACGACCTTGCGGGTGACACTCTTCTTGATCGTGCGGAGGGTCGACGACTCCTGCAGCAGCTCGCGCGACACGTTGAGCGGCAGGTCGTCCGAGTCGACGAGGCCGCGTGCGAAGCGGAGCCACTGCGGAAGGACGGCGTCGCAGTCCTCCATCACGAGGACGCGCTTCACGAAGAGGCGGACGCCACGCTGGCGCCGCGGGTCGTCGAGATCGAAGGGCGCGCGCTTCGGAAGCCAGAGCAGGCCGACGAACTCGACGGTCCCTTCGGCGCGGAAGTGCGCGCGGGCGAGCGGGGCCTCGAAGTCGTGCGTGAGGTGGCGATAGAGCTCCTCGTACTGCTCGTCGGTGATCTCGCTCTTCGGGCGCTGCCAGAGGGCGGCGCCCTTGTTGATGCGCTCACGCTTGATCTCGGTCTTCTTGTCGTCGCCTTCCTCGACCTCGGTCGTCTCGAGCTCGATCGGATACGCGATGTAGTCCGAATAGCGACGCACGAGATCGCGGAGCGTCCACGGATCGAGCAGCTGCTTCTGGTCCTCCTTCAGGTGGAGCTCGATCGCGGAGCCGCGCGTCTTCTGCTCGTCGACGGCGACGGTGAAGCGGTCCTTGCCGTCCGAGGACCAGCGGAAGGCCTTGTCGCTGCCGGCGGCGCGCGAGACGACCTCGACGCGATCGGCCACGAGGTAGGCGCTGTAGAAGCCCACACCGAACTGGCCGATGATCGAGACGTCCTTCTTCGCGCTCTCCTCGAGCTTCGCGAGGAAGGCCTGCGAGCCGGAGCGCGCGACCGTTCCGAGGTTCTCGATCAGCTCGGCCTCGCTCATGCCGACGCCTGTGTCCTCGATGACGAGGACGCCACGCTCCTTGTCGGGACGGAGGCGGATGACGAGCTCGGGCTCTCCCTCGAGGAGAGAAGGCTCGGTGATCGCCCGGAACCGGAGCTTGTCGAGAGCGTCGGAGGCGTTCGAGATCAGCTCGCGGAGGAAGATCTCCTTGTTCGAGTAG
>JANXVA010000644.1 GCA_025351875.1 Myxococcales bacterium | reverse complement strand
GCGCCTCCTCGCGGCGACGCGCGCGCTCCTTCGCGCCTTCGAGGAAGGCCTCGGCCTCGGCGACGACGCGATCGGCCGTCTCGGGCCTGTTCGCCGGATCTTTTGCCAGCATCGCCAGGCAGAGATCTTCGAGCAACAGCGGGCAGTTCGGCACGATCTCGCGCGGCGGCCGCGGCGTGCGCGTCTGCGTCGCGAGGATGACCCCGAGCAGCGTCGGCGCGTCGAACGGGTGCTCGCCCGTGAGGATCTCGTAGAGCACGACGCCGAGCGCGAAGAGGTCGGCGCGGCGATCGATCCGCGCGCGATCGCCGCGGATTTGCTCGGGCGAAATGTACCCCGGCGTGCCGGAGAGGCCGCTCGGCTCGCTCTCGATGTGGGGCGTCGCGCCGCTGAAATGCAGCGGCCCCTCGGCCGCGTTCGGCCCGAGCTGCTTCGCGTTGCCCCAGTCGGCCAGGTACACCTCGCCGAAGTCGCCGAGCAGGATGTTCTCGGGCTTGATGTCGCGGTGGAGCATGCCTCGGCGGTGCGCGTACGCGAGCGCGCGCGAGATCTGCACGAAGGCGCCGACGAGCCGCACCAGCGTCCAGTGTTGCCGGAGATCGTCGCGCGCGAGCACGTCTTGCAGGCTCTGCCGCTTGACGACGCGCATCGTGTAATAGGGTTGCCCGCCGGGGAGCACGCCCATGTCGTAGACGGGGACGACGTTGGGGTGCTCGAGCTGCGCGGTGACGCGCGCCTCGTTGACGAAGCGCTCGGCCACGCCCGGCGCCCCGGCGTCGTCGTCCTTCAGCGTCTTCAGCGCGACGGTGCGCCCGATGATCGCGTCGCGCGCCATGACGACGCGCCCGGCGCCGCCCGAGCCGAGCTCCTCGGTCACGAGGTAGCGCGGCTCTTCCGGATCGCGGAACAGGAGCTCGCTGTTCCGCGGCTCGAGGAAGCCGCGATCGCCGAGGGCCACCGCAGAGCCGGCGATCGTCGACCCGATCGCCAGCGCGCTCGGCGCAGGCGGCCTGGCGTGGGGCTCGATCGCCGCGTCGTCGACGACCTCGTGCTCGAGCAAGAGCGCGTCGAGCGCCGCCGCGTCGAGGACGTTGCCGAACAGATCGCGGACGGAGGGGCACGCTCCGAGCGTCCACCGGCAGGCCGCGTCCCAGTAGACGTCGGCGCTGATGAGACCACGGGAGAGCGCCGCCGCAGCAACGGCGCGAGCCTGGTTGGAGGCGGCACGCTTCGAGCTCACGCCGACCTGCGAATCATGGGGGGATTTTACTGCTTGAGGAACGTGACCGAAACCAGATCCGACGATCCGTCGGCGTTCGGCACTGAAGCTCGCGTGAACTGAAGCGAGCAGCTGTTCGCGGCCGCTGCCTTCAGCAGCAGATCGAACGTTGCCTGAGTGCGGTTCTGAAAGACCGCTACGTTCCAGGCCGTGGCCAACCCCCTACAGACGATGGGCTGGTACGGATCCGGCGGGTATGCAGTTGCATACGGATCCGGCGGATATGCAGTCGCATACGGATCCGGCGGGTAAGCCGAGATGACCGCGAACGCATGTGAGGTCGCCGCGGTGTGCTTCAGCTTCTGGGCTGCGAAGTTTGCATCGAGCCCACTCAGTATCTTTGTCGCGGTGACGTAACTCGTAGCGAGAACCGTACTGCTGGCCGGTTCGGCGGAGACAGTGCCCGGAACAAGGGCAATGGCCAGCGCCGCAACAGCCGCACCAATTTGGTATTTCACGTGGACCTCCAAGTTGGCTGCATGCACCGAAGCACATACGCCCTAGTTGAGCACCACCATAAAGGGGTCGATGCGATCGACGCAAGCAATGGTGAGCTGGTCCTCCGGAAGACACGCATTTTCGTAATACCTTCGGCCACCATGTATTCAGAACATCGACAGCTCAGGGCGCTCGTCACGAAATTTATTGAAATCGATTCCGCTGCCAGATTGAACCCACTAAGCTGCGCGCGCCCGCGGCTTCGGAGGTGCGCCCCGCGGCGGCCGGCGGGCCTTCGTGACGTGATCGCGGCCTCCGCGCCCACGTGCTACGGGCGGCGCCATGGCAGACGATCGATCCCGAAGCTCACTCGGCGCCGCGGCGAACGCGCGCCTCGACGAGATGAACCGCCTCTCGCTCGCCGGCGGCGGCGCGGCGCGGATCGAGAAGCAGCACGAGGCGGGCAAGCTCACCGCGCGCGAGCGGCTCGATCTGTTCCTCGATCCCGGCTCCTTCGTCGAGGTCGATCGCTTCGTCGTCCACGGCTGCACCGACTTCGAGATGGACAAGCAGAAGGTGCTCGGCGACGGCGTCGTCACCGGCTGGGGCCTCGTCGACGGGCGCAAGGTCGTGGTCTTCGCGCAAGATTTCACGGTCTTCGGCGGCTCGCTCTCGGCCGCGTACGCGAAGAAGATCTGCAAGGTGATGGATCTGGCGCTGCGCATCGGCGCGCCCGTCGTCGGCTTCAACGACTCGGGCGGCGCGCGCATCCAGGAGGGCGTCGACTCGCTCGCGGGCTACGCGGACATCTTCCTCCGCAACACGCTCTCGAGCGGCGTCGTCCCGCAGATAAGCGTGATCATGGGCCCGTGCGCGGGCGGCGCCGTGTACTCGCCGGCCATCACCGACTTCGTGATGATGGTCGAGGAGACGAGCTACATGTTCATCACCGGCCCCGAGGTCATCAAGACGGTGACCAACGAGGAGGTGACGAAGGAGGCGCTCGGCGGCGCCGCGGCGCACGCGAGCAAGAGCGGCGTCTGTCACCTCACGGCCGCCGACGACAAGGCGGCGATCGCGCGCCTGCGCGAGCTGCTCTCGTACCTGCCGTCGAACAACACCGAGGACGCGCCCCGCCGCGCCTCGACCGATCCGACGCTGCGCGAGGTACCCGAGCTCGACGCCATGGTGCCGGCCGACGCGTCGAAGCCCTACGACATCAAGAACGTGATCCGCGCCGTCGTCGACGACGCGCACCTGTTCGAGGTCCACGACAGGTTCGCGATGAACATCGTCGTCGGCTTCGCGCGCATCGGCGGAAAGCCCATCGGCGTCGTCGCCAACCAGCCCCAGGTGCTCGCGGGGTGCCTCGACATCAAGGCCAGCATCAAGGCCGCGCGCTTCGTGCGCTTCTGCGACTGCTTCAACATCCCGCTCGTCACGTTCGTCGACGTGCCCGGCTTCTTGCCCGGGACCGATCAGGAGTACGGCGGGATCATCACCCACGGCGCGAAGCTGCT
>JANXVA010000635.1 GCA_025351875.1 Myxococcales bacterium | reverse complement strand
CCTCATTCGCCTGAAGAGCAACCCGACGGTCGCGGAGGCGGCCATCACGGTCGTCGACGACCTGCAGAAGCACGGGATCGGGAGCGCGCTCGCACTCGAGCTCGAGCGGGCGGCGCGTGCGAATGGCATCCTTCACATTCGCGCTGACGTCCTCGAGGGTAACGCCGCGATGCGCGCGATCCTCGCGAGCGCGGGCGCGCAGCGCGTCGACGAGGGCGAGAGCGACGGGACGATCTCGTACGACATCGCGGTCGATCCCGAGCAGCGTCCGTCGCCCTCGCGGTTGATCGACCTCCTCCGCGGTGCCGCGCAGACGATGGCCGTCTCGATCCGGAAGCTCGTGCCTCCGGACCGAGGCGCGTAGATCAGACGCGGCGGCGGCGAGCGGCGGCGGCGAGGCCGAGCGCCGCGAGGACCAGGCCGAGGGCGCCGTTCGACGACGTGCCCGGGGCGCGGGGAGCGCTGGAGCAGCCCGACGTCGTCGTCGAGGTCGCGTTGGTCGGCGGGGGCGTGGGCGCGCGGCAGATCTGCGCGTCACCGACGGTGCTGCACGTCTGCCCCTCCGGGCAGTCGGCGGCGGAGCAGTCGTCCGCGCACGTGAGCGCGTCCTTCGCCGACGGATCGGCGACGCAGATGTTCGAGCGGCACTCGGTCGCGTCGCCGCAGACGGTGCCCGCCTTCGCGAGCCGCGGGTCGGGGCCGCCTTCGTACCAGGGCTCGGCGTCGACCTGCGCGAGGCCGGCCTCGATGAACTCCTTGAAGGCCGCGACCTTCGTATAGAGGTTCGTGCCGCCGATGCAGCCCGACGCGGGGTTGTTCGGGTCGGGCTTGGTGGCGTTGCCGCCGCGCGAGACGATGCCGACGATCGCCCCCGAGGGCGCGAGCGCCGGACCACCGCTGTCACCCGAGCAGATCGACTCGCCGACCTCGAACTCGTTCGGCGGAACCGGGAGCACGTCGGTGTCGTCGGGGCCGATGCCCATGATCTCGATGCCGCTGCGCTGCTGCCGTACGTCGGGCTGCGGGGTCGTATCCGTCACGCCCCAGCCGATGGCCGTGAGCTTTTCGCTCTTCTTCACCGGCGAATCGAGGCGGATCTGGGCGATCTTCGCGTTCGCGACCGGCTCCTTCAGGATGAGGAGCGCGATGTCGTGGTTGCACAGGTTCGTGCCGCCGTCGTCGAGCACCTTGGCGCCGATGCCGTTCGGCGTGATGTCACGGCTGCCGAAGTCCGGACGGTTCGGGCCCGTGAAGACGTACAGCGTGTTCGCGGGGCGGTTGCCGCGAACGGCTCCTTGGGCGAGTGGGGTTCCCTTCACGTCGCACGCCGCCGAATCGTCGGTGTCCGCAACGCAGTGACGCGCTGTGAGCACGAGGCGATCGGAGAGGAGCGTCCCCGTGCACGAGCCGACCGACCGCTGCGTCGGGTCGTAGTGGATGAGGAGGACGACCGCGTCCTGCGACTTGTCCGAGTTCTTACCGGCGATGACCTTCGAGGCCGCCGTGCCGACTTTCTCGAACGCGTTGCGATTTGCAACGTCGGGCCGATCGGAGGACGACGAGCACGCGATGAGAGACGCTCCCGCAAGGACGAGGGGAAGCACGCGGGGAGAGATCGAAGGAGAGAATCGCTTTGTGTTCATGCGGTGTTGGCCCTGTCCCCCGGACGGACGAACCTTTTTCCATTAGGCGCCTCAGCGCAAGGCCGAACCGCTTCCGATCCCTCTCGGGGACGCAACCGAGGCATGTGGGACAACGTGCGTTGGCCGTGCCGCCGGGAAAACTTCAGGTAGGCTGTTCTCCTTCTGATGACCGACGCCGCTGATCTCGTCGCCAAGGTCCTCGGGGACGCCCCGATCGATGACGCCATCCTGGACGCCATCGCGCTCTCCGCCTGCGCTGACGGGGTTACGAACGTCGAGCTGGTCGCCATGCTGCGGCTCGCGCGCGAGCTGCCGTCGTTGCGCGGTCTGCCGCCCGCCGAGGTGGATGACCGCGTCCATGCGTCGTTCGGTCGGATCACGAACGAGGGGCTCACGGCCCGGCTCGCGGCGCTGGGCAAGGCGACGACCGACCCGGCGACGCGCCGACGCATGTTCGCGGCAGCGGCGGTCGTGCAGTACGCCGACGGGCTCGTGACCAACGAGGAGAACGAGTTTCTGCTCGACCTCGCCGACACGCTCGCGCTCGACGATGCGACGGTGGCGGGAATCATCGCCGAGATCGAGCGCGAGCTCGACATCGAACCCGGCGCGCTCAGCAGTTAGGGCTCCGCCTGCTCCGCTTCGCCTGCGCTGGGGACGACGCTCGACGTGAGCAGCCCAGAACCCTCCGAGCCTCCGTGTAAATCTCGGGCGGCCTAGAAGCCGGCGCGGCGGATGCCCTTGTAGTTCGAGGTGAAGGAGCGTGCGTTGTACACGCAACCGTAGGCGCAGCCGCGGCACTCGATGACCGTCGGGGAGCCCCAGCCGTCGCCCTTCTCGTACACCGCGATGTGGCCGTGACCGCCGCTGTTGTAGACGAGCGCGTCCCCCTTGTGGAGCGACGAGCGCGAGACCGTCGACCAGTGGCCGGCCGAGTCGTTCACGAACGACGCCGTCGAGTACGGGTGCGAGTTGACCTCGAGCGCCTTGGTCCCGAACTGCCAGGCCTTCGCGACGAGGCCGGAGCAATCCGCGCCGTACGCGCCGGAGTGCGAACAGGACGGGCAGCTGCCGGAGCAAGAGCCCTTGTTGCTCGACGACGCGCCGGTCGGCAGCCAGGCGCCGCCGCCCCAGTAGTACGAGAACCCGACCGCCGACTTCGCGCGCGCGATCGCGTTGTCGGGAGAGGAAGCGCCGTCGAGGCTGACCGCGCCGCCCGAGGTGCCGCCGCTGGTCGTGCCGCCGGTCGACGCGACCTCGGTGAGGTACGAGGAGGAGCTCCAGCCGGCCGTGCCGTTGAACTCGACGTTGAGGAAGCCGTTCTGCGCCGTCGCAGAGAGGAGCGTGACGACGGTGCCCGACGGGATGACCGCGAGGACCGCGTAGCTCGTCCCCGCGCCCTTGCGGAGGTTCACGTTCGCCGTCGCGCGCATCTTGCCGTTCGTCGTGAGGGCCGACTGAACGCTGCCTACCGTGGCGCCGTCGTCGACCGCGATGAGGGCCGCGTCGGGGTTGGCGTCGTCACCGACGTCGCCCGGGGCATCCTCGCCGGTGTCTCCGGCGGCTCCCGTCGCGCCGTACGTCGTCTCACCTTCACCGCCAGCGGTGTCGGGTGTCGCTCCGCAGCCCTGGAGCACGACGAGCGTGAGGGCCGCGAACATCAGAACGAAGAGACGAGCCGGGAGCGTTCGCATCGACAGACCGTTGAGCAAGACACGCGCCGTCCGTGCGCGAGGACTTGCGCACATCGGGCAGGGCACGCGACGGACAGCGACGGTGAAAAAAGCGCTCCGCGAGCGGCGCGCCTTCGCTCCTTCGGGGATCACCTGCGACATGCACCTCGCGACGCTTCGCGGAGGCTTCGCGACCTCTATCGCGGCGGCTCGCGCTACGGTGTTGTCGGACATCCCCTTGCAGCCCCGTACGAAGATCACCGCTGGAGCCGCTGTCGTCCTGCTCGCAGGCTTGCTCCTCTATCGAAGCGCTTCACGAAGCGAGGAAGGTGGAGCACCTCGGAGCACAGCGGAGGCGAAGAGCGGCGCGACTCCCGCCGCCGCTCGCCCCACGGCCCCGAACGAAGCCATGAGCGATGCGAGTGACGCGCTCGAGGAGTCCCTGCGCGACGCAGCGACACCTCGGGCTCCCTCCTCCTCGCGCGTCGTCGCGCGATGGGGCAGCGGGCGCGGCGACCTCGGGCACGATCGACCGCAGGAGGGCAACCCCGAAGGGCCGATGAGCCTGGTGCTCGCCGGGCGTGATCTGCTCATCCTCGATCAGGTCAACGGCCGGCTCGCGCGGTACGACGAGACCGGACGCCTCCGCAGCACGAGCGACGCGCCGACGACCGCGCAAGATCTCGCCGTCGCGAAGGACGGCACCGTCGCCATGGTCGATCGGCTCGTCGGCAAGGCCGTCACGCTGGTCGACGCGAACGGGCGGAAGGTCGGGGAGCTGCCGCTGACGACGCGCATGGCCGAGCCGGGCCTCGTCACCGCGGTCGTGATCGACGGCAAGGACGTGTACGTCGAGAAGGAGCACGGCGCGCTCGTCCTCCTCGGAACGACCGACGGCAAGCCCGCAGAAGAGGCGGTCCAGCTCTCCGGGCGCCCGAGCAAGGACGGCGCGCTGCTCCTCACCGCGGGACTCGCGTCGAAGGCGCAGGGCCGCGCGTACCTCAACGCGGTGGATCGCAAGACGACATCGCTCCGCTTTGCGCGCACCATCCTGTTCCCGAAACCGTCGCAGGGGATCGTCCTGCTCGACAGCGACGCGAAGGGAACGATCTACCTCGGCGTAGCCGCGGGGGATCCCGGGGATGCCTACGTCGCCTGTCTCGACCCCGGTGACGGACACGTGATCGGCCGCGTCGTCCTGCCGATGAGTCACACGGCCGAGGAGTCGTTCCGCGACTTCACGGTCGGAGACGACGGGACGATCGCCTTCGCGGTGCGAACGGACGAGAGCGTCGAGTACCGCACCGCGCAGTGTCCCTGATCAGCTCTTCTTGCCGAGAGCCCACGTAGCGATGCGCGAGAGTCGCCGCGCGGCCGCGACGCGCCGACTGGTTCCGGCGCCCGAGAGCTCCGCGCCATGCGCGAAGGCGTCGAGCCATGCCTCCGCCGGCTCGCGACCGAGGACACCGCCGAGATCGAACAGCGACAGATCCTCACAGCCCCCGGCGCGGGCGATCGCCACGTCCTCTGCGAGCTCCTGCGGATCGCGATAGACCGGCTCGTCCATCAGCGCGCCGGTGCCGACGCACCCGAGGGACATCCCGGCGCGAGCCCCCCAGCGTCGTGACACGCGCACGCTCGCAGCGGCGAGGAGCGCTGTCGCATCGCGGCGGCGAACAGTGCCACGCGACCAACCTTCGAGGATCGACGTGTACATCATGACGCTCACCCGCGCCGTCGCGAGGGCATCGACGGGCGTACCGAGCAGCGACTGCCACCCGCGCCCGCCGGGCGGATCGAGCGCGACGAGCGGCCAGACCGCGGACGCCGTCGCGATCCCGCGCGCGTGCAGGTCGGCGATCTCCGTCGCGAGCGCTCTCGAAGCCTCATCCATCGCGGCGGCCGACGCGGCGTGCGGGCGCGCCGCACCGAGGCTGAGCAGTCCCCTCGCCTGGCCCGCGCCCCCGTCAGCGAGCGCACGTGCGTGCGCGAAGGGCGGCTCGAGATCGAGCAGCACCTCGGCCGGAGCCAGGCCGGCGCCCGCCAGGGTGTCGACCGCGAGGCGGACGAACCGCACGAACGAGGCCGCGTTCTGGGCGCTGGCCCACCGTCCCTCCTCGTCCGAGAGCATCGGCCAGATCGAGACGACCACCCCGGAGTCACCGAGCACCCGCGCTACCGCAGGCAGCGCGTCGAGCTGCCACGGCCGGACCGCGAGCACGAGCTCGAGCTCGTGCCGGCGAAGGAGCGCGATCGTCCGGGGACGCGTCACCTCCTCGAACGGCAGCGTCTCGCAGTAGATGCGTAGCTTCTTCGTGACCAAGGCCTTGAGAGCTTACCGGGGCGCGAGAGCGAGATACACTCGGGACCGATGAAGATCCTCTATGGAGTGGTCGGTGAGGGCATGGGGCACGCGATGCGGTCGCGCGTCATCCTCGAGCATCTCATCGCGCAGGATCACGACGTCGAGATCATGGCCTCGGGCCGCGCCGTCGATTTTCTCGCGAAGCGCTTCGCTGGCGTGAACAAGATCCACGGTCTCCACATGATCTACGAAGAGAATCGCGTTCGCCCCGCGAAGACCCTCTGGTCGAACGTGGTCACCGGCGCGGTCGGCGTGCCGAAGAACATCGCAGCCTACTTCGACCTCATCACGAGCTTCCGCCCGCAGGCGGTCATCAGCGACTTCGAGTCGTGGACGTACCTCTACGCGAAGACCCACCGCCTCCCGATCCTCTCCGTCGACAACATGCAGGTCATCAACCGGACCAAGCTGCCGGAGGAGATCACCGAGGGCCATCAGACCGAGTTCCAGCTCACGAAGGCGTTCATCAAGAGCAAGCTGCCGTGGTGCGACGAGTACTTCATCACCACGTTCTTCCGTCCGCCGCTCCGCAAGGACCGGACGCGCCTGTTCCCGCCCATCCTGCGCCCCGAGATCCTCGCTGCTAAGCGGCGGAGCGGTGAGCACCTCCTCGTCTACACGACGGGCGAGGGCAACGAGGCGTTCCGGGAGGCGCTCGCGAAGACCGGCCTCGAGTGCCGGATCTACGGCATGCGACGAGGCATCACCGAGGAGCAGGTCGACGGCAACCTGCGCTTTCAGCCGTTCAGCGAGGACAAGTTCATCGACGACCTCGCCTCGTGCAAGGCCGTCATCGCGGGGGGCGGCTTCACGCTCATGGGCGAGGCCGTCTACCTGCACAAGCCGATGCTCGCCGTGCCGCTCGAGCGCCAGTTCGAGCAGGTGCTGAACGCGCGATACCTGCAGCACGAGGGCTTCGGCCGGCATGCCGAGACCCTCGCCGACGCGAAGACGGTCACCGACTTCGTCGCCTCCGTACCCGAGTGCGAGGCTAAGCTTGCAAAGTACACGCAAGACGGGAACAGGGAGATCGAGCGCGCCATCGACGAGTGGCTCGACAAGGCGGCGGCGGGAGTGAGCTGAAGCGCAGCAGTTCCTACCCGGGATCGAGCCGCCGGCGGCAGGCCGTGCTGGGCCTGCGCCCGGGTCTGAAGCGCCCCGAACTCGGGCATGGCCGTTTGCCCGAACGGCGCTAAGCTGCGCCGCCACATGAATCGCGCAGTCGTCTTGCTCGGACTCCTCACGATCCCGTACGCCGTCGCCGCATGCGCGACGAGCTCGAAGAACAGCGGCTTCGACGGGGAGGACTCTGGCACGCCGGTAGATCCCGGCTCGAGCGGCGGCCTCGGCGGCAACGACGGCGGCATCGACGGCACCGCGCCGAGCGGCGCTCCCCTCCTCTATGCCCACACGGATACGACGCTCTACCAGCTCGACCCGCAGGACGTCGGCGGCGCCGCCATGACCGTCGGTGACTTCGACTGCGTCGGCAAGACCGGTCCCGCGAAGACGATGACCGACATTGCCGTCGGCAAGGACGGCAAGCTCTACGGCGTCAGCGAGGGCGCCGCGTTCCCGCTGACGATCCAGGGCACGACCGTCCATTGCGACGCGACGTGGACGCTGCCGCAGACGCGCTTCTACGGACTCACGGTCGCGCCCGAGAACACGCTCGGCCCGCAGGAGGTCCTCATCGGCGCCGACGGCGAAGGCGGCCTCTACCAGATCGACGCGACGAGCGGCACGCCCACGCAGGTCGGCACCCTCGGCATCGATCCGAAGACGAAGCTGCCGTGGGCGCTCTCCGGGGACATCGTCTTCGTCGCCAACTCCGGCAACCCGATCGGCTTCGCGACGGTGCGCACCTGCCCGCCGAGCAAGGCGTGCGCGACCACCGACACGCTGATCGAGGTCGACGTGAAGCTCATCAAGCCGGGCAAGCAGAGCACCCTGAAGAGCGTGCGCGGCGACGTCACGCGCGGCTCCTGGTGCATGAACGCGGCCTCGCCGGCGTCGTTCGGTAGCCTCTTCGGGATCGTCGCTTACAAGGACACGGTCTACGGCTTCTCGCGCGCAGGCGACGTCGTCGAGATCCACAACGCGGACGGCTCGGCCTGCCTCGTCTCCTCCGATACGTCGCGCAAGTACGCTGGCGCCGGCATCACGACGATCGCGCCGGTGATCGCCCCCGTCAACTGAGCCCGCGATCCCTTCATGAAGCCCTCCCTCAAGGCTCTCGCCTCGACCCTCTCGCTCCTCCTCGCCCTCGTCGCCGCGTGCAGCGACAACACCGTCGTCGCGACGGCGCCGCCGTCCGACCCGACCGTCGTAACTCCCGAGGAGGACGCCGGCACCACGGCCGAAGTGGACGCCGCACCGGCGTTCGACGACGGCACACCGACGCGCATGGCCTGCGTCGGCACGCTCGGGAAGGGGCTCACGCCCGCGCACGGTCGGCTCGACGGCACGCTCGTCTCGATCGTCGGCGCGAGCGACCGCGGCTGTCCCTCGGACCCGAGCCACCTCCACCTCCAGGTGAAGATGAATGGCGCGGTCTACGACATCGCGATCAACCTCGATGGCCTGGAGGGCGAGACGGACGCGCGCTTGCCGGGCATCCCGTACGCCGAGGGCTGGCACCCGATGGACCTCGACTACATCGGAGACCTCGGCCTCCACTCGACCGCAATCACGCTCGCGTCGCCCGGTCCGATCCGCGACCGCGTCGTCACCGCGCTGGCGAAGGCCAACCACATCTCGATCTTCGGGACGGGCTATCCCGGGTCGGATGGCGCGCACATCGTTCACTACAAAGGCGCCGGCCTCGACGGCGCGATCGTCGTGAACCCGAGCGCACCGCAGGCTCACGTCATCGCGTTCCGCTTCGACAACGACACGTTCTGACCATGCTCCCGTCCAAGGCGCCCGACGTCCTCGTCTTCGGATATGCCGCGAACGGGGCTTCCACGTCGATGCGTGAGCGCATCGCGCAGTTCTCGCTCGCGCTCGGCAACCTCGCGCACGCAGAGCTCGCCGTCTTCGAGGCTGAATCGTACGAGGACCTCGCGCGCGCCATCGTGGTCGGCGAGGTCGACATCGCATGGGTTCCTCCGCTCGCGTTCATCGCGCTCGAGCGGCGTGGCACCGTGAGCGCGCTCGTCTCCGCGCAGCGAGGCGGCGACACCGCGTTCTATTCGGCCATCATCGTCCCTCGCGACTCGGAGTTTCAAGGGCCCGAGGATCTCGCGGGGGCGCGTGCGGCCTGGGTCGACCGCTACAGCGCGAGCGGCTACGTCGTGCCGCGCGTGGGGCTCGCAGCGGTCGGTGTCGATCCGCGCGTCGCGTTCGCCGAGGAGCGCTTCTGGCATTCGCACGAGGCGGTCGTGCGAGCGGTCGTCGCGGGCCGTGCGGACTTCGGTGCGACGTATGCGGGCGTCGGGGCCGGCGGCCAGATCACGCGCGGGTCGTGGATGGACATCCCGGGTGCCGATGACGCGGTCCGCGTGCTCGTGCGCTTCGGCGCGATCCCGGGAGACGTGGTCGCGGCGCGGACCGCGTTGCCCGAGGCGAAGCGCGAGGTGCTCACGCAGGCCCTGCTCACGATCTCACGTCAGCCCGAGCAATGCCTGGTGCTGCACGACGCGTTCGGCATCGACGAGCTGCGGCCGTTCTCCACGGCGGGCTACGACTCGCTCCGCCGGCTCGCCGAGGAGGCTTCGAAGCGTGGACTGCTCCAGGGCGACGCAGCCGAGGACGACGACGACGGCGACGA
>JANXVA010000618.1 GCA_025351875.1 Myxococcales bacterium | reverse complement strand
CAAGAAGAGCCGCTCGGTGGCCTTTCCGAGCCACGCGTCCTCCATCGGCGGCGGCGGCTCCGCCTTCTCGCGGCGACCCGTCGTCGAGGGGCTCGCGGCGGGAAGCGGGCGCGCCTGCTGGCGCGGCGTGACCGGTCGCTTCAGCGCGGCCTCCATGGCGGCCGCAGCGACGTCGGGAAGCGGCGGCGTCGCCGCGCTGCGGGCGGCGGCGGGGGGCACCGACATGGGGACGAGAGGCGACAGCGGCGCGAGCGCCGACTGCGGCGGCGCAGCAGACGCGGGCGGGATGAGCCCGTGATCGTCGGACCTCGCACCGAACCCCGGCGGCGGCGCAGCGAGCGGTCTGCTCGGCTCGGACGTCGGCTCGGACATGGCGAGCAGAGCCTCGACGCCGTCGACCTGAGACGTCTGGCGCTTCGGTAGGTCCTTACCGACGTCTTTCGTGAGCTCGGCGAGCGTGGTCGCGTCGGGCGGCGCGGGGGTCGGATCGAGGCCGGCGATCGCCTTCAGCTCCGTGCGCATCTGCGTCTCGCCGACCCTCGAGACCTCGAACGTCGAGAGCAGCGAGTCGACCTCGTCGCCTCCGAAGAGGTGATCGACGGGAGGACGCTCAGCGGGGGCGGCCCCCGGAGGACCGGCCGGAGCGCTCTTGCCGCGCGGCGGCGGACCGACGACCGGCGCACTGGCACCGGAGCGCGCCGGAGGCGGCGGCAACGGCGCGCGAACAGGAAGGGCAGGCGGCGGAGGCAACCCGCCTGCCGCGGCCACGGGAGCGGGCGCAGGAGACTGCCCGGGGAGTGGGGGCGGCGTCAGACCGAGCGACGGGACGCCTGACTTGGGCGCTTCGGCGCTGGGCACCCCGAAGACATCGGGCGCATTCATCTGCGCCGCGAGGTCGGCGACCTGGTTCGTGCGCTTCGCGGTGAGGGCTTCGTCCGAGAAGCTCGCCACGCTTCCGCGCGGTCCCGGCGGAGCGTCGGGGCCGCTCATCACGTCTTCGCCGGCATCCTTCGCGGTGGCGCGCGGCTGGGCTCCGGCGCGCGGTCCGGGCGGGGGCAGCGAAGCGTTGCGTCCCAGGCCGAGCGTCACGCGCTTCACCTCGCGCGCGAGGCGAGCCAGCGCACGACGACCCGCGGCGCGATTGACCGGAATGAGCGCGCCCTCGAGCTCGGAGACGAGCGCCGGAAGGCCCGCACCCGGCTTTCGCTTCGCCGACGCGGTGAGCGCGGGCGTCGCGGAGCCACTCGCTTCGAGGAGCTTGGCGAGGATCGCGCGGACGCTCGTCTCGGCGTCACCGCTCGGCGACTCTCGCTTCGGGCGGACGAGCGCGACGGTTCCTTCTTCGCTGATGTAGACGGTCCGAGGGTCGACCTCGCCGCCCGCGGCCTGACTGCCGTCGGCGACCTCGAGGGTGAGGTACCCCGCGAGCTCGGGAGCGAGCGGGACACGCTTTGCCTCGACGACGGCGAAGACGTCTTCGAGGGTGACCGATGACTCGAGCGCGCTCATCAGGCGGCGGTTCCTTCGGAGGCGTCGCTGCTGCACGGAGGCCGCATCGGAATGCCTGCGTCGGCGAGGAACGCCTTGGCAGCCCCGATGCGGTAGGTGCCGTCGTGGAAGATCGAGGCCGCGAGCACTGCGCTCGCGTGACCGAGGAGGATCCCGTCGCGAAGATGCTCGAGCGTGCCGGCTCCGCCGGACGCGATGACCGGCACGGGAACGGTCTCCGCGATCATGCGGAGAAGCTCGAGATCGTATCCGCTGAGTGTGCCATCGCGGTCCATGCTGGTGAGCAGGATCTCGCCGGCGCCTAGAAGAGCGACTCGTTCTGCCCACTCACGAGCGGAGAGACCCGTCCGAGTCCTACCACCGTGGGTCACGACTTCCCAATTCGCCGCTACTGGATTTTGCGAAGGAACCGCCGCGGTCCTCCGGACGTCCATGGCGACGACGATGGCCTGGGAGCCCCAGCGGTCGGCGCACCGTCGGATGAGCTCCGGATCGGACACGGCTGCGGAGTTGAGACTGACCTTGTCGGCGCCGGCCTCGAGGAGCGCCTCGACGTCGGCCTCGGTTCGCACGCCACCGCCGACGGTGAGCGGTGTGAAGGTCTGGTCGGCTGTCCGCGCGATCACGTCGAGCATCGTGCGTCGGCCGTCGACCGTCGCGGTGATGTCGAGCAGCGTGATCTCGTCGGCACCTTCCTCGTCGTAGCGACGGGCGTGCTCGGCGGGGTCGCCCTTGTCACGCAGATCGACGAAGCGCACGCCCTTGACCACGCGTCCGTCCTTCACGTCGAGGCACGGGATGATCCGCTTGGTCAGCATCCCTTCGCTCGCAGGCCGACTAGACCTTGACGGCGTAGCCCTTGCTCTCGTGAGCCTCGAGAAGCTTCTCGACCGAGGCGAGGTTGTTCTCGATCGACTCGTGGACGATCTGGGTCATCACCGCGCTCGCGCCCTTGAGCGCCTCGTAATAGCGCTGGCGCTCCGTCGAGTGCACGATCGCGGGAGGGAAGCCGTTCTTCAGGAGAAGAAGGTTCATGAAGAGGCGTGCGACCTTGCCGCTGTCCGTGGTGAACGGGAACACGCGGAGGAGATCGTAGTGGGCGCGTGCCGCGATGCGGACGGCGCTGCGCGTGCGACGCGTCTCGGGGTCGTTGATCCAGTCGAGGACCTGCCGGACCTTGTAGGTGATCTTGTCGGGCGGCGCGTACTCGTGGAAGTACAGGCGGTGCTGCGGGATGTCCTTGCGGTACTTCACCGTCTTGATGTCGCCCTCCTCTGGATGGAGGATGAGGTAGATCTTCTTCACGACGTCGATGGTGACGGGCATGCGCTTCTTGCGCGCCTGGCTCGCGAAGTCGCGGACGTACTCGAGGGCCTCTCGATGACGGCGGATCTCCTCGCAGATCGGCTGGATGCTCGAGTCCGTCCCCGCCGGGAAGCTCGACGCCGCCGGGTCCGGCTGGTCCACGGCCGAGCGCAGCTCGATCGGGGTGTAGACCGAACCCTCGAGGGCGCTGTCGTGGTAAATCCACGACATGTCCAGGCTTTCTTGGTACGCGCGCTGGAACTCGGGGTCGGCCTTCGCCAGGCGCTCCTCGAGCGAAGCCCAGCGCTCTTCGAGCGTGAGCTGCTTGGGCGGCGGCTCGATCTCGCGCGGGGCGGCGACCGCCAGCTTGCGCTTGGAACCCTTCGCACGCGAAGCATTCCCGCTGCTGCCGAGGCTCGCCGCAGGTGAGCTCACGGGGTCCTTCTTGGACGATTTCGCTGAAGCTTTCGCCGCCATTTTGCCCTTCACCGCGCACGTTGCGCAGCGGGCGCGGAGGCTAGTGGCGCAAAGTCGCGTCCGTCAAGGAATGATGCATTATGCAAACAAGCTCCATGACTTACGAGGTGGGTAAGGAAAGGTGCGCAAAACGAATTCAGGCGCGACCGACCCCCACAAGAACCGACCGATGGGTTGGGCGTCGCGGTCTCGACCGCGCTCCGTACTCGGGGTAACGAGCGACCCCCCGAATGCTCCACTCGCTCACGATCGACAACGTCGTCCTCATCGAGCATCAGGTCCTCGAGCTCGGCCCTGGCTTCAACGTCCTCACCGGAGAGACGGGGGCGGGAAAGTCGATGGTCGTCGATGCGCTCGCGCTGGTGCTCGGTGGGCGTGCGCAGCCGCAGGTCGTCCGCACGGGCGAGCGAGAGGCGGAGGTCGCCGCCCTCTTCGAGGTGGAGTCGGGCTCGCGCGTCGCTGCCAAGCTCGAGGCCGCCGGCGTCCCGTGCGACGGCGAGCTCGTCGTTCGTCGCGTCGTGCAGGCCGAGGGTCGGAGCCGCGCGTTCCTCAACGGCAAGATCGCGACGGCCACTCAGCTCGCCGAGCTCGCGCCCGACCTCTGCGATATCGCCTCGCAGCACGAGAGCGTCAGCCTGACCGACCCCGCGACACACCTCGAGTACCTCGATGCGTTCGGCAAGCTCGATTCGCTGCGCGACTCGCTCGGCGAGAAGGTGGCGACCCTCACGGAGGTCGTCCGCGAGATCGGTCGTGTGCGCGAGGCCGAGCGCGATCGCGCCGAGCGCGAGGACTTCCTCGCGTTCCAGCTGAAGGAGATCGAAGAGCTCGATCCGTCTCCAGGTGAGGAGACCGAGCTCGAGAGCGAGCGCGCACGGCTCCGTCACGCCGAGAAGCTCCAGGTGGCGACGCAAGGCGCCGCCGACCGCCTCTATGAAGGCGAGGACACGGTGTGCGACCAGCTCGCGCGAGTCTCGTCGGACCTCGACGCCGCCGCCGCGATCGATCAGACGCTCGCTCCGATCGCGCGCTCGGTCGAGTCGGCGCGGTCCGAGCTCGCCGACGCCGCGCGCGCCCTCGCACGCTACGCCGAGAACATCGAGTCGAGCCCGGCGCGCCTCGCCGAGGTCGACGACCGCTGGTTCCGCTTGCAGAAGCTCCTTCGCAAGCACGGGCCGTCGACGCACGAGCTGCTCGCGCATCGCGACGACGTGAAGAAGCAGCTCGAGCAGCTCGCAGGGGCGAGCCAGCTCCTCGTGGAGCTCGAGGCGAAGCGCGACGCGTGTCTCGCGGCCGTGTCGGCCGAGGCGCGGACGCTCTCGCGCAAGCGTCGTGACGCGGCGGCGGATCTCGCGGACGCGATCGGTCGTGAGCTCAGCGGGCTCGGCATGGGCCGAGCGCGAGTCATCGTCGACGTATCCGCGGTGCCCGCGCCCCAGGCCGGCGACCTCCCCAACGTCGACGGCGCGCGCCTCACGGCGAGCGGCATCGACCGCGTGGAGTTCCTCATCGCACCGAACAAGGGAGAGGACCCGCGCCCGCTCCGCAAGATTGCGAGCGGCGGCGAGCTCTCGCGCGCGCTCCTCGCGCTGAAGCGCGTCCTCGCCGAGAAGGGGCCCGCTGGCCTCTATGTGTTCGACGAGGTCGATGCGGGCGTGAGCGGCGCGATCGCCGAGGTCATCGGCCGCGCGATCGCGGACGTCGCGCGCCATCGCCAGGTCCTCTGCATCACGCATCTCCCGCAGATTGCCGCGCTCTGCGATCATCACTTCGTGATCGACAAGACGGAGCGGAAGGGCCGCACGACCAGCACCGTGAAGCGCCTTGACGACAAGGAACGCGTCGAAGAGATCGCGCGCATGATCGGCGGCGTGAAGGTCGGCGAAGCCGCGCGCCGCGCCGCCGTCGAGCTCCTCGCCGCAAAAAAGTAGTCGCACCCGAGCTTCCGAGGAAATCTCGAATCTCGCTCAGTTGTTCTTGGCGCCTGCCGCGACCCACGCCTGCACCGCGGCGCCGGCGGCCGGGTTCGGCGTGTCGTTGTCGAGGGGCATGCCTCCGCCGAGCCACACCAAGGGCGACTGTCCGACCAGGCCGATTGGCGACTGCGCGCCGTTCGCGGGCGTCACCAGTCCCGCCTGCACCATTCCCGCGAAGCACTCGCCCGCGCTCGTTCCGCATTTGAAGCCGGCGCGTGACGTGGTGTGACAACCGCCCGTACCGCTGCAGTGCCCGGGGGTTCCCGGTCCGATGTATTGTGCATAGATCTGCGCCCACGTCGGCGCTCCTGCCGCGGCCGCCTCGGAGGCTGCATCTGCCTGGGCCTCCGCGCCGCCGTCGACGCTCGCTTCGCGTGAGCCCGCATCCTGGTCCGGGTTGCCCGCGACGAGGCCGTAAACCACGAGCTGGTTCGACGCCGTTCCGACGAAGACCCGCCCGTTGGCGATCGTCGGCGGGGCGAACTTCGCGACCGAGCCGAGCACGTCGGTCCGGCTCGTGTCGCTCGACCAGAGCTCGCGGGTGACGTCGAGCGCATCGAAGGCCTGCAGCACGCCGGCGCCGGCGCTCTGCGCGAGCCCGGGGCTCGTGCGCTTGGAGCGCACCGTCCAGAGGACCGCCGTGCCGAGCGTCTCGCCGTCGGCCGAGACCGAGAGCTGCCCGCCTGGATAGCCGATGAGCGAGCTCGTGTTGACCTGCGCGGGCAGCACCATCTTCGTGCCGTCGAACTTGAACGACTTGAGGCGGTCGCCGGTACCCCAGAGGTAGTAGCTGCCGCCGGTGCCCTTCTTGTAGAACGCCGCGCCGCCGTACATCCCGCGCGCGCTGCCCTGGAAGCGCTGCACGATCTGCGAATCCTGCGCGGAGAACCCGCCCATCTGGTTCTTGTTCACCAGGAAGCCGAGGCCGCGCTTGTCGCCGGTGACGAGCAGCTGCGTCCCGGGGATCAGCATGCCTCCCGTCGACCCGAGGTCGAAGTCGCTTTCGTTCGCGACGCTCGAATCGAAAGGCGTGAAGAAGCTGCCGACGCTGAAGCCGGACGCGCTGGGCTTCAGCCGGACGACGCTGTTACCGAAATTTTTCACGCCGTCGAACGTGCCGTTGCCACTCACGTAGAAGACGTCACCGTTGTCGTCGGCGTTGAGTCCGACGCCGCCGTGCCAGATGCCGCCTTCGGTGCCGCTCGGCGTGTCGACGTGGACCGCGGTCTGCTGGAGCGTGGTGGCGTCGTAGCCGAGCACCCAGCCGTGATACGGGCCGATGTCACAGTTCGACGCGAACCCGAGGTAGATGCCGTTTCCGGCCTTGAGCAGGCCAGGCCGGTTCATGTGCCGCAAGGGATCCATCGTGATGACACCGCCCACGGTGCCGGCGCCGTTGCCGGGCGCGCTCGCGGTGATCACGACGGGGCTGTTCGGGCGCGGGAGGCCCGTGGCGATGTCGATCGCGTGGAGCCGGTGGACGTACGTGCCGTTCTCCTTCGTCTTCGCCGTGAACCAGATCGTCTTCGCCGCGAGGTCTATCACCGGCGTGGCAGTGATCCCGATCTCCGGAGTGAGGAGGCCGCAGCCGGTGTCCTGCGAAGGTACCGAGGGGCCGAAGCTCTTCTGCCAGAGCGGCGGCGCGTTGGGCCGCAGGTCGTCGGCGTCGAAGGCGTAGACGCTGTTGTGCTCCGTCGCGACGTAGACGACGTTCTTGCCGTTCACGCCGCCAACGTAGAGCGGCTGCGCATAGACCTGCCCGTCGAGGTTGCGCGTGAACAGCTTGCCGAACGTCGCGCCGTTCACGTTCGAGGTCGTGAGCACCTTTTCCTTCAGGTTGGCGCCGGTGCGCGCCGAGTCGAAGCGCGAGGTGAGGACGTGCACGTTCGAGGCGAGGCCCTGCTCGGAGCCCTCCGCGGCGCCGTCGTCGCTCGCTGCGCTGCTGCACGCGCCGAGCGCGGCCGTCATGATCGCCAGTCCGCTGGCCACGAGGGCCCAGGTCGTTCGTCGCATAGGTACCCTTATCCGTCCCTGTAGGATGGGGTAGCACTGGCGAAACGCCCGGCAACTCAACGTTTACGCATACCTACGGATCCGTCACGATCCATCCGCAGAAGCCTTACGGAATCGGGCGAGGTGGTTTACCAGGCAACAGACCGCGCTTCCGCGTCCGCGCGAAACGTCCGCTCAGGCGAAAATCGTGGCGACGTTCTCGCTGAGGCGGAGGGGCTTGGGGCGCTTCGTGAGCACCTCGACGCCCGTCTTCGTGGCGACGACGGTGTGCTCGAACTGCGCGGAGAGCGACCCGTCGACGGTCGTGACCGTCCACCTGTCGTCAGGGTCGACGGCGACCTCGAAGCGACCGATGTTCACCATCGGCTCGATCGTGAACGTCATGCCCGTCTTGATGCGCTCGCCGGTGCCGCGACGACCGTAGTGCTTCACCTGCGGGTCCTCGTGGAAGCGACGACCGATGCCGTGGCCGACGAAGTCGCGCACGACGCTGCAGCCCTGCGCCTCGACGTATTCCTGGATCGCGGCGCCGATGTCGCCGAGCCGCGCGCCGTCCTTCACCTGGGCGATGCCGAGCTCGAGCGACTTGCGCGCGACCTCGACCACCTTGCGAGCCTCGGGGCTCGGCGTGCCGATGTAGAACGTCGCGGACGTGTCGCCGTAGTAGCCGCCGTAGATGGTCGTGATGTCGACGTTGATGATGTCGCCGTCCTTCAGGATCTGCGCGCCGGGGATGCCGTGGCACACGACCTCGTTGATCGACGTGCAGACGCTCTTCGGGAAACCCCGGTAATTCAGGGGTGCGGGGCGACCGCCCTTCTTCAACGTGTCCTCGTGGACGAGGGTGTTGATCTCCTCCGTCGACATGCCGATGCGGAGCTTTTCGCCGACGACCAGCAGCGTCTCCGCGGCCATCTGGCAGGCCGCCTTCATCGCTTCTACTTCTTTGGGGCTCTTGAGGTCGATCGCCACGGGTGACTCCCTTACTGCTGCTGCCTACTTAGCGTAGGCCTCTCCGAGAACGACAGCGTCATTGACGGCGGCCTTTACTTCCTTCGTGTCCGGCGAGAGGTGGAAGTGCACCTCGTGGTCGCCGTCGGGCCTCACGAACTCGCGGACGAAGGCGACGAACGGGTAGCCGACGAGGCGGCCCTCGAAGTTCTTTAGGATGCCATGCGACTCGCTCGCCTTGCTCACCGCGACCGTGAAGTCGTCGGGAGGCGGGCTCTTGCCGGTCAGCTTCTCGATGATGTGGAGCCCGAGCTGGTAGCTCGCCTCGGGGCCATCCTTCTTGCCGGTCACCGTCGCGATCTTCACGCGCAAGACGGCGTCGCTGACCTGCGAGCGCTCGCGGAGCATCGGGTCGGCCCTGGGCGTGTAGCCTCTGTCGAAGTCCATTCCGACCGCGGCGGGATCGATGGAGTCGTCGAAGAGGTCAGCCGCTCGACCGGCGTAGGCGGGCAGGGGACGCGACTTCGCGCCCGGCCCCGTCGACGGGCCGCAGCCGCCCGTGCCGCCTAGGGACAGGGCGAGCGCCGCGGCAAGAGCGACCGTTGGGAGACTCCGGACCATGGCATTCCCTTAGCAGTTTTCGGCCGTCCTGTTGATGGGGCATCGCGCGGAGTGATATCGTCCCAGCCATGAAACGTGCGGTGCTGGTCGGTTCGTTCGGTCTCGTCCTCGCCACGATGGGGGCTGCGGCGGTCGTCGCGTGTCACCCGACGGAGCCCAAGCAGGCCTCCTCGGTCGATCCCGTCGGCGACGACTCGGCCTCGTCGGGCTCGTCGAGCGGCGGCGGCTCGTCCGCGGGCGGCGGCAGCAGCGGCGGCTCGAACAAGGGCGGCGGCGACCCCCTCGCGCAGCCGAACGTCGGCGGTGGCGGTCCGGCCGGCAAGGCCGTGAAGGGCGAGGCGACGCCGGTGAGCAGCCTCGCCGCGATGATGGACGGCCTCCGCTGGGGCATGAGCCACGCGGACGTGACCAAGACGTTCACGGAGAACGGCGGTCTCATCTGGAAGGACTACGACGACAAGCTCGCGAAGGCGCGCGTCGGCCCGGAGATGTCCGCGATCGAGAACGAGCGCGAGCAGGCGAAGCAGGCGTTCGCGCGCAGCTTCATCGAGTTCAAGGACACGCCGACGGGTTACGACGCGACCGGCATCAAGGGCGAGTACACGTACAAGAACCGCGAAGCCTTGATGTGGGTCACGCGCCAGGGAAAGAAGCGCTACTTCTTCTTCATCAACGACCGCCTCTGGAAGTTCTACGACGAGGTTCCGCTCGCGGAGAGCGGCGTCCTCGGCAAGACGTACCTCGACGCGGTGAACACGATGAACGGCAAGGTCGGCGCGCAGGGGCGCGTGCAGGGCGCCGATCCCGCCAAGGGCGTCAACGCCACGACGGTCGACTGGAAGGATGGCTCGAGCCACCTGCGCGTGGTCGACCGTTCCGGAGATCGCGTCGTCGCGGTCGTCATGGAGGAGAACGGCACGCTGGGCAACCTCCAGGCCCTCCGCCCGAACAAGGCCGAGGACCCGACGGCCATCGATCCGACCATCGCCGCCGTCACGAAGGGCGGCCTCTCCGACCCGAACGCCGGCAAGGCCGCCGGCAGCGCGAGCGCGCCGTCGAAGAAGGGCACCCCGCCGAAGAGCCCGCCCAAGAAGTAGCGACGCGAAGCCGAGCGAACGCGGAAGGGCGCGGCGGGACCGAGACGTCCTGTCGCGTTTCTGCGCTCCGCCGTCCGCCCCTCAGTCGACCTTGCGGGCCCCTTCGGGGACGTTCCAGCCGGTCGTGACCTTTACATTGGCCTTGGGTGCGGCGCTGTGGACCGCCGGCTCGAGCAGTCGCTCGCGCGTGATGTTGGCCCCCGGGCAGCCGGCGCATGTCCCGGTGAGGTGCAGGTGCACATCCTCCGCAGTCGCGGCCACCAGGTAGAGCTCACCGCCGTCGGCCTTCACCAGGTCGACCACGAAATCCGAAAGGGCCTTCATGATCGGGGCGATCACGGCTGCCTCGGGTGCAGTCGAGCCATCGGTCTTGGGCTGGTCACTCGGCTTCGTCGCCACGTCGGACACCGCGACCACGTTACCACACTCGAGCGGCAGGCGGCGTTACCGGCGTCACTCTGGCGCGCGACGGGGTGGGGTCTTCGAGCATCGTATCTCGCCTACACCCCGCGCCTGAAAATGCCGCTAGGAAGCGATGCCGAGCGGGCGTTATAGTTTACGGGACGGTTCGCGTTACGGCTGGGGGGCTCGCACGCGGAGCGGCAGGAGAACCATCGGTGGCACGGTACCGACTACGGTTTCTGCTTCAGGAATTCGACCTCCCTCGTGGAGCTACGATCCTCGGGCGAAGCTCGGATTGCCATGTGACGATCGAGGACCCCCTCGTTTCGCGCCATCACGCGCGGATCGTGCTCGAGGGCGACCGCGCCGTCGTCTACGATCTGAACAGTCGTAACGGCGTCAAGGTCAACGGGGGACCCGTCAAGGACCCGATCGAGCTGAAGGACGGTGACCGCCTTCGGATCGGAACCCAGGAGCTCGTGTTCTGTCGCGTCGAGGCCGCCCCCAACGCCTCCGCGAAGACCACTGGATTCCTTCGCCATTGCGCGCGGTGCCGCATGCCCTACCCACAGGAGGCCGGCTCGTGCCCGAGCTGCGGCGCGACCGAGGCGCTCGATGAAGAGACCCTGAGCGGGCAATTCGGCGCGGCGGCGCAGCAGATCTGGTCGGTGCAACTCTTCCTGGAGGTCCTGGACCGCGCACTCACCCTGGAGCGCTTCGAGGACGTCCACCGCATCCTTCGGCGCGCGACTGTGCAGGTCGAGGAGCGGATCGTGCGCGGGGACGCGATCGACGCGCCGCAGCTGGCCAAGCTCGCCATCGGCGCGGCCCGTGCGAGCCTCGCCCTCGACGACTCGACGTGGGCGATCTGGATGGCGCAGGTCTATCGCCGCGTTCCCCTGGTGATGCCGGAGGAGGTCGTGGTGAAGCTCGCCGAGCTCGCGGCGCGGTTCCCCCATGACCTGGCCGAGCCTGTCGAGCAGCTCGCCACGTACGCCGAGACGGTTCCCGCGTCGCCCGCGGAGGGCCCGGCCATTGCCGCCCTCGAGCGTCTTCGTGCCTCCCTGGCCCCTGGTGGCGCCCCGATTGCAGCGTCAAAACCGGCCCTTAGCTAGAACCCCGCCTAGGACCGACTGACGCTTTCGTACGAAACAGGTCTTCCGCCGGAGGGCGCAGTCAGGCACCCTTCATCGGATTCCTTGCCGCGCAGGTACGCGGCGGTATTCCATGGCTCCTGACGGATGCGGTTCCGGCTCCGCTACTTACAGCACGACCTGGAGCTGAACGAGGGCACGTTCGCCGTCGGGCGGAATGCGAGCTGCCAACTTTCGCTCGATGATCCCCTGGTCTCGCGAAGGCACGCCATCTTCGAGCTGCAAGGCGCCGCGGTCACGATCGAGGACCTCAATAGCCGCAACGGCGTGATCGTCAACGGGCATCGCATCGACGCGAAGGTCAGTCTCAACGTCGGCGATCGCATCCTCATCGGCTCGCAGGAGCTCACGCTGCTCGCCGCGCGTGACGGCGCGGCGAACGTCACGGGCGGTGGCGGCGTCGGCAAGATGACGCTGCCGAAGATGAAGGTCAGCACGCCTTCGTCGGGCTTTCCTCACATCTCCTCGGGCCCGATCGAATCGGACCCCGAGCCGTCGATGGTGCGGCGCGCCGATCAGTTCAAGCTGCTCTCGGGTGTGGCCGAGAAGGCGCTCGCGATGGGTAAGGCCGGTGAGGCCGAGCGCCTCCTCGCTTCCGCGCTCGCCGACGTCATCGAGTCGACGCGCGCGGGGCGGCCGCTCCCGCCGACGCTCGTCGATCAAGCCGCGAAGTTCAGCGCGAAGCTCGCGACGGCCACCGGCAAGGGCGGCTGGGCCGACTACGTCATCGAGCTCTACGCGGCGCAGAAGCGTCCGTGTCCCGCGCACGTCATCGACGAGCTCTACAACGCGATGCGGAAGGTCACCGCCGTCGACCTGAATCGTCTCCGCGGCTACGTGGCGATGCTGCGCCAGAGCCTTCCTCGGTACGGTCCCGCGGAGCGCTTCCTGTTCCAGCGTCTCGAGGGACTCGAGCGCCTGGCGGCTCTTCGCTGATCCTCCGCGCGGGCAACTTCGCTCCGCGGGCAGGCGCTTCGCCCGTGCGAGCCGCGCGCGAGGCCTCCTCGGCGCGGAGCGACTTCGGTGCACCGCTCGCCGGCGCGACGAAGTCCTGCCATGCGAGGTTCGCGCTCGCCGCGCGCGCGATGACAGCGCGGAGATCGGGGTCGCCGACCTTCTCGATGGTCGCCGAGAGCTCCGGACCGAGAGCCACCGGTGGCGGAACCTTGCGCGTGATGCGCCGCTCCGGCGGCCGATCGGGCATGTCGAGCGGGCCGACGCGGAAGCGAAGCTGATCGACGGCGTGGCCTCGCACGCGGAGCCGCGCGACGAGCTCGGGCGCCAGCATCTGGAGCTCGTTGGCCCACACGCTCGTGGTCACCTTCACGAGGAGGATGCCGCGCTCGAGCGTGATCGGGTGAGCGCGATCGGCGATCCGCGGTCCGACGACGACCTTCCACTCGCGCATCGGGATCGGTGGCCTTCGCTTGGCGAAGCGGTCCTCTCCAGCGCGATCGAGGAGATCCTCGAGCGACTCGGGCGCATCGAGATGCTTGCGACGCCGCCGCTTGGCAGACCTGGCCATCGACGTGGATGGTAGCATCGGAGGTCTTCCATGGGACGCGCGCCTGAGCTTCCGCAACGAGCCGCCGCGACGTCGGCGGTGGTCGGTCGCTCGCTCGAGGCCGTGAAGCCCGGCCGAATGATCGCGGGGAAATTCCGAGTCGATAAGGAGCTGGGGAGGGGCGGTTTCGGCGTCGTCGTGCAGGCGAGGAATCTGACGATCGATCAGGTCGTCGCCATCAAGGTGCTCACGCCGTCCGAGGAGAGCGCCTGGACGGAGGACGCCGCGCGCTTCAAGCGAGAAGCGCAGGCGACGGCCGCGCTCCGAAGCGAGCACGTCGTCCGGATCCTCGACGTCGACTTCCTCGAGGACGGCAGCCCCTACATGGTCATGGAGTATCTCGAGGGCGAGACGCTCCACCACGCCATTCACACGCGCGGGCCGCTCGCGGTGGAGGAGGCGGTCGACCACGTGATTCAGGTGCTCGCGGCGCTCGGCGAGGCTCACGGCGCCGGTATCGTCCATCGCGACCTCAAGCCCGCCAACGTGCTCGTGACGCGAGGCGCCGGCGGCACGATGGTCGCGAAGGTGCTCGACTTCGGGGTGTCCAAGGTCGGCGCGTACAGCGGGCTCGGGACCGAGTCCGCTAGCGCGCAGCCCATCACGAGGACCGGCGCGGTCATCGGTACCGGCGCGTACATGGCGCCCGTGCAGATGCTCGACGCGAAGCGCGTCGACGGGCGCGTCGACATTTTTTCGGTCGGGATCATCCTCTACGAGCTGCTAACGAAGCAGACGCCCTTCGGTCCGCCGAGCGACCCGACCATCGTGAGCACGATGCTCACCAAGCCGCCGATACCCCTCTCGACGTTTCGTCCGGAGCTGCCCCCGAAGCTCATGCGCGTCGTCATGCGCTGCCTCGAGAAGGACCCGGAGCGGCGTCCGCCGACCCCGGCCGCAGCGGCTGCGGCGCTCGCGCCTTTCGCCTCGCTCCGTGCACGAGCCGCCCTGGACTCGCTCCGCCGCGCGCCGGGACCGACCGGCGCGGCGGCGCCCTTGGAGAAGCCGGCGCCGGGGCCGCTCGCAGCGGCGCGACGGTCGAGCCCTACGCTCGCGATCGGGATTGCAGGCGCGGTCGTGACCGTGGGGCTCATCGGGCTGGCGGTGGGGATTTTTTTGGCGAGCTCGGATCCTGGGTCCCCGGGCGGCCGGGCGAGAGGTGCCGTGGAGGCGGGGGCTCGGTAACCTTCCCCCGCGCCCGCTCCTGTTGCTCGGCGTCGCTCCGTGCTACGTGCCCCGGCCGATGTGGGAAATAAGCCAGGAGACGTGTGTCGCTGCAGCCCATCAGCTGAGGTTCGCGCCGGGCGAAGGGGAACGCCTGCACGGGCACAACTGGCGCATCAAGGCCGTGCTGCGGGCGATCGAGCTCGACAAGAGCGGCTGGGTCGTCGACTTCAACCATCTGGGCAAGGTCTTGCGTGACCTGGTCGAACCCTACGAGCACGTGTTCCTCAACGAGGTCGCGCCGTTCGACGACGTCAACCCCACCGCTGAGAACATCGCGCGCGTGATCGCCGACGACCTCGCCGCGAAGATGGATGACGCGCGCGTCCGCGTCGCTCGCGTCGAGGTCTGGGAGAACGACACCTGCTGCGCCGTTTACTTCCGGATGCCGCCCGTTCAGGCGTGAGCAGCTCAGCGAGCCGGGGCGCGTCGAAGCGTCACTTCACCCGCGGGCGCTAGCGGTTCGAACGTGGCGCCCCGCCGATCCGCGACGCCCGCGCGGAGGATACCGCCCTCGTACTCGAGGAGGAACGGCGCGTGGGGCTTGGCGGCCGCGCCGCTCTCGCCGACGACGAACACCGTCACTGAGCGCGCGGGCCGCGAAGGGCTCGTCGCGTTCGTGATGGTGCGCGGGCGACAGAGTCGCGCGACGTCGGCGCTGCGATCCGTGGAGACGCAGCGATCGAGCGCGACCCTGTCCTCCGCGGTCGGCGCGCTCGCGATCGCGCGAGCGGCAGCACCGCGCACGAGGTCGCTCGGGTCGTCGACGAGGAGCTTCCGCTCGGTGCGACCGTCTCCACATCGTGCCTGCGCGAACGAGAGGGCGACGAGAGCGTTGGCGCGGACCGCGGCGCGTCCGTCGACGAGCATCGTGCACACGGTGGCGGCGATGGCAGCCTGTCCGGCCTTGCCCGTGACCGCCGCATTTCGCGCGATCCCACCGGCCGCGTCGGCGGCGACGTCGGTGTCGCCGGACTTGGCGAGCGTCGCGAGCTGCGGGAGCACGGCCTGGTCTCCGATCGTTCCGAGCGTGAATGCGGCCTGCGCACGAACGCTCCCGTCAGCGTCGCCCGCGAGCGATTTCGCGAGCGCGATCGCCGCCGGCGCACCGCGATGACCCCCGAGGACCGCTGCGATGGCTCGACGATCGTCGGCGTCGCCCCTGGCCGCGGCCTCAGTGAGCGAGCGGAGCACACCGGGAAGGCGTGCGCGTCCGGCGGCCTCGATCACGGCATCGCGCTCCGGACCGGCGGCGACCGCGAGCTCCCTGAAGAGGCGCGCCGCGGCGCCTTCGTCGGGGTAGCGCGAGAGGATGCCGCCGAGCGCTGCGAGCACGGCGTAACGATCGAGCTCGTCGCCGCCCTCGAGCTTTGCGAGGAGGGCCGTCCGAGCCTTCACGGTGCCGCTTGCGGCGAGCGCCACTGCGGTGTGAAGGCGAACGGCCGGGTCGCTATCGGCAAGCAGCGGCACGAGAGCGTCATCGGCGATGCCGTGCCCAGCGTCGGAGTGGCCGACGGCGTCCTTCGATTCCGTCGATGCGCCGCCGAGGGCTCCGAGCGCATCGATCGCCGCGAGGCGGAGCGCGGGGTCTTTCGATGCGACGAGCCCTACGAGCTCGGTTGCTGCGCGAGGCGCTCCGGTGCGACCGAGCAGCGTCGCAACGGCTGCGCGCTCGCCCGGGGAGGTTCGCGGCGCACGCAGCGTCGCGGCGAGCGGCTCGACGGCGCGACCATCGGGCCGCGACGGATCGAGGAGAGCGGTCGCGGCACGCAGCGCCTCGTCGCGGACGATGGGGCTGGGATCGGCGACGAACTCGAGCACCACCGGCACCTGCTCCGCGCTGCCCGCGCCGGCGAGCGCGCGTAGCGCAGCTTGCGCAGGGAGCGTGCCCTTCCGGAGGGCGGCGACGATCGCCGGCGCGCTCTTGGTCGCGTGGAGCTCGCCGAGCACCCAGGCGGCGCTCGTCGCGACGGCCGCGGGCACGGGGCGGTCGAGGAGGGCCGTCAGCTCGACGACGGCGGGTGCACCCGCGGAGACGAGGGCGTCGCGGACCGACGTACGCTCGAGCGTCCCGGCACCGTCCTCCTGCGTGCCTAGCGCCTTCATGAGCGCGCGAACGGCGTCGGGGGTCGCGATGCGTCCGAGCGCGACGAGCGCGGCCTGTCGCACCGCCGGGTTTCGCTCGAGCGCGAGGGGCGCGATCGCCGAGGCAGCCTCTGGCGCCCGCAGTCGCCCGAGCGCGGCGAGCGCCTCGATCTTCACCTCGGGGACAGTGTCGCGAAGGGCGAGGAGCAGCGCCTGGGTCGCGCGCGAATCACCGAGGTCGCCGAGCGCACGAACGACCGCCTGCCTCACGTCAGGCACGGAGTCCTGCACCTTGCCGACGAGCGGGACGACGGCGCGCGGGTCGCCGAGCTTCGAGAGGGCGCGAGCGACCTGCGAGCGCACGGCGGGCGTCGGGTCGTCGAGCTTGCCGGACAGCGGGGCGACGGCGTCAGGCGAGCCTTGTACGCCGAGCGCGTCGGCGCAGGCGGCACGGACGAGTGGGTCGGAGTCACCGAGCGCGCGCGCGAGCGGCGGTACCGCGCGCGGCGCCGGGATCGCATTCGCGACCTCGCACGCGGCGATGCGGAGGCGACTCTCGCGCTCGCCGAGCCACTGGAGCGCGATGTCGGTCGCAGGCGCGATGTGGAGGCGGACGGCGGATTCTGCACCGGCGAGCCTGACGTCGACGTCCGCGTCGTTCATCGCCTTGAGTACGAGCGGCGTCGCGCGCGATGGCCCCAGCGTCGACAGCTCGCGCGCCGCGCTTCGCCGGCTGGCCGGGTCGGGAGAGAGGAGGCCGCGCTCGATGCGCTCGGGCACGTCGGGCCAGTTCAGCGCATGCGCGGACGAGGTGAGCGTGAGGAACGCAAGGAGGCTGAGAGAGGCGACGCGGCGCACGCCTCGAACGGTAGCAGAACAGCCGCCGCGGCGGCTCCGCTCACGACAGACCCGAGCGTCGTCGGGCGAACCAGTGAATGCCTAGCGCGACGGCGGCCGCGAGCGTCCACGCCCAGGGCGGCGCCAACGGCACGACATGGCGCTCGGCGCTCACGACCGCGGGCTTCGGCAGTGGCAGCGTCAGATCGTCCGTCGCGTCGTGGAAGCTGCCGCCCGTCGCCGAGGCGAGGGCACGCAGGCGCTCGCGGTCGGGGCGAGAGTCGGCCCACTCGTCGCCGCCCGACTCGCACGCGAAGTCGCGTCGGGTGGTGGGGCCGGCCCCGAGCTTCAGCCGTGCGGTGTAGCCGCCGGCGGCGAGCGGCGGGAGCGCGATCTCCACGGCACTCGAGGAGCCCGGCGTGCGCTTCGGAACCTCGACGCGGACCGGCGCCTCGCCCTGTTTGTCGAGCCGGCGGACCTCGAGGATCATGTCCTTGCTCTTCGCGTCGCCGGGGCCGTCCTTCGGGGCGCTCGCGGACGGGAGTCGGACGCGGAGCAACGTGCGCGTATCGGCGACGCACGGCGCGACGAGCTCGAGCTGCCCGGGCTCGAAGCGTGGGTCGCGCATGAGCCAGCCGAGCAGTCCGTCCCAAAGCGCGCCGTAGCCTCGGCCAGACGTGCGTGCGCCGAGCTGCGAGAACTCGAGCTGCCACGCGCCGTCGAGGCCGAGCGCGATCGAGCGCCCATCGCCCTGATCGCCGATGGCCAGGATGGGCATGGGTGCGCCGGACTTCGTGGTGCGTGTCGGATGTGCCCAGAGCACGAGGCCGCCGGGCCTGACCTCCCCGAGCACGTTCGCGCCGGGCATTTGCGGGAGCTCCTCGCCGACGATGTCGTGGAGGGGCGACAGGAGGGGCGCGGCACGGCCGTCGTCGGTCCACGCCGGCGTCACGTTGGCGACGTCGGCGGCGGTCGCGCCGGGCGAGCCGTCGAGGGTGACCGGCAGGACCTCCGCGAGCGGCGTGTTCGCGTACCCGCCCGCGACGAACGAGTTCTGGCCGCCGACCATGATGAGCCCGCCGCCGGCCTTCACGTAACGGGCTAGCTGCGGGAGGTGCCTCTCGAGGCCGTACGGTTGCGCGTCGAAGTCCTGAAGCACGACGGCGTCGAACGAAGGGAGGTGCTCCGTGAAGAGCTCGTCGACGGGGAAGGGGATGAGCGAGAGATCTTCCTGGCGGGCGTTCGGCGTGTCCGACTGCGTACGCAAGATGAAGAACGCGACGACGTCGACGGACGCATCGCTCTTCAGCCACTGGCGCAGGGCGCGAACGTCGCTCGTGGGGCGCCCCGCGACGTGCAGCACGCGCACGCGCTCGCGCGCGACGTTGAACGTCAGCAGTCGGCGATCGTTCTCGGGGATCGTGTCGCCGCCGGGCGGAGTGATCGCGATCTCGAGGATGCGGGCGCCCGCCCGGTCGAGCGTCACGGCGAGGTCGACCGTGCCCTTGCCGTCCTTGAGGTGCGACAGGCCCGTCGCGAGGAGCGCGGGCGGTCCGTCCTCACGGAGCTCGCGCGCCGTGACCGTGAGCTCGTCGCACGACAGCCCACCCGCACACCCGACCTCGACCTTGAGCGGGAGTGGCACGTGGGCGACGGCGGCGCCGGCGGCCGCGACGCGCCGAACGCTCGCGTCGGGGGGCGACACCGCGGTCGTGGCCACAGTATGAATGGGCACCTTCAGGTCGCGTCCGAGCGCCTGGAGTTGCTCGCGCGACGCATCCTCGCCGGGATCGTCGAGTCGGCCGTCGGACACGACGACGATCGCCTGCGGGCGCTCCTCGGCCGACGCCGCGAGCGCACGCAGGGCCGAAGTGAGATCGCTGCGCGGTGCGGAGGGCGGACTCGGCGTCGTGACTCCCTTCGACTCCCCGAGCGGAACCGGAGCGCCGTCGCCGAACCCGAGCACGTGGAGGCGCGCCTCCTTCGCCTTCTTGGTGATCTCGCCGATGGCGGCGTCGCGTACGACCGTCCGCGGTGACGTGCCGTTCTGCGGAAGCGCCATGGAGCGCGACGTGTCGGCGAGGACGATCACCTTCGCGCCGATCACGCTCTCACGCGCTGCGATGCGCACGGGTCGTGCGACCGCCGCGAGCAAGCCGACGACCGCGAGGAGGCCGGTAGCGACGATGAGCGGGCCGCCGCGCTCGCGCCTGCGGAGCTCGCTCGCGAGGAGGACGCCGAGGCTCAGCGCAGCGAGCGCGCAGGCGAGCACGGTCGCCCAGAGCGGGAGATCGCCATTGACCGCGAGGCGCTCGTGCATCGGCTGTCGCCTACGGTCCGACCGGCAATGCGCGTCGGCGCATCAGGAAGGGCGCGTGCACCTGGTCGTCCTTGTAGTTCGAGCAGAGCGTGTACATGGCGATGTTCACGGCGAGGCGGATCGCGCGCTCGCGCTGCACGTCACCACCGGGGATGACGGGGTTCTCCCAGGCGCCCGTCGCGCCGCGGGCCAGAGCGCCGCCGAGGTCGTGGGACGAGAACACCACCTGCACCTGGCCTCCGCGGACGATGGCGTCGAGCGTCTTCGGTCCGGCGACGCGCCCCTCCGCACGCCGCAGCAGGTAGAACGTCTTGAAGATGACGTGGTCCGGGCCGAGCGCGATCGGGCTCGTGTCCGGGAGCACGCGGGCGATTTGCTCGCGGGCGGAGCGGCCGAAAGCGCTCGGGCCACCGTCGTCGGACACGCCCGCGTCGTCGACGAGCAGGATGCCGCCGAGCGCGAAGAACTTCCGGAGCCCGGAGACCTCCTGCGGCGTGAACACATTGAGGCTGCGGTCCCCGCTGAGCCAGAGGAACGGCGCATCGACGACGGAGGGATCGTCGGCGCGCACCTGCGTGGGCTTGAGGCGACCCGGAGCGCTCGTGCGCTGGACGAGCTCCCACGACCAGCGCGCGGGCGCGCTCGCATGCGCGGCGCCAGTGACCCCACCGACGAGGAGCACGCGCGGGTCGAATGCACCGACGTCGCCGAACGCGCGCGCCGGACGCGGGAGCGCGACGATCAGCGCCGCGAGCGCGAGCGCGAAGGTCAGAGGCATGGCGAGCCGGCGGAACGTCATCGTCGTCCTTCGATCTAGTCGAAGTCGTCGACGCGCCACACGCCGCCGTCACGCTTGAGCTTGACGGTGTGGCCGCCGGGGACCGTGACGACGGCTGCATCGCCAGTGACCTGGAGGTGCAAGGTCTCCGGGCGCTCGAGGCCGGACACGAGAGAGCGGAGATCCTGCTCGATCGCGGCGCGCGTGGCCGGCGTGAGGACGCGCATCAGGCCGGCGTAGCTGCGGCGCGCGAGCACCCTCCGCAGCTGGTCGAGCGCCTGCTCCGGCGTGCGCGACCCGCCTGGCAGCGCGCCCGACGACGTGATCCAGAAACGGCCCTCGCGGAGCTCGAGCTGAGCCTCCTCTCCGTCCTCGTAGCGGAGGCGGGCGGTGGCCTCGACCCGCGCATCACGTGCGGTGACGAGCTTGGCTTGATCCGTGAGCTCCTCGCGTTGCTCCTTCACGAGGCGGCGCACGTCGTCGCGTGAGCGGGACTTCTGGGCCGACGTCGTCATCATCTCGTAGATGGCGTCGGCGTCGCCGCGCGCAGCCGCAGCCGCATAGTCGTCGGCCGCCGATCGCGGGTCGGGCACCGCACGGCCGGTACAACCCACCAGCGACGGAACGAGAAGCAGGCAAACGAGCAATGCGACGCGCATTAGCGGGCCGAGCGTACACGGAAACTACTTCGTCGGGGGGCGGGACGCCGGGCCCGCAGCGGGCTCCGCGCGTGGCGCCGGGTCCGCGATGTTCACCTCGAGGTCGAACACGTCCTGCAGCAGCTCCGATTTCGCGCGGACCGTCCACTCCTCGAGCTCGCGGTCCTCCTCGCCGCTCACGTGGAGCGTCAGACGCCGCTTCGCGTTGTCGACCTCCGCCTTCACGCCCTTCACCTTGCCGAGGTGCTCGCGGTCGAGGGCGTCGGCGATTCGCAGGATCGCCGCGAGGCTCCGGACCTTCGCGCGTGCATCCTTGTCGAGCTCGCGAAAGTTCGGGTGCGCCGGGTCGGGCGGGCTCTTGCGGTGATAGCGCGCGACGTTCGCGACCACCCCGCGCTCTGCGGGCGTGAGGCCCATGATGTCGGAGTGCTGGATCAGGTAGTAGCTGTGCTTGTGGTGGCCGTCGTAGCGGACGTAGTCGCCGATGTCGTGCAGCACCGCGGCGGCGCGCAGGAGGAGGCGATCGCGCTCACCGAGCCGATGAACCGCGGCCATGTCGTCGAAGAGCGACGCGGCGAACGAGGAGACGAGCTCGCCGTGCGCCTGATCGAAGCCGTAGCGACGCCCGAGGCGGATGCAGGCGTCGATCACCGTGCGCGTCTCGGACTCGAGGTCCCAGCGATTGAAGTGCTTGTCGACGAGCTCCTCGAGGATCCCCTCCTTGAGTCCCACGCCGGGCGCGACGATGGCCGTCGCCTTGAAGAGCTCAGCGACGCGCACGAAGATCGACGCGGCTGTCACGATCGTGTCGGCGCGATCGGGGCGGAGCCCGAGCCCGTCGCGACGCTGCTCGACGGTCATGCCGAACATCCTGGTCAACAGCGTGCGCGCCGCGCTCATGTCCACGGCCCGCGGGTAGCCGCTGTGGCCGCCCTTCATCGGGCAGAGCTCGGACAGCGTGTCGACGCTCCCGCCGGTTCCGACGACGAGCTCGAACGGGAGCTTGCTGAGCTGCGGTACCGCCTCGCCGAGGGCACGGTCGACGCCCTCGAAGAGCAGCTTCTGCCGCCTTCGATCGACGGTCTTCGCGCCGCGCAGGTAGGTCTCGAGCAGGCGAACCGTGCCGACCGGGAGCGACATCGCGAACGCGTTGCGCCCATGATCGAGGTACGTGAGCTCGGTCGATCCGCCGCCGACGTCGACGAGGAGAGCGCGGCGGTCCGACAGCGCGAGGCGCCGCACGACCGCGAGCTGGATGATGCGCGCCTCCTCGATGCCTTCGATCACTTCGAGCTCGATGCCCGCCTCGCGGCGCGCGCGTTCAACGAGCGTCGCACCGTTCGAGGCTTCGCGCACGGCGCTCGTTGCGGTCGCGCGGTAGGCGTCCACGTTGGCGGCGTCCATCGCCTGACGGAACTCGCGGAGGGCGGCGCACGCCTGGCCGATCGACGCCGCCGCGAGACGGCCGGTGACGAACACCTCGCTCCCCAGGCGCACCGGCGCACGGAGGCTCGTGACCTCGCGAAAGGTCGAGGGCGTCTCAGGGAGGAGCGAGAGCTGCTCGCGACCGGGCGACGGTCCGTCGGCTTCGACGATCCGAAGGCGCAGGGCGTTCGAGCCTAGGTCGAGCGCAGCGAAGCGCGGCATGGATCACAGTCGTAGCCGACTTTCCGCGGACTGTGTCGTGTGCGTCGCACGCGACCCGTCACGCGTATGGTAAACCGAGGGCATGACCGCGCGAGAAGAGTCATCGAAAGCGGAGCCCTTCGAACGGGCCAAGCTCCCGATGATCCTGGCGGCGGTCGGCGTCGCGGGCGGATTGGCAATCGCCGGGTCGGTCGAGCAACGGAGCGGGGGTGCGATCGTGCTGGCGGCGTGGGTGCTCGGGATCGCGTCGCTTCACCGGCTTGGTCGCGCCGGAAGCATGAGCCGCCCTCAGGGCTCCGTCGAGGGGCGATCGGAAGCGCCTGCCGCGCGTGACGTCGAGGACACCTCTCCCGACGAGTGAGCGTAGGCGTTCGCGTCAGATCTCGCTGCGCAGGACGACGATGCCGACGTCCGGACCGAGCTTCGGTACACGCGCCGCAGCGTAGCCGAACGCGCGGTCGTCCAGCATGATTGGCGCGTCGAACGGCCCCGCCGCGGTCTTGGCCGTGAGCCCGACCTCCGTGAGGGCCTTCTCGTTCGGGGCAGGCGTGCCGCGTGCGCCATACACGCCGTCCTTGTCGAAGATCATCACGTAGAGGATGGGAAGCTTCCCCTTGTCGTTGTCACGCATCAGCTTGTCCTGGACCTCGCGCTTGAGCGTCTCCTGGAGGTGGTACGCGAACCGCCGGTACGTCCAGCCGGTGACGAGCAGGCCGATGAGGCTTCCGTCGTCACGCTTGACGGGCACGCCCGCGATCCACTCGTGGTCAGGCCCCTGCGGGTTCGGCACGCCGGGAAACGTGCCCTGCGTCGTGACGTAGGGCTCACCCGCGAGCGCCTTCTTCAACTCGGGATACGCGGCGACGAGGTCTTTGCCCGCCATCGTGTCTTGCTCGAGGTCGTTGCGGACGGCGATGCCCTTGTCGTCGGTGAAGGCGAAGAACGTCGACTTCGCGACGCCGAGGTCCGGCACCTGCTGGCGCATCTTGAGCAGGGCGGTCCGCACCTGGGGGGCGTTCTGCTTCGCGTCGGGCTGCTTTGCGTCGGTCTCCTTGGCGAGGTGGGCCGCCATGCGCTTTGCGCCCTCGGGCAGACCGCGGTCGACCTCGGCGACGTCCTTCTCCGCCAGCTCCACGAGGAGCTTCACGTTGCCGCGGGCCTCTTCGGCGCTCACCTTGCCCTTGTCCTTGCATCCCGACACCAGGGTGCTCGACCCGCCGAGCAGACCGACGAGCGCGAGCACGGGGAGCAGGGAGAGGGAGCGCCTACGACCGAACGTCATGGCCAGAGAGCATACGACGAATCGAGGCTCGCGAATCGAGCCGTGGTCGCCCGCCGGCGATTCTGCTAGTCAATCGACACGGCGGGAGCGCGCCGAAGTGGCGGAACGGTAGACGCAGCGGATTCAAAATCCGCCGTACGAAAGTACGTGAGGGTTCGAGTCCCTCCTTCGGTACTGAAATTAGCCGGGCCGCTCAGATCCCGGATTCGAGGCCGCCAGCGTCGGGTGGCTCGGAGCTCGCGCACTCCGTCTTGCACTTCGTCTTGGCGCAGGAGCCGATCTCCTGGAGGATCGCCGTGCCGCTCGGGTGCGACTCCGTGCACGTGCCGATGCAGATGAAGTCGTCCTGCGCGCAGGGCGCGATGCACTCCTGCACCGCGGTGCAGTCATCGCTCTTGGTGCACGCGAGAACGCCGTCGCAGCACTTCGCCTTCACGCACTGATCGCAGGCCGGGGGCTCGCCCACGACGAGCTTCAGGTCCTTGCACGACTCGGCCGGAGCCGCGTCGCCGGTCGAGGTCTCGGCGCCCGCCTCGGTGCGCTCGGGGAGGCGCGTCTCTCCGTCGCCGCCGGTGGTACTGCTGCACGCAGCGCCGACGGTGGCGGCGATTGTGAGTCCGGTGAATGAGATCGCTAGAAAGTGTTTAGACAAGGCGACAGTCTCCACCACAAGCGTACCGCGTCGCGGCCCGATCGCCAAAGGCTGGGGAAAATGGCCTTTTTGCCTCTGCGACCCATTTCCAAGTTTGGAAAAGTCATTGCCAGATGAATCCGAATTGCCGTATTGGCTTCTCCCATGAGCACCCTCCGAAGCACGATTGAGAGTCTCGCGTCCGACTTCGCAGCGAGCGTGCTCGACGCCCTTCGCGGCGCTTCGCTCGACGAGCTCGCCGACGTCGCAGGTCGAGGTGCGCCGACGCGCCGCGGTCCCGGTCGTCCACGCGCCGACGCGGGCGAGAGCTCGGGCGCAGCGCCCAAGCGTCGTGGTCGCGGTGGTCGCCTCGGTCGCCGCTCTGCGGGCGACATCACGCGCATGATCGAGTCGATCGTCGACGTGCTGCAGAAGAGCGCGTCCGGCCTCCGCGCCGAGCAGATCCGCGAGACCCTCGGCGTAGAGGCGAAGGAGCTCCCGCGGCCGCTCGCCGACGCGATCTCCTCGGGCCGCATCACGAAGAGCGGTCAGAAGCGCGCGACGACGTACTTCGTCGGCGGCAGCGGCGGTGTCGCGGCAGCAGGCGGCAAGCGCCGCGGTCGTCCGGCCGGCAAGAAGACCGCGAAGAAGCGCTGAGCCCGAACCGTCGACCGCGCCAGCGCGCTCACTTTGCCGCGAGCGCCTCGAGCCGCGGCCGGAGAGCGTCGATCGTCACCTGGTCGCTCGCGCGCTTCGCGAACCGCTCGCGAACCATGCGTTCGTCGAGGGCGGCGCGCTGCACGTACGCCTCCGCGGCAAGACGCGCCGTCGCGATGTCCCCGTTCGTGAGGAGGAAGTCGACTGCGCGGACCGCGGTGCCGTTCGGGACGCTGGGGTCGAGCGCGAGCTCGGTCCACGCCCGCGTCGCCTCCGGCGTCCGACCGACGCGGGTGAGGAGCGCCGCCCAGCCGAGGCGGTCGGCGCGGCGTGCGTCGTCGCTCGAGAGGCGAGCTAGCTCGCGCCGAGTGCCGGGCAGCGAGTCGAGGGCGCTCCTCGCGGCATCGAGGGAGGGGTCGAGCGCAAGGGCGTGACCGAGGGATGCCTCCGCGCGGTCCAGTGCGAGGGCATGCATGGAGAGAAAGCCAATCGCCATGTGGATCCGTGGATTGTCCGGTCGCGCTTGGAGGAGCTTGCGATACACCTCGGCCGCGCCGTCGTAGTTGCCGAGTACCGCATAGCAACTGCCGAGATTCTCCAGGGCGCGCGCGTGCCGAACGGTTCCCGCGGGGCCCATCTCCGCCAGGGCCCGGACGGCCGAAGCGTGTAGTCTGCACGCGAGGTCGAGCTCGGCCTTCGAACGAACGACGTTGGCGAGCGTGCTCTTTGGGCCGGTGTTCCAGCGATGAGCCGCCTCGGCCGCCGCGACGCGGAAGCGGAGATCGTTCGTGTAGTCGTCGGCACGGGCACGCGTGACGGGGATGAAGCTCGCGGTGACCAGGACCGCGGCGCCGGCCGCGATGGCGGCATTGCGTCGCGATAGCTTGGTCGCCGTTACGGCGAGGCACATCACGAGCGCGGCGAGCGGCAGGTAGAGGAGCCGGTCCGCCGCGACGGCCGCGACGAGCACGATCGGCACGACGTGCACGACCAGACCGAGCGAAGCGATCCCCAGCGTCGCGCTCGTGGCGATCGCGACGCCGGCCGACCCGAGCGCCGGCGCCGTCGCGTCCGGGCGCCTCCGCCGCGCGAGCACGGCGACCGCCCCGCACGCGACCAGCAGCGTCGCGCCGAGCGCGGCCGACACGGTGTCGATGGCGCCGAAGAAGCCGATCCCGGTCCGCGGGTGCCATGGGTCGAGGGTCATCTCGAGGTAGCGCCCGACGGTCTCGAGCGCGGTCGCCGCGCGTGGCCACGGCCCGATCGGCGAGATCCGTGACGCGGCGTCGCGCGTCGCGATCGAGCGGAGCGCGATGTAGGCCGCGACCGAGGGGACGAGATAGGCGAGTCGCGAGAGGACCGTGCGCGCGCGCTCGCGCCCAGCGCCGTGGGCGCCGAGGACGGTCCCCGTGACGATCGCGAGCACGGCCGCGACCGAGACCTCCTTTGCGAGCAGGCCGCAGAGAACCGCGACGCTGGCCAGCACGGCTCTCGCTCCAGCGCCGCGCCGCGCACCACGGCTCTCCTCGTGCGAGAGCCACGGCCACAGCGCGATCGCGCTCAGCACGAAGATGGCCGCGAGCACGTCCGCTCTTCCGGAGATCCACGCGACGCACTCGGTGCTCCGCGGGAGCAGCGCCCATCCCGCGGCCGCGAGGAGCGCGGCGAGTGGCGGCGCTCCGAGTCGACGCGCCGCGAGCAGCAGCGCTGCCGTCGCGCAGAGATGAAGGAAGAGGTTCGTCATGTGGAACGAGGGCGCGTCGTCCGAAGCCATCGCGTAGTCGGCTCGTAGCGACGCGACCGTGAGGGGCCGGTAGTAGACGGGCCGCGAGTCCGTGAGCGGATTCACGGGCGCGTACGGCCGCGTCAAGATCTCCCTCGGGGTCCCAGCGACCACGAGCGGGTCGCCAAGGACGAGCGGCACGTCATCCCCGATGAAGACGCCTCGTCGGACGGGGGCATACACGACCGCCACGAGGGCGAGGAGCGCGATCAGGGCGAGCGCGAGCCGAGCGCGCGGTGTCACTTCCCGAGCGCCTCGAGCCTCATCGAAGCCCAGCGCACGGTCCGCGAGCGCGTCCCCTTCGGCCATGCCGAGACGACGCGGCCGTAGGCATCGCGCGCCTGGGTCTTGTCGCCGTTCGCCTCGTGGGCCATGCCGAGGTAGTAGCGCGCGCGTGCGACGAGCATCGCATCCTCGAGCGACGTGCACGTCGAGGTCACGCGCGTGAGCGAGAGGAGCGCCTCGCGGGGACGGCCGACGAGCGCGTAGACCTTTCCTACCGCGAAATCGAGGCTGACCGCGCGACGCGAACCGACGGGGAGCGGGATCTGCGGCATGCGACCGATGGCCTCGAGCGCCTCCTCCTTCGTCTCCGCGAAGCCGCCCCAGGTAGCCCACATTCCCCAGGCCGCGCGGGTGCTCCGGTCGCCGCCTGCGAGGCGCTGCTTTTCCCGCTCCATCCATCGCATGCGCTGGCGGTCGAGATCGGCCTTCTTGAGCTCGCCGGCGCGATAGAGCGGCTCGTAGAACGCGATGCTCGCATCCGGCGCGAACGGGTAGGCGGGCCACGCATCCATGCGGTCGAGAAAATCGTGGGCGACCTTGACGGCCGCCTCGAGGTCCTCGCTCTCGTAGAGCACGTTGATGCGCGCGCGCGCCGGCATCGCGTGGTCGTACTGGTCGGCGGACTTCGGCAGCTGCGCCTCGAAGTCGTGAGCGAGCTGGTCGGCGCGAGGGAGATCTCCGTCGACGATCGCGAGATACATGCGGTCCCACTGCTCGCTCGACGTGCGCTTCTCTGGCGGATAGAGCGCCCAGGCGCGCGAGAGGGCCTCCTCGACGCTCGGGCGCGGCGCGCCGTCCGCGTGGAGCGCTCGCGCGAACGCGGTGAACGCGGTCGGCGACTGCGGCTCGAGCGTACGCCACTGCGCGGCCTCCTCGCGCGCTCGGTGACACTCGCCGAGATCGCTCAGCAAGCGGTAGCGCGTCTCGAGACACGTCGCGGCGACCGGCGACTGCTTGATGCAGCGGTCCGTCGCGGCGAGCGCTTCGTTCACGTGGCCGAGGTTGCGCTCGGCATTGGCGAGCGCCGCGAGTGCAGGCACGAAGCCCGAGTCGAGACGGACGGCGGCCTCGTACGCGGTCTTCGCGGCGTCATCGGCGCCCTGCCGCTCTCGGGCGCGCCCGAGGAAGAACTGCAGCTCGGCGTCGCGCGGGAACTGGAACACCGCGCCCGTGAGGCGAGTCTCCCACTCGTCGAGGTCGGGGCGCGGCCGCACGTAAGGCTCGCAGGCCTCCAGCATCGCCGTGTCGCGCGGGAGGAGCATGTAACGGTGCTCGAACGCATTCTGGAAAGAGGCCTGCGCACCGGACGGATCGTCCTGGACCGTCTGGATGGCGAGCTGCAGGTGCGCCGCCGCGAACGTCGGGTCGAGCTCGACAGCCCGTCGCAGCGTCGTACGCGCCTTGCCGGTCGCGCCGTCGTGCCAGAGCCGCATCGCCTCCTTGTAGGCGACCTCCGCCTCGGGGACGGTCGACAGCGGGCGTGCGGCGTCCGCCGCCACCTGCACGTTCGAGCTCTTTCGAACGAGAACGACGATCGCGCCGAGCGCCCCGAGGAGCGCGAGCGGCAGCGCGAGCTGCGTCAGCTTGCGACGCGTTCGCTTCTTTCGAAAGACGCTCTTGCGGTCGGTTCGTTCGGCGCCAGGCGTGGCCTCGACCGGGGGCACTTCGATGCTCGCGGGGACGCGTGTCGTGGCGGCGAAGGCGCTCGGGTCCTCGGACACGGAGATGCGCGGCGTGATCCGGACGCGGTCGCCGCCGGTGGTCTGCGTCGCGAACGGCTCGATCGCGTCGGCGACGTCCGCCATCGTCGGGAATCGCGCGTCGGGCTCCTTCGCGAGCGCTCGCATGATCGTGTCCTCGACGGAGGTGGGCACGTCCAGGCCGCGATTGCGGAGGGGAGGGGCCGGCTCGGTGAGGACCTTCGCGACGAGCTGGAGGACGTCGCCGTTGTCGGGCCAGGGGCGCTCGCCCGCCACGAGCTCGTAGGCCATGACGCCCCACGCGAACTGATCGCAGCGCGCGTCGACGTCGCGGCCCTTGATCTGCTCCGGCGACATGTACACGGGCGTTCCGGTGATCGCGCCGCCACCCGTCACGGTGTCGAGCTTCTGCTGGTCTTCCGTCGAGCCCATCGTTCGACGCGCGATGCCGAAGTCGAGCACCTTCACGACGCCGTCCTCGCGGATCATGACGTTCTCGGGCTTCACGTCGCGATGCACGAGGCCCGCGCGATGAGCGACGCCGAGGGCGCGCGCGACGTCGACGAGCCAGCGGAGCTTTCGTGCGAGCGGCACCTCGGTGCTCGACGCGAGCGAGCGCAGCGTGGTCCCCACCACGTACTCCATGGCGAGATAGAGGCGATTGCCCGACTCGCCGACGTCGTAGATGCCGACGACGTTCGGGTGGCTGAGCGAGGCGACGGCCCGGGCCTCGCGGAGGAGGCGTGCGGAGAACTCGCCGGCGATCCGCTCGGAGTCGTTGCGCCCCAGGTCGCTGCGGCCCGGGGCTTCCGCCGTCGGCCCGTCCGGCACCACGATCACCTTCAAGGCGACGGTTCGTTCGAGCCGCGGATCGAACGCTTTGTAGACCTGACCCATCCCGCCTTGGCCTAGAAAGCCGCGGATCTCGTAGGGGCCGACGAGGTCTCCAGGCTTGAGCATCGCGGGGTAACCCCCAGACTACCCGGCAAATTCCTCTAGCGAGCGCGAAATTGCCGTGGTATCCGCTACGTCCCTTCTACGTTTCGACGCAGAACGTTTACGGAGCCAGCGAATAGATGCCGAGTGAAGCCGTACAGTGCAAGCCGCTCGAGGTCGTTGTCAGCGACCGCGGGATCGAGCGCGCCATCAAGATGCTCAAGCGAAAGCTCGCCTCCGAAGGCGTTCTCCGCGAGCTCAAGATGCGCCGCCACTACATGAAGCCCAGCGTGAAGCGCCGCAAGAAGCAGGCGGAAGCCGCTCGCCGGCGTCGGAAGAGGGCGAAGCTCGACGCCGCCCCGCCGAAGCCGTAAACGGCTTCTTCTGCTCAGGTTCGAGGGGCAACCGCCCTTCGAGCTCCCGAGATGCAGTTCTTGGGGGAGAGCGCTCGATTGGCCGCGTATGCGGCTTTTCGCGTTTTGTTCGTGCGGTAGGCTTGGGAGAGTGAGCGACGGCGGTGAGAAGACTGGGGATCCCAAGGGACGCGCGCTCGAGAAGGTGCGGAAGTTCGTCGACACCTACGTCGCGAAGGGGGATTACGAGCTCTATCCCGTGGCGGCGGTCGTCGAGAACGTCATTGATGGGCTTGCCGAGAACCTCGTCGCGCACGGTCGGATGTACTGCCCGTGCGCCGACGTCGAGGACTCGAAGGCCAAGGGCTCGCAGATGGTCTGCCCGTGCACTCCTCACCACGAGGACATCGCCCGGCAGGGCTATTGCGACTGCGCGCTCTTCGCCTCGCGCGACTTCGTGAGCGCGGAGCGGCTTCGCAAGGGAGGGAAGTGAGCCCGTCCCCTCTCGCTGGCCCCCGTTTGGTTGATGTCGCCGCGCGAGCGCACTAGCTTCCGCGCCATGGCTCTCGAGCTACTCGCACCGTGCCCGCCGTTCAATCTTCCGGGCACCGACGGCATTCACCACTCGCTCGCCGACGTGAAGGGCAAGCTCTTCGTGCTCCTCGTCTCGTGCAACCACTGCCCGTACGTCATCGCTTACGAACCGCGCATGGTCGCCCTGGCCAACGAGTACGGCGCCCGCGGGGTCGACTTCATGGCCGTCAACGCCAACGACGCAACGCGCTATCCGGACGATGGCCTCCAGCCGATGAAGGCACGCGCGCGGGAGCGCGGCTTCCCGTTCCCCTACGTCCGCGACGACTCGCAGGCCCTGGTTCGTGCGCTCGGAGCGCGGTTCACCCCCGAGGCCTACCTCTTCGATGCCGACCGGAAGCTCCGCTACCACGGCCGTATCGACGACAACCATCGCGAGCCGGCCCAGATCACCTCCCACGACCTCAAAAACGCCCTCGATGCCCTCCTGGATGGCAAGGACCCGCCCGTCACCGAGACGATCGCGTTCGGCTGCAGCATCAAGTGGAAGTGAACGTGCGGTTGCGGCACGCTCCGCGTTCGGCGTGATATTCTCGGCGGCGTGAGCACTCACGAAAACGGGAACGGCAACGGGTCTCCCTCTGGCGACGCGCAACCGCGCCTCTTCAAGGCGGGCGCCTCTGGAACGACCCAACGCGGAAGCAGCGGCGGATTGTATCCGCTCTTCGCGCCGCCGCCGGTCGATGCGGTGGCCCTCGAGGAGCGCGCCGCATCGTTTGCGAAGCGCTCGATCAAGAAGGCCACCAAGGTCGCGGGCCTCAAGCTCGCCGTCGCGATGATGGACCTGACCACCCTGGAGGGTAAGGACACGGCCGGCAAGGTTCGTCAGCTGTGCCAGAAGGCGATGCGGCCGCTCGACAGCGACCCGAGCATCGGCCCCTGCGCGGCCATCTGCGTCTATCCGAACCACGTTTCCACCGCGAAGGAGGTCCTGCGCGGCTCCAACGTGAAGGTGGCGAGCGTCGCGACGGCGTTCCCGAGCGGGCAGTCGCCCCTCGACATCAAGCTCGACGACGTGCGCCGCGCGGTCGACTTCGGCGCGGACGAGATCGACATGGTGATCGATCGCGGCGCGATGCTCGTCGGCGACTACGCGAAGGTCTTCGACGAGATCGCGCAGACCAAGGAGGCGTGCGGCGCTGCCCACCTCAAGGTCATCCTCGAGACCGGCGAGCTCGGCACCTACGACGTCATCCGCAAGGCGAGCGAGCTCGCAATCGCGGCCGGCGCCGACTTCATCAAGACGTCGACCGGCAAGATCCAGCCGGCGGCGACGCCTCCCGTCACGCTCCTCATGCTCGAGGTGATCCGCGACCACTACTACGCCTCGGGCCGCCGCATCGGCATGAAGCCCGCGGGCGGCGTGCGTACGGCAAAGCAGGCGCTCCACTATCTCGTCATCGTGAAGGAGACGCTCGGCGACGCGTGGCTCACCCCCGACCTCTTCCGGTTCGGCGCGAGCGCGCTCCTCAACGACGTGCTCATGCAGCTCGAGAAGGAGCGCACGGGCAATTACCAGGCAGCTGACGACTTCTCGAAGGACTGATCAACACTCATGACCATCACGAAGAGCGACAGCACGGGACTCGAGCGCGAACGCGCGAAGAGCGCAGCCCTCGAGTTCGGATCCGCCTGGGACTACGCGCCCGCACCGGAGACCCCGGACCACGTCCGCATCGACCCCAAATACGGCCTCTTCATCGGGGGCCGCTGGGTGACGCCGCGAAGCGGGAAGTTCTTCCCGACGATCAGCCCGAGCACCGAGCAGGTGCTCTCCGAGGTCGCCGAGGCAAACGCCCAGGACGTCGACGACGCCGTGAAGGCCGCGCGCGAGGCCTACGACAAGTACTGGTCGAAGATGCGCGGCGCGGACCGTGCAAAATACATCTTCCGGATCGCCCGCGCGATCCAGGAGAAGGCGCGAGAGCTCGCGATCGTCGAGTCGATGGACGGCGGAAAGCCGATCAAGGAGTCGCGCGACGTCGACATTCCCCTCGCGGCGGCGCACTTCTTCTATCACGCGGGCTGGGCCGACAAGCTCGACTACGCGTTCCAGGGACGTCGCTATCGGCCCCTCGGCGTCGCGGGGCAGATCATCCCGTGGAACTTCCCGCTGCTCATGGCCGCGTGGAAGATCGCTCCCGCCCTCGCGTGCGGCAACACCGTGGTGCTGAAGCCCGCCGAGACCACGCCGCTCACCGCCCTGCTCCTCGCGAAGATCATCGAGGAGGCGGAGCTGCCTCCCGGTGTCGTCAACATCGTCACCGGTGCCGGTGAGACGGGCGCCGCGCTCGTCAACCACCCCGACGTGAACAAGATCGCCTTCACCGGCTCCACCGGCGTCGGCAAGCGCATCCAGCGCGCCATCGCGGGCAGCCACAAGCGCCTCACGCTCGAGCTGGGCGGCAAGGCGGCGAACATCGTCTTCGGCGACGCGCCGATCGATCAGGCGGTCGACGGCATCGTCAACGGCATCTACTTCAACCAGGGCCACGTGTGCTGCGCCGGCTCGCGCCTCCTCGTCGAGGAG
>JANXVA010000063.1 GCA_025351875.1 Myxococcales bacterium | reverse complement strand
AGTTCACCGTGGGCGTGGCCTCGATCTCCTGATCGCGGCCGGGCTCGCGCTTCACGACCTTGGAGACGCGTGCGACGGGGAGGCCCTTCGGGAACCACTTCCCCTTGCCGCTCGTCACGAGGAGATCGCCGATCTCGACCTCGTCGCGCGAGTCGACGTTCTCGACCTTGCACGAGTACTTCGACGGATCGCCAGTGCCGCGCACGAAGCCGCGCGCCTGCGTGCGCTCGTCGATGACGTCGATGCCGAAGGCGGCGTCGACCGAGAGCTGGACGTCGATCGCGTCGCCGGCGACGCGGAGCACGGACCCGACGACGCCGTCAGGGCTGACGACCGGCATGTGAGGGCGAATGTTGCGCGAGCCCCGGTCGAGGACGACGCGCGTGACGCGGAAGAACTCGGTGAAATCCTTGCCGACCACCTGCGCGCTCACGAGATCGCCGGGGAGAGACTCCCGGAGCTGGAGGAGCCGCCTGAGCTCGCGATTCTCGGTCTCCCTCTGCTCGAGGCGATGGACCTGGTCACGAAGGCGGGCGTTGTCGTACGCGAGCTTCTCGTTCTCGGACTTCACGTCGACGAGATAGACGTAGCTCTCCCAGAGGTTCGAGACGCCGCGCGCGAGGCTCGATGCGGCGAACTCGACGGGGGCGCTGATGCGGAGGACGGCCTTGTCGAGGCCATTCAGGTTCTCCGGGCGGCGCATGTTCGCGCGGAGAAAGAAGAACGGCACGGCCAGGAGGATGATGACGATCCCCACGTCGCGGTACCGCTTGTAGGCAGTCACGAGTGCTACTCAGAAGGTCGCGAACGGCTGTTCAGCCGATCGTGACCTCCTTCAAGAGCTCCATGTGGTCGAGCGCTTTGCCGCTGCCGAGGACGACGGCGCTGATCGGATCGTCGCAGACCATCACGGGAAGACCCGTCTCCTCGCGGAGGAGGACGTCGATGTTCTTGAGGAGAGCGCCGCCGCCGGTGAGCACGATGCCCTTGTCGACGATGTCGGCCGCGAGCTCGGGGGGCGTCTTCTCGAGGGCGAGGAGCACGGCCTCGACGATCGCGTTGGTCGGCTCGGCGAGGGCCTCGCGGAACTCGTCCGAGTTGACGACGACCGTCTTCGGGATGCCGGCGACCAGGTCGCGGCCCTTCACCTCGGTCGTGAGCTGCTGCTCGAGGGGGTAGGCGTTGCCGACCTCCATCTTGATGCGCTCGGCCGTCTGCTCGCCGATGGCGAGGTTGTACTTCCGCTTCAGGTAGGCCTGGATGGCCTCATCCATCTTGTCGCCGCCGACGCGGACTGACTGCGAGTAGACGATGCCGGCGAGGGAGATGACGGCGACCTCGCTCGTGCCTCCGCCGATGTCGACGACCATGTTGCCGGACGGCTCGGTGATGGGGAGGCCGGCGCCGATGGCCGCGGCCATGGGCTCCTCGATCAGATAGACCTCGCGGGCGCCGGCGCCTTCGGCCGACTCCTTGACCGCGCGCGTCTCGACCTCGGTGATCCCGAAGGGCACGCAGATGATGATGCGCGGCTTCACGAGCGTGCGGCGGTTGTGCGCGCGCGCGATGAAGTACCGCAGCATGGCCTCGGTGATCTCGAAGTCGGCGATGACGCCGTCCCGCAGGGGCCGGACTGCCTTGATGTTGCCGGGGGTGCGCCCGAGCATCTCCTTGGCTTCGCGGCCGACGGCGAGGACCTTGTTGCCGCCGCGGGCGTCCTTCTGGACGGCGACGACAGAGGGCTCGCACGACACGATGCCCTTGCCCTTCACATAGATGAGCGTGTTTGCCGTCCCGAGGTCGATCGCGAGATCGTTCGAGAACAGGCCGTGGAGCCAGTCGAAGATCATCGGTTGCTGCGAGCTCGGGATGCGTGGGTGATCAAGGGGAGGCCGTATTTCCAGGGGTCCAGTGGGTCCCCGAAGACGCGGCGGTCATAGCACAGGGGGGAGGAGTGTCCACCCTGGGGGGCACGGGCACGTCGAGAGGAGATTCGTGACCGATGGGGCGTGCGAGGGACAAAACACGAGAGCCCGCGCAGGCACTTGGCCTGGCGGGCAATGTGGTCGCTCCGGAGAGCGGCGAGCTCGAGGGCGATCAGCCCTTCGAGATCTTTCCTTCCTTGTGGGGGAAGTGCTTGCGGCAGACGGGGCAGAACTTCTTGATCTCGAACTTCTCCGCCATCGTCCGCTTGTTCTTCGTGGTCACGTAGTTCGCGCGATTGCAGTTCGCACAGCTCATCTTGATGATGTCACGCATGATTTTGCTCTCTGCCGAAGCGGCTCAAAGACCGTCGGCGACAGTCGGACCGCGGAATCTAGTCAACCCACCACGGATGTCAACACCCGTAAATCCCCGCAAAAAAAGTGGGTCATGGCCCGCTTTCAGTCGTCGTCTTTGTCGGGGAGGGCGGACGTGCGCCAGTCGAAGTCCTCGCCACCGCCACCGCCGCGCTCGCGCTTGCCGCCGCCGGCCTTCTTCTTGGGAGGGCCGCCTTCACCACCACCGTCGGTGGCTGGACCCTTGCGACGACGATCGTCGAACGTCTTCCGCGATGCGGGCAGGGCGTTAGGACCGAAGCCGGGGGGCGGAGGAGCGAAGCCACCACCACCGCCGCCGCCGCTGTATCCGCCGCCACCACCCCCGCCGGCGTACCCACCGCCGCCGCCGCCACTGCCGGCGTATCCGCCGCCCGCGGGACGTTCACCCTTCGGGTGAGCGATGTTCACGACGAGGCGCCGACCGCGCATGTCGACCGTCTTGAGCTGCTCCGAAGCGGTCTTCGCCGTCTCGGAGCTCGACATGGTCACGAAGCCGAAGCCGCGCTTGCGGCCGTCGGGGTCCATCGGGAGGTGTACACGGACGACGCTGCCGTCGCCGCACACGCCGTTGATGAGCACTTCGACTTCCTGGGTCGTGATGTCGTACGGCAGGTTGCCGACGTAGAGCGTCCGGTCCGGAGCCTGAGGCGGACCACCCCGCGGCGGTCCGGCGCCCGCGGCACCCGGGCCGGCGCCGAAGCTGCTCGGTCCGCTGCTCATGGGGCCGGAACGCGGGCCGCTCGACATAGGACCACGCTCACCCGGACGGGGAGGCTCCTGCTGGAATGGCCGCACGGAGATCGAACGACCCCCCTGCAGCGATCCATCGAGTGAATCGCGTGCCGCCTGCGCTTCCGCAGGGGACGACATCGTTACGAATCCAAAACCACGCGGACGACCGGTCGTACGATCTTTTGGGAGACTTACGCTGACGACATTGCCGCCCGTAGCCTCGAAGATCGTCTTGAGCACATCTTCCGAAACGCTGTCTGGGAGCCCCGCTACGAATAGCTTCGCATCCTCGTTCTGACCCACCATGCCGATAACCTTAGGTACCTCCGGTACTGCGTATGGACCCCGACCACGACGGACGGGGCCCCGCGAAAGCACACGATATCCCTTAGCGGCTGGCCGTCAACCGACCCGTTGCGAGGAAGTGTCGGAAGTTTCCTCCTTGCTGGCGCTCTGCACCGAGGATTTCCCTGTTTCCGGCTCGGTTCCAGGCAGAACGCGCCGCGCAGGAATCGTGAACGTGAAGGTCGAACCCCGTCCGACCTCGCTCGCGACCCAGGCTCTTCCGCCGTGACTCTCCGCGATGTGCTTCACGAGGGCCAGGCCGATACCGCTGCCTCGGACGGGCGAACGGCCCTTCTCGACGGCTCTGTCGCCGGCCTTCTCGTCGCGCGAGCCGGACAGCCGGACGAAGCGCTCGAAGATGCGCTGCCTGTCCTCGGGCGGTACGCCGGGACCCTGATCGCCGACCTCGACCTTCACGCCGCCCTCGTGGCTCCATGCGCGCACGGTGATGGTCTCGCCGCCCGGCGCGTACTTGAGGGCGTTGTCGACCAGGTTGATGACCGCGAGCTGGATGGCGCGCTCGTCGATGCGCGCCCGCGGCAGTGACGGCTCCACGTCGAGGACGAGCTTCACGCCCTCGCGCTCGGCGCGATAGCGGTAGACATTGGCGGCGCGTGTCACCGCATCGCCGACGTCGCCCTCGATGAACTCGTAGCTTCCGCGGCCGCGCTCGAGGCGGGCGAAGTCGAGGACGTTCTCGATCAGCGCCGAGAGCCGCTCGCTCTCCCGGACGATGATGTCGAGGTACTCCTGTTTCTTTGCTTCGGATGCGACGCGGCCGGACTGGAGCATCTCTGCAAACATGCGGACGAGCGCGAGCGGGGTCTTGAGCTCATGGCTCACGTTCGCGACGAATTCGCTCTTCAGCGCCGAGATCCTCCGCTCCTTCTCGGCGACGAGCACGATCGCGATCGCGCCCACCACGATGACGATGCAGGAGAGGCTCACCATCGTGATCTCGAGCAAGCGGCGGTTCTGCACGCGCGAGGCGAGCTCTTCGCTCGCGAGCGGCGAGACCTGCACCCGCCAGTTGTAGAGCGTGGTCGGGAAGCGGACGCCGACCGTGAACTCGCCGGAGCGGAGCGGCGGGCCGTAGATGATGCGGCCCTCCTCGTCGACGACGTTCACGCGGCTCGCGGCGCTTCCGCGCGGTGCAGCCGGCGCTCCAGGGGCCGTGGGCTCGGCATAGAGCATGGGGAGCGTCTCGCGGACGATGCGCCCGATGTCGTGCCACGCGACGACGACGTAACGCCGACCTTCGTGGATGCGCTGCCAGTAGCTGAGCAAGTAGCTCTGCTGGACGTACTCGCGATGAAGGTGGCGTAGCTCGTCGGGCGCCTGCACGCCCAGCTCCATGTCGCCGAGCATGCGGTCCACGAGGAGCCTGCGAAAGCCTTCCTCTTCAGCGAGCGCGCCTGTCGCACGCGAGGCGAACGCGAGGACGGTGCGGTTCTCGTCGAGCACGAGAATGGCTCGGACGCTCGGAGTCTCACGCTGCGCGGTGGGGAGCCAGCGCTCGGCCAGCACCTCGAAGCGCGCCGGATCCGCGACCGCCATGACGACGTTGTCCTGGTCGATGATCTGGCGGTCGACGCGGCTCGCCTTCTCCGTGGCGAGGCCGAGGGTCGCCTCGAGGACCGACTGCTGGCGAAGCGTGTCGATCTGGAGCGTCGTGCGGAACGTGAAGTACGCGAGGATGCCCACGGCGGCCACGACCAGTGGCAGCAGCACGAATTGCTTGAGCCGTTCGCGCCAGCGCGACATTCGCGCCGAACCTTAGCACCCGGGCTCAGCCGTCAGCGAACGGCTGCTACGGAGGCTCCGCCCCTCACTTCGTGAGGCTCCCCGAAGCCCGACCTGCCCGGCGTGATTCGCCTCCGGCGAACGGAGCCGATTTCACGCCTAGCGGGCGGCTGCGGCGGAGTGAATGCGCTCGCGGTCGAGCACGATGCCACGCGAGCCGAGGTACTCGGCGTACTGCTCGGCGATGTAGGTCATCGCGTTACCTTCGTCCTCGGTGAAGGGCATTCCGTCGAGCGGATTGATGATCTCGAGGCAGCCGAGGGCGCGGCCGGCCTGCATGATCGGCGCGGCGATGAGGCTCCGGGCTCCGTTCAGCTGCCGGTAGCGCTCGCTCGCGGCCGTCGAAGCGTTCGGGATGACGAGCGCGCGACGCTTCCGGGCGGCCTCGCGAAGGATCTCATCGGTCTCGGCCGCGCGCATCGTCAGGAGCTTCTGCATCTCCTTGCCGCGCGTGCAGGCGACGACCCATTCGCGCTTCTCGATGTCGAAGAAGTGGATGATCGCGGCCCGCGAGGGCAGCACTTCGGTCGCGAGCGCCAGGCAGAACTGTCCGCCGTCGAGCGCGTCGCGCAAGAAGTGGAGGTCGTGCATCGATTCGAAGAGAGACGTGATGAGCTCGTCGCCGGAGATGCGGCCCCGGACGAAGCGGCCCGAGGGCGTCCTCACCATGCCGCCGTCGGGCGGCGGCTGCGAAGGCATCTTGGCGCGCGGCTGGGCCTCCGTGAACGTGGGTGCCGGCGCAGGCGCGAACACCGGCTGCTGCACGTGGGCGACGGGCGGCTGCTGCGGAACCGGGAAGGCCGGCTGAATCTGCTGCGCCGTCATCTGCTGCGCGGGCGCCCGCTGGGCGGGCTGCTGCGGGATGTACTGCAGCTCCGGCGCGGGCTTTTGCGGGATGTACTGCGCCTCTTCATGCGCCTGCTGCGCTTGCTGCGTTTGCTGCGGCGAGAGCGGCTGGGTGGTGCTGCCGGAGGCGGGCCCTTGCGGGGCGGCAGGCTGCGGAGCAGGCTGAGCGACAGGCGGCGGCGGCGGCGGCGCTTGCACGATCGGGACGGGCTGCGGTGCGAGCGCGGCGGCATCCATCGACGGCGGCGGCTTCGAAGGCGGTCGCGGCGGCTTGCTCTGCGCACCGCCGCGTCGCGGGTAGGCGAGGACGGGCTCGCCCTTCCAGTCCTTCCACGTCAGCGTGGCGATCGGCGGCCTCGGCGGCTTGCCGGTGAACTCGACGTCGAAGACCGCGAGGTTGACGAGCTTGCCCGTCTTCGCCGTCGCGACGTGCGCCTCGACGTAGCGGAGCTGCGCACGAAGCACCTCGACGGCGGCCTCCTCGCTCGTGCCCTCGGGGACGGCGAAGGCGTACTCGCGGTAGGTCAGCGGCGACGCGTCGTTCGGGTTCTGCTCACGTGACGTGAGGAGCTTCACGACGGGCAGCCCGGGAATCTGCGATCCGATCGCCGGGGGCGTAGCGCGCTCGACCGGCTTCTCCGCGACGCTCGCGTCGCCCGTCGAGCCGAAGACCATCGTTGTGCTCTTCTTTGCGGGATCCGTGGCCGAGGCGAGGCTGCCCGAGCTCGCCGCCGACGGAGCGGGTGGGGGCTGGCTCGCACCTGGACGCGGCGGATGATTCTTCGCGCCGCCCGCGACGGAAGATGAGCTGGGGGCGGGCGGCAGGTTCGGCGTCGTGGCATCTGCGGAGAGCGGACCGGAGCTTGAGAGCGCGGAGGCGCTGGAGGTCGGTGCGGCGGGACGCGCCACGGCCTTCGCAACGGATGCCGGCGCGACGCCGCCCTTCGGCTCCTTCGAAACGGCGGCCGTGACGGGCATGTCGTCGGGCGCCCGCTTCACCACGAAACGGACGCGCGCGAGCGGGTCGACGGCCCGATAGCCCTCCTCGAGAAGCTCGATCGAGAACCCGCTCATCGGGCCGTCCTCGCCGCGCTGGCCGCGCGCAGCCTGGAGGGCGCGCTGCCAAGACTCGGCCTCGACACAGAATTTCTGGGTGTCCGTCTTGCCGAGGGCCGAGACTTCGACGAGCCAACGCATGCGCGATCGAACGTTACCATCACCACGGCGCCCGATGGCACCGCGAATTTCGACGCAGAATCCCTATTCGGAGCGCAGGCCGTCGGAGGGGCGAAGCCGAGCGGCGTACAGCGCCGGGAAGATCGTCGCGACGAGGCAGATCACGATCGCGACTGCACCCGTGATGAGGAATTCCGTCGGGCGGATGTTAACGGGGAGCTTCGAGATGAAATAGACCTTCGGGTCCAGCGGGAAGCCGTAGGCCGCCAGCCCCTTGCACCCGACCCAGCCGATCACCAACCCGAGGGCCGTGCCCACGACCCCGATGATCCCTCCCTGATAGAGGAACACGCGGAGGATGGCGTCGTCACTCGCGCCGATTGCCTTGAGGAGAGCGATCTCCTTCTTCTTGTCGAGGACGACCATGATCAGCGTGGCGATGACCGTGAAGGCCGCCACGACGATGATGAGAGTGAGCACGACACTCATCGCGATCTGCTGGATGAGGAGCGCGGTGAAGAGCCCGTGGTTGAGCTCACGCCAGTCCATCGTGTGATAGACGCCGTTCGCGAGGATCTTGTCGACCTCCTTCGCGATGTCGGCGGCGCGCTCGATGTCGTCGACCTTCGCCTCCA
>JANXVA010000591.1 GCA_025351875.1 Myxococcales bacterium | reverse complement strand
CTATAATTCGAGACACATACTGTTGCGAGCCGCCTCGAGCCGGACCACGTCGGCGCGCTCGCGCTCTCAGGCGAGATCTTCATTCGCCGAGGCATGTTCGTCGAAGCCGCCGACAAGCTCGGGACGTTGGCGAAGCTCGACGGCGCTCCCCCGAAGAACCGCCTCACAGCCGGCGTCGCCGCGGTCGACCTCTACGAGAACAAGCTCGAGCAATCGGCGAAGGGCCTCGAGATCTTGCTGGCGCTCCATAACGGTGGACTCTCCACCCTGCCCGTCCGCGAGCGCCTCGCGCGCGCCGCGGCGCGCACCGGCTCGTGGGCCGAGGCGACCCGCATCCTCGAAGAGCTGATGAACGAGCGCCCCGAGCGCGACGGCCGCATCGAGGCGGCTCGTCTCGCCATCGCCATTCACCGCGACCGGCTGCACTCCCCTCACCGCGCCATCGCCGCGGTCACGAAGCTCCTCGAGGAGTCTCCTGGCGACGGCGAGGCACTCGACGTCGTCGTCGGCCTCGACCCGAACATTCCTCAGCGTCAGGCAGTCCTCGAGCGCGGACGCGACGCCATCTTGCTCGCGCTCCATGAGGTGCCTGGCAGTCTCGACAACCAGCGTCGGCTCGCGCGCATCTCCCACGCGCTCGGCGATGGGAGCCTCGAACAGTCGGCCCTCTCCTGCGCGGTCGCCCTGGGCGGCCCCGACGGCTCGAGCGAGCAGATGATCGTCCTCCTCGGCAGCAAGAAGCCGCGGCTTCCGCAGGTGGTGCTCACCGAACCGATGGTCCGCCAGATCCTCGCGTCTGGCGACGATGGCCCAGTCGCGGAGCTCTTCGTGGCGCTCGGCCCCACGCTCGCCGAAGCGCTCGGACCGCAGCTCGCGGCCCTCGGCGTACACCCGAAGAAGGATCGCATCGATCCGCGCGCGGGGCTCTCGCTTCGCAACGAGATCGCGTCGTGGGCCGGCGCATTCGGCATCACGACGTTCGATCTGTACGTGGGCGGCAGAGATGCGGGCGGCGTCCAGGGCATCCCTGGAGAGACCCCCGCGATCGTCGTCGGGTCGGGCGTCAACGCACCGCTCTCCCCGACGACCCGCGCGCGCGTGGCGCGCGAGCTGCTCGCCATCGTTCGCGGCACCACGGTGACCCGCTGGCGCGACGATACGACCATCGCCGCGATCGTCGTGGCCGCGTGCAACATCGCGAAGGTCCCCGTCGACCATCCGCCGTTCGCGGTGCTCGCGGAGGTCGAACGCCTGATCGGCAAGGCCATCAACCGCAAGACGAAGGGGCTCATCCAACCGATTTGCAAGATGGTCGTGCAGAGCGGCCAGGACGCTCGCCAGTGGGCCGCCCGCGCGCGCGCGTCGCAGGGCCGGGTAGCCGCGCTCGCGTCCGGTGACGTCTCCGTCGTCCTCGCGGACGTCTTCGGTGAGCCGGTCGAGCGGCTCGGTGGCGTCGCACGCGACGACCTCAGAGCGCACGAGCTGCTCCGCTTCGTGCTGTCGCGTCCCTACTTCGAGCTCCGGCGCTCGCTTGGTCTCGAGGGCTGATCGATGAGCGACGACAACGGCAAGCTGCTCGACGATCTCGGGAGTCTCGACTGGGACTCGGCGCTCGACGAGTGGGACAAGAACATGTTCGTTCCGGAGGTCGCGCGCGACGCCGAGACGAACAAGGTCGCCCCCGCGGTCGACGAAGAGCAAGCTCGCGAGCACCTCGTCGCCGCAGCAAGCGTCGGCTCGCAGCCCGCGGCCGGCGCCGCTCAGGGCTCGCTCAAGGACGTCTCGAGCGAAGGAACCGTGATCGCTCCGGTACCGCGCGAGCTCCGCGGCGACGCGCCGCGCGCGCCCTCGGTGAAGCCTCCGCTCGTCGCGCCGCCGCAGCGGGGCTCGCTGCCTCCGCCGAGTATTCCGCCTGGCGGCGCGCGCGGCGGGCTCGGTCAGCTCTTTGCGAAGAGCAACTCGCAGCGCCCCCCCGCTCCCGCACCTCCTCCTCCGCGCGCGCCCTCCGAGACGACTCGGGTCGCCGAGCCGATTCCAAGCACGCGCCGAGGCGCCATTGCCGAGGTCGAGGCCGAGGTGAACGCCCTCGACGTGCCGGGCAGCGGCGAATACGGCGCGCTCTCCTCGAAGGTGCCGAGCGTCACGCTTCAGCTCCGATCACCCTCGATGATCCCGCCCGAGGCATACCCCATCTCCGAGGGCGACCCGACGCTCGTGGGACGCGGGCTCGACGACGCCGAGCGGTCGGCCGGCTTCGGTAGCGAGACGCTCGTGGCGGAGCGCAGCAGCATCGAGCCGCCCGCAGAGCCGCCGTTCGAGCGCCTTCCCGCCGACGACGAGGCGCCCACGTTCATGCGCTCCTCGGACGCACCCCGCGCGGCCGCGGCTCCCGTCGAACGCGCGGCCCCCGAGCCTGCTCGCGAGCGACCTGCGACCGCGCACGAGGTCCCCGTGGACCTCGAGGGAGAGCGACCCGTATCACGATGGCTCGACGAGGCGACGGCGACGTCCTTCCGCCAGCGCGCGTCGTGGCTCGAAGAGGAAGCACGCTCGCTCGTCGATTCCAGGGAGCAGGCGCGCGCGCTGCTCGGCGTGAGCGAGCTCCTTGCCCTCGTCGGCGACGAGTCCGCTGCCCTCGCGATCGCCGTGGAGGCCCGCGACCTAGCTCCTGACATCGCGCTGTCCTGGCGGCAGGCACGACAGCTGATGCCACGCGACGCCGACGCCCTCGTCGATTCACTCGACGCAGAAGCGGCTCGCTCCCCTACTCCCGCGGCGCGTGCGCACGCGATGCTCATGGCCGCCGACGTGCTCCGCACGAACGGTGATGGCGACGGCGCAGTCGAGCGATGGAACCGCGCCTGCAAGCTCGACCCCGCGGACGTTCGCGCCCCCGCGGCGCGCGCCGCGCTCGCCCTCTCGCAAGGCAACCACACGAGTGCGGGGACGGACCTCGCAGAGAACTCCGAGCTCATCGCGCTCGACAAGGCCGTCTCGGCGGTGCTGAAGCTACGCGGCGTGCCGCGTCCCGGCACCGATGTCGAGGCGATGCCAATCAATGACGGCATCCGACGCGCGCGCGCGGCGCTCGGCGCGAACGACGTCGTCGGCGCGGCGCTCGCGGTCGCGGACATCTCGGCAGAGCCCGCGTTGGCAAAGGCTGCACTCTGGCTCTCGAGCGCGCTCGGCACGACCCACATCGCAGGTCGTCGCGGCGCCGCGAAGGCGCTCAAGACGCTCGTGAGCGAGGGTGACGACCTCGCGCGGCGGCCCCTCGCAGCACGGGGAATCGAGCTCGCAGACGGCGACCTCGTGGCCGCGGCTCTCGCCAATGACACCGACACGTCGATCGACGTCACCGAACGCGCGGTCCTCCTCGCCCTCTCCAATCAGGACGTTGCGCCGGTGCTCGCGGCTCTCGCGCTCCAGCCCGGCACGTCGGCGTTCGTCGACGCGCTCTCCGCGATCACGCTCGAGGATGCCGATGGGGCCACCGTCACGCGCTCTCGGCGTACCGCGGGCACGCCCGAGAACCGTGCGCTTGCGGTGCTCGGTCGGCTCCTCGCGTCTCGTCCTGCAGCAACCGCGATCGACGAGGCCCTCGCCGACGTGCCCGCGCCGCGTGGTCCGGCGGCCGCCGGCGTCGCGCTCGAGGTCGCCGTGCGAACGCGTCGCTGGGACGAGGTCAGCGACGCGCTCTCCTCCCTTCCTGCGAGCGAGGACGCAGACGCTTCCTCACAACGTCACATCGCCGCCGCGCTCGTCGCCGAGCGCGCTGGCAACGCCGCAAACGCAAAGCGCGCGTGGCGAGAGGCGCTCGACAGCGGCGCCGCCCACGATTCGATCGTGCGCGCCGTCGCCAGCACCGACCCGGAGGTCGATCTCGCCGGCGAGCTCCTGCGCATCGCAGAGACGATGCCCGACGGGCCACCGTCCGCCCTTCTCCGTCTCGAGGCGCTGGCCCGGCGCGAGGCCGCCGCGGCGGCGGGCAGCACCAAGCACGTCCTCGACGACGTCGCGCAAGCGGCCCTCCTCGAGCGCATCCACCGCGGCGCTCCCGCGCTGGGCATCGGAGCGTTTCTCGCCGAGCGCCTCGGTCGTCGCAGGGGGGACGTCGACGAGGTGCTGCGCTGGCTCCAGGAGCGCCGCTCGTTCGCGAACGACTCCTTCGAGACCGCACTCGACGCCGTGCGTGAGGCGCTCCTCGTCGCCGAGCGCGACGCCGACCTCGCGAGCACGAGGCTCGAGGAGGCCCATCGTGCCCGGCCCGACGACGTTGCCCTCCGTGAGCTCTACGAGCGTCTCGCGAGCGAGCCGCCGCCGGACCGCGGGGCGTGGCGTGAGCGTCGCGCGACGCAGAGCACGGGGACCACGCAGGCTCTCCTCTTCACCGAGGCCGCGCTCGAGCACGAGCGCGCGGGCGATCCGGCCTCTGCCCTGCGCGCTGCGCAATACGCCCGTCAGGCGGGGGACGTCGGCCTGTCGAAGCTCGCCGAGGAGCGCGCCGAGATCGCGACCGGCGCGACGACGCGGCAGACCGAGGAGCTCGCCTCGCTGGCCGACGGTACCGAGGACGAGTCGGTCCGCCTCGCGACCTACGAGCGCCTCGCGGAGCTCGACGTGCATGGGCGCAAGGATCTCAACGGCGCGGTCGCCTGGCACCGCAAGATCCTCGCGACCAACGCGCGTTACAAGCCGAGCCTCCGCTTCCTGGAGCAGAAGCTGATCGGCGACGGCCTGGATCACGAGCTCGTGCGCGTGTTCGAGCTCGTGGCGCTCGCCCTCGACGGCACCGCGGGGGGCGAGGTCACTGGACACGCCCAGCTCGCGGCCCGGATCAAGACGCGCGTGGCCGGCGGCTGGGAGGACACGAGCGAGATGGCTCGGCTCGCCGCGACTCAGCCGGAGCCTTCTCTCTGGGCACTTCGCGCGCTGAACGCGCACGCTCGCGTCCAGAAGGACGAGGAGGCGACCCTCTCCACGACGCTCGCGCTGCTCGAGCGGACAGCTCGCCCGCCCGAGCGCGCTGCGCTGCTCCTCCGCGCGAGCGAGGCCTCGGCACGGCTCGAGCAGGTCGAAGGCGCACGCACGTACCTCGAGCAAGCGGCTAACGAGGACCCGGGGGACGTCGTCACGTGGGGCTTCCTCGCCGAGGTCCGCGAGCGCACCGGCGAGAGCCGCGCAGCCGCCGACGCTTGCGAGAGCCTTGCGCGCACGAGCGCGGTACCCGAGCACCAGGTCCTCGCCTGGTTCGACGCCGCGCGCCTGTGGCTGGACGCGGTCAAGGATCCCGAGCGCGGCATGACGGCGCTCGAGCAGTGCGCCGAGGTCGACGTCACGCACGCCGACGTCTTCCAGCGCCTCTCCGCCCTCTACGCCGAGAAGAGCCTCGACGCCGAGCTCGCGCGCCTCCTCGAGAAGCGCCTCGCGATCGTCGATGACGAAGGTGAGCGCGTTGCGCTCGAGGTCGAGCTCGCACGCGCCCTCGGCGAGATGGGTGAGCTCGCAAAGGCGAAGGGCTATCTCGAGAGCGCCCTCGCGCAGCGCCCCGATCATTCGACCGCGCTTGGCGCGATGGCCGAGCTCTGCGCGAAGGAAGGCGACTGGGCAGGTGCCGAACAGGCCTACGTCCGGCTCGCGCGCCTCCTCGTGACTCCCGAGGAGCAGAGCGCGATCTACGAGAAGCTCGGCGAGATCTACGTCGTGCGCACCGTGAATCTCTCGCGCGCGGAGGTCGCCTACAAGGAGGTCCTCAAGCGCAGCCCCGGCAGCATCGAGACTCTCGAGAAGCTAATCGACATCTACAAGCGCCAGGGCGACGTCGCCAAGGCCGTCGAGACCCAGCAGCAGATCGTGGCCGAGGCCCAGGACCCGAACACGCGCCTGCAACGCCTGATCGACCTCGCGGCCATACACGAGACGACCGCACGCGACGCTCGCCGCGCGGAGCAGGTCCTCGAGTCGGCGCGCAAGGAGTTCCCGACCTCTGTCGTCGCGCTCCGCGCGATGGCTGAGTTCTATTCGCGCCAGCGACAGATGCCCGCCATGCAGATCCTTCTCGATCGCGCCGCGAGCGACGCGCGGCGCTCGTTCGCCGCGGGCCGATTCGTCACGTCGCTCTTCGAGGTGCTCCACGCCGCCTACGAGCTCCGCGGTCGCAAGGACGCCGCGCGCGTCGTCGCCGCGACGCTCGCGGCCGTAGAAGGACCGAACGGTCCTGGTCGCGCCGGCGGGGTCGCAGCTCCCGAGGTCATGGGCGCCGAGGCTCGCGGCGTCGACCCGCGGCTCGACGACGTGCTCGCGCCCGAGATCGTCGGTCCCGCCCTGCGCGCGCTCCTGCAGCACGCGGGCGACACGCTCGACGCTGTATCGCCCGTCGACCTGCGCGCGCTCCGCGCGACGCCCCTGGTCCCGGGAACGCCGCTCGGGACGACGATCGGCGCCGTTGCAACCGTGGTCGGACTCGGCGCTCTGCAGATCCTCGTCTCGCCGCAGCTCGGGCGGGTGGCGCTGCCGCTCGGCTCGAATCCGCCCGCACTCCTCGTCGGGGAGGGCCTGATGAACGTGAAGAGCGAGCGCGCCCGTGCGTTCGTCGTCATTCGCGCGATGAAGATGATCCTCGCGCGGGGCTCCTCCCTCCTCCGCGGAGAGCCGGGCGACGTCGCCGTCCTCGTCTCCGCTCTCTTCACGGCCTTCAACCCGAGCTTCACCCCGCAAGGGGTCGACGCGAAGCGGGTCTCGGAGATGTCGCGCAAGATCGTCCCGGCGCTCCCGCGGAACCTCGACCCAACCGTCGGTGTCATCGCCCTCGAGGCGGCGGGCACCCTGGCCGCTCAGAGCGCGATGCTCAGTGGTGCGATCCAGGCCTGGGCGAACCGCGCGGCGCTCCTGGCGGTCGGAGACCCGAACGCCGCCCTCGACGCCATCGCGTGGG
>JANXVA010000569.1 GCA_025351875.1 Myxococcales bacterium | reverse complement strand
CTCCACGCCTCGAGCCCGCAGCGATATCGCGCCGCGAAGATGCTCGTGATCGTCCCGAACGAGGCGCTCATCCACTACACGAGCCGGGTTCTTCCTGGCCTCGGTGTCGAGGGCGTGCCCGTGATGACGTTCGCGCGCTGGTCGGTGCGCGTCGTCCACGATCTCTTCCCCCGACTCCCGAGCGCGATCACAGAGGAGACCCCGCCGCTGGCATCACGCGTGAAGAACCACGCCGGCATGCTCCACGCCATCGAGGCGATCGGGAAGAGGGTCCAGCAGCGGCTCGACACGAAGGTCGAGTCGGCCATGGCGCGCGGGCGCTGGCCGGAGAGCGAGCGCGTCCTCGCGGCGTGGATCGCGACGCACGGCGTGCCCGATCGGCGCGTCACCCAGCTCGCGCAGTGGATCTCGGGCAAGCGCGACATCCAGGGTACCGCCAGCGCGGCCGGCCTGCCGGAGGTCACGCGCGCGGCCGTCGAGTCGCTCGGGCAGGAGCTCCGCGCCGAGGCGCGCAGTGTGCTGGGCGCCTGGGATGAGCTCACGACGAGCCGCGATCTCCTCGACACGTTCTTCGGTGACCACTTCGGTAAGGGGCAGCTCGATCAGGTCCACGAGTGGTGCGTGCGCCAGGCGCGGGTCCGCTCCGAGCACGATCGCGACGGCGAGTCACCGTCGCTCGACAGCGAGGACCACGCGCTCATCCTGCGCCTCTGGCAGGTCACGCGCGGGCCGCTTCTCGACATCGAGGGCGGTGCGCTCAACGTGAGCCACCTCTTCGTCGACGAGGTCCAGGACTGCAGCCCCATCGAGCTGAAGGTCCTGCTCGACGTCGCCGCCGGTTCGAAGGAAGACGGCCGAGCCGACCCGACGCAGCTCTCCGTCACGCTCGCCGGCGACATGGCGCAGCGGATGCGCGAGGACGACGAGACCCACCTCGAGTTCGATTGGGACTCCACGCTCAAGGAGGTCGGTGTCCCCGGCGGCGCGGGTATGATCGAGCCGCTCAAGGTGAGCTACCGCTCGACGGCCGAGATCACGAGCTTCGCGCGCGGCGTCCTGGGCCCGTTCGCGCACGAGTCGGAGCCGATCGCGAACCGTCATGGGCCGCCAGTCGAGCTCTTCACGTTTGCGTCGGCTGGTGAGGCAGTCGCGTTCCTCGCCGACGCGCTCCGCGAGCTCGCGGTGAACGAGCCGGAGGCCAACGTCGCGCTCCTGTCGCGCTTCCCGCAGCAGGCGGAGGTGTATTACGAGGGCCTCGTTCGCGCGGAGGTGCCGAATGTGCGTCGGGTCCGCAAGCAGGACTTCACGTGGGAGCGAGGCTTCGACGTGACGGACGTTCGCCAGACGAAGGGGCTCGAGTTCGACGAGGTCATTCTCCTCGAGACGACGGCGTCGAGCTACGGCGAGACGCCGCAGGCTCGTCACGCGCTGTACGTCGGCGCGACACGCGCGGCCCACCAGCTCTGGTGCGTCTCGAGCGAGGCGCCGTCGAAGCTCGTGGTCGATGCGATCGCGACCCAGCCCACCGCCGTGCCCGACGTCCCGCCGGTGACGGAGCCAGCGCCCGAGGCCTAGCAGCCCGGGATGCGCGCTCGCGGTATGCTCCGAGCGTGCCGAAGAAGATCGCCGTCATCGGAGCTGGTGCCTGGGGAACCGCGCTGGCGGCGCACGCTGCGCGGATCGACCACGAGGTCATGATCTGGGGCCGCGAGCCCGACGTGGTTCGCGACATCAACGAGCGCGCCGAGAATCGTCTCTTCCTCGAAGGCGTGGCGCTCCCGAAGACGCTCCGCGCGTCGACTGTTCCGGCCGAAGTGCTCGCCTCGGCGGAGATCGTCATCCTCGTGCCGCCGTCGGCGTTCTTGCGCAACGTCGCCGCGCTCGTCGCAGAGCACGTCTCCAAGACAGCGCGCATCGTCATCGCTTCGAAGGGCATCGACGAGCGCACGCTCGGCCTCATGACCGACGTGACGGCCGAAGCCATGCCCGACCACGACGCCGCGTCGATGTGTGCGCTGTCGGGGCCGAGCTTCGCACGGGAGGTCGCCGCGGGCCTACCGACCGACGTGGTGGTCGCTTCGAAGAGCGCAGAGGCCGTCCTGGAGGTCGCAAGCGCCCTCCACACGCCGATGTTCCGGGTCTACACGAGCAGGGATCCCATCGGCGTCGAGGTCGGGGGAGCGATGAAGAACGTGCTCGCGATCGCGGCGGGAGCTTGCGACGGGCTCGGGCTCGGGCTCAATGCGCGCGCCGCGCTCATCACGCGTGGGCTCTCCGAGATGGCGCGCCTCGGTATCGCGCTCGGTGGCGATCCGCTCACGTTCATGGGTCTCAGCGGGGTAGGGGATCTCATCCTGACCTCGACGGGCGCGCTCTCGCGCAATCGCTCGCTGGGAATGAAGGTGGCCGAGGGCGTCTCGGCGGGGAAATACCTCGCCGAGCAGCGCACGGTCGCCGAGGGCTACCTCACCGCACGCGCAGCCTGGCGCCTCGCCCAGAAGCTAGGAGTCGACGTTCCGATCACCGAGCAAGTCTATTACGTCCTCCACGAGGACAGGCCGCTGCTCGAGGCGATGAAGTTGCTCCTCACTCGAGCTCAGAAGGACGAGCTCTGGGGCCTACCCGGCACGGGGGACGGCCCGCGCTGAGAGGGACTCAGGGCGGGGAGCAGGCGCCGATGCAGGTGTCGAGCGCCTTGCAGGCGGTGTCGTTGAAGCAACCAGCCCACGAGGGGCAGCAGTTTACCTGTGTGCAGTTGTCGCAGTCGGGCGCGCCCGTGGTGAGGCCGGTGCCGCAGAGATCGGAAGCGTCGACCCCGCCGTCGCCGCCGTCGCCGCCCCCTGCATCGAACGGGGTGGCCGGGTCGTCGACGCACGGGCCCTGGCAGCTCGCGGCCCAGCAGGTGTCGATCGCGCCATACTTCGCCTTCGCGGCCGCGCTCGCGGCGGCGTTGCAGGCCGCGATGCACTGCTCCGGGGTCTGCGTGGACGAGTCTCCCTCGTCGGGCGGCGCGGCGTCGACCTTCTTGCGCGCGTCCGGTGTCGCGTCCGCACCGGCTTCCGCGGCGGCGCCGGCGTCGGTCGACGACGAGCAGGCGCTGATGCTGAAGCCCGCGCTGCCCGCGAGGAGAAGGGCTGCGGTGACGGATACGGTGAAGCGTGTGGAGCACGAGATCATGGCCGCGAGTTGCCCCGGCGGAGCTGCGCCGTCAAGTGCAGCGTACGCACGGATCGACGGGCGGCATGGCTCCCTGGAGGGCCTCGGTGCGCGCCGCGAGCACGCTGGCGATCACCTCGTCGACGCCGAACCCGACGTTGCATCGCGTGAAGACAATCGGGCCGCCCTGGCGCATGCGCGCGGCGTCCTTGGCCATGACGTCGAGGTTCGCACCGACGTGCTCGGCCAGGTCGATCTTGTTCACGACGAGCAGATCGCTCTGCGTGACACCCGGGCCGCCCTTGCGCGGGACCTTGTCACCGCCGGCCACGTCGACGACGTAGATCGTGAAGTCGACGAGCTCGCGGCTGTACTGGGCCGCGAGGTTGTCGCCGCCGCTCTCGACGAGCAGCAGCTGCGGTGAGACCTCGCGCATGAGCTGCTCGAGAGCGTCGAGGTTGGGGGTGATGTCCTCGCGGATGGCGGCGTGCGGGCAGCCGCCGGTCTCGACGGCGCGGATCTGCGCTGCGGGGAGCGCCTCGTTGCGATGGAGGAACTCGGCATCCTCACGCGTGAAGATGTCGTTGGTCACGACGCCGAGGCGCATCGTGTCGCGCAATTTTTTGCATATCGAGAGGACGAGCGCCGTCTTGCCGCTGCCGACCGGTCCGCCGATGCCGACGGTGAACGCACGGGCCTTGAAGTCGCGAGGCCTGCGCGGCGCGCGCGCGCGGAAGAGGCCCGGGCCGTGGAGCTTTTCGTGGGTATGCCCGTGGGCGTGCGCGTGCGCGTCGGTAGGCGCGTGGTCGTGCTCGTGGTCGTTCTCGTTCTCGTGGTCGTGATGGTCGTGAGACATCGTTCCTCGCGTTCTCTACGTCAGGACTGGAAGAGCCGCCCATCGAGGCGGTCGTGGAGGGCTCCGAAGAGGTCGAGCAGCGGCGACGCCGATGCGGCCTCGTCGATCGACAACCGCGCGCAGGAGGCAAGCATGTGATCCAGCGTGGTCGTGCGCGTCGCCTGGATCTGCTGTGCCTCGAGCGGCCCGACGACGCCGAGCCGCACGGCCGCCGAGAGGACGCCACGCATGACACCGTGGAGCCACGCCGTCTGCGTGTCGGCCACGGCGATGCTTAGAGTGCCGAAGATCGCCCCGAAAACCGGGGCATGGTGCGCCGGCCCGCTCTGCACCTGCTCGGCGATGCGGAGGATGGCGTCCTGCTCGAACACGCGGCGCGCCGCCCCGGCGAGCGCGCGGCCCTGCGCCCGGCTGGCGCGATTCGCGACGTGGTTCGTCGAGGTCGCGTCGAAGAGCCGATCGATCGCGGGCAGCTCGGTCGGCGCCTCGCAGGCGCGGCGGACGAAGGGCAGGGCGCTCCGTGCAGACTGCCAGAGCACCTCGTCGACGAACGGCTCGAGCTCGCCGATGCCGCGGAGGTGCAGCGACGGCTCGAGGCCTGCGGAGTGCGCGAAGCCGCCGGACGGAAACGCCCCGTCGACGAGCTGGAGGAGGAGCCACGAGGTCATTCAGAACATCGAGTAGAGCCGCGAGAGCGCCACGCGGGTGGCCGGGGTGGAGCGCAGCAGCTTTCCGTCGGCAAAGACCTCGTACGACTCGGCGTCGATCCTCATGAGGGGGAGCGCGTCGTTCAACTTCATGTCGCGCTTGCCGATCCCGCGGCACCCACGCACGTGGTTGATGCGCTTCGCGAGGCCGAGCGCCGCGATGTGACCTTCGGCGACGGCGCGCTGCGAGACGAACGCGATGCTCGTCGCTCCGTTCGCGCGGCCCATCGACCCGAACATCGGCCGCATGTACGAGGGCTGCGGCGTGGGGATCGACGCGCCGGGGTCGCCCATCTGTGCCCATGCGATGAAGCCTCCCTTGATCACCATCTCGGGTCGGATGCCGAAAAAAGCCGGCCGCCAGAGGACGAGGTCGGCCCACCGACCGACCTCGACGGAGCCGATTTCATGGGCCATCCCGTGCGCGATGGCCGGGTTGATCGTGTACTTCGCGAGGTAGCGCCGCACGCGGAGGTTGTCGTTGTTGCCGGTCTCTTCGAGGAGCCGCCCGCGCTCGTCCTTCATCTTTGCGGCGGTCTGCCACGTACGGCAGATGACCTCGCCGACGCGGCCCATCGCCTGGCTGTCGGACGCCATCATGCTGATCGCGCCGAGGTCGTGGAGGACGTCCTCGGCGGCGATCGTCTCGCCGCGGATGCGGCTCTCGGCGAACGAGACGTCGGAGGGAATGGTCCGATCGAGGTGGTGACACACCATGAGCATGTCGAGGTGCTCGTCGAGCGTGTTGACCGTGAACGGACGCGTCGGGTTCGTGGAGCTCGGGAGGACGTTGGCCTCACCGACGACGCGCATGATGTCCGGGGCGTGGCCGCCGCCGGCTCCCTCCGAATGGTACGTGTGGATCGTGCGGCCCTTGAAGGCGGCGATGGAGTCGTCGACGTACCCGGACTCGTTCAGCGTGTCGGTGTGGATCGTGACCTGCACGTCCTCCGCCTCGGCGATGTCGAGGCAGCAGTCGATCGCGGTCGGGGTCGTGCCCCAGTCCTCGTGGAGCTTGAGGCCGACGGCGCCCGCGCGGATCTGGTCGACGAGCCCGTCGGACATCGACGAGTTGCCCTTGCCGGTGAGGCCGACGTTGACCGGTAGCGTGTCGGTGGCGAGGAGCATGAGCTCGATGTGGCGCGCGCCTGGGGTGCACGTCGTCGCCTTGGTGCCGGCCGCAGGGCCCGTGCCGCCGCCGATGAAGGTGGTGATGCCGCTCGCGATGGCCTCGTCCGCCTGTTGCGGGCAGATGAAATGAATGTGCGAGTCGACGCCGCCCGCAGTGAGGATCAGGCCCTCGCCGGCGATCGCCTCGGTGGTGACGCCGACGACCATCGAAGGGTGAACGCCGGCCATGACGAGCGGGTTGCCAGCTTTTCCGACGGCGACGATGCGGCCGCCCTTGATGCCGACGTCAGCCTTGTAGATCCCCGTCCAGTCGACGATCAACGCATTCGTGATGACGACGTCGAGTGACGTTTCGTCGTTCGCGCCAGGCATCTGACCCATCCCATCGCGGAGGACCTTGCCGCCACCGAACTTGCATTCGTCGCCGTAGGACGTGAGGTCGCGTTCGACCTCGATGACGAGACCGGTGTCGCCGAGGGATACGCGGTCGCCGGTGGTCGGGCCGTACATCGCGACGTAGGCGCGCCTGTCGATGCTGCTCATCGGCTTTGCTCGTCGTCGAAGTCGGGCAGAAGGCCCGACGCGCGGTCGAAGTTGCGCGCGAGCGCGCCCGGCGTCAGGCTCGGCGTCCCTCGGCTCTGTGCATTCGTGACCAGCGTCACGGTGCGCGTCTCGCCCGGTTCGAACCGCACTGCGGTGCCCGCGGGGATGTCGAGATGCCGGCCGGCCGCCGCCGCGCGATCGAAGTCGAGCGCGGCGTTCACGGCCGCGAACGGATAGTGGCTGCCGACCTGGATGGGTCGGTCGCCGCGGCTCGTGATGGCCAGCGTGATGGAGTCCCGGCCGGCGTAGAGATCGATCGAGCCGTGCGCGACCTCGATGTGTCCTGGCGGAAGTGACGGGGCGGGCGGCGCCACCGCGAAGACGGCTGCGTCTGGGACGGGCAGGAAGCTCCCGTAGAGCGCGAGCGCGAGGTCGCCGTCGTCGAAGGCGATCGGATCGTGAACGGTCACGAGCTTGGTGCCGTCCTCGAAGGTGCCCTCGACCTGGACCTCGGAGAGGAGGTCGGCGACGCCGGGCAGCACCTGCCGGCGACCGAGGATGCGCCGGCCCAGATCCATGAGCTCGGAGACGGGATGCCGGCCGTCGCGGATGAGCTCGAGGAGCTGCGTGGCGATGAGCGCGACGGTCTCCGGATAGCCGAGGCGCAGGCCACGCGCGAGGCGCTTTTGCGCGAGAAAGCCGGCTCCGTGGAGGAGCAGCTTGTCGATGTCGCGGGGTGAGAGGTGCATGATCGGCTCCGAACGTCAGTGGCGCGAAGCGAATGGATCCACGACATCGATGTCGTGAAGGTTTCGGAGCCGTCGACGTGCCTCGGTGAGCGTGCTCTCGGGCGTCGTGCCGGCGATGCGGACGATCGCACCCGCGGGCAGGGGGCTCGGAGCGGCGACGACCTCGTGCGTGACGACGCTCGAGTCGAGCAGGCCAGTTGCCACCGTGGCGACGCGCGGCCCGACGGCGAGCACGGTCGCGAAGGCTTCGAAGCGATCTGTGCGGGTCTCGACAGGACCGTCGTCGCGGTCGAGACGGAGCGCATCGCGAACGAGGACGCGTTGCCTTTCATCGCGTACCGTGGTCGACAGATCGATGGCGTCGAACGCCCAGCGCTCACCGAACGCCGCGCGGCCCGACGTGAAGCCATCCAGCGCGACCACCGAGCCCTCGCCGTGGAGCGTTATGTCAACTCGCTGCCGAAACCGCGACCTCGCGAAGCACGCGACCGGATCGGGGAGGAACACGAGGGTGCCGTGCACCTCGGCGCGGATGCTCTGCGTCGAAGCTCCTCGAAACGCCTTCGTGGTGGCCTGCGTGAACACGACGAGCGTGGCGCCCGCCTCGACCTTCAGCTCGACGTCGTTGGTGTCGCCGTCGACGAGGCCACCGCCGAAGGTGACGAGGCACAGGCTCGCGGCGCGCGAGCCGGGAAACGTCGGCCGCACGAAGCGCAGCGGGCTGGTCGCGTGGACGCGCGCGAGCACCGTCCGTTCGCCTTCCTGCCGCGCCACGACGGTTGCCCGACCGTGTCCGTGACCTCTGTGCGTATCCGCGAGCCCGTCGAGCATGGCGCCACGGTCGCCCCGAGCGGCCGCCTCGTCAACCGACAGCGGCAGTCGGGTCAGGGCGTGAGCGCGCCGTCGATA
>JANXVA010000530.1 GCA_025351875.1 Myxococcales bacterium | reverse complement strand
CCGACCGCTCGAGTTGTACGTGAACGTCTCGTCGAGATCCGCGCCGACCGCGGCCGCGTCGAGCTGCCAGCGCGTGAGCCGACCGCTCGAGTCGTACGTGAACGTCTCGTCGAGATCTGCGCCGACCGCAGCCGCGTCGCGCTGCCAGCGCGTCAGGTGCCCGCTCGAGTCGTACGTGAACGTCTCGGTGAAGTCGGCGCCGACCGCCGTTGCGTCGAACGAGCGCTTCGTGACGCGGCCCGCGCTGTCCGTGCTCAGGGAGCCGGTTCCGTTACCGGTGGGCGTCGAGGTGTCCTTCTTCGCGTGCGCGTCGCGTGCCGCGAGGCGCAGCACGTTGCGCGGCGATGCGGACGATCCCGAGAACGGGATGCACATGACCGGATCGGCCACGTTCGACGGCGTGCCGGGGGTGCCCGGCGTGCCAGGTGACCCAGGTGACCCAGGTGACCCAGATGAGCCGGGGCCATCCGGCTTGCCGGAGGGGCTCGACGGATCGCTCGCGGCGGGATCCCCCGTGCCCGTGGTCGAATTCCCCGCGGTGCAGCCCGAGGCGAGGAGCGCGAAGGAGAGAAGGAAGGCGCAAGGAGCCCGAAGCAGGGTCATCGACATCCGCCCTTGGACGACCTCCAACGCGAGCGATTCAACGAATTCGTCGCGCCCAACGGCGCCGGTGTTTCTGGCCGCCCCGTCACGCTGCCCACGTGACTACGAAGCGCGAGGCGCTCTTCCGCGCACCGGCCCGAGCGGGAGGAACCTCCCCTCGGCCCACAGCGGAAGGCCCTTGCCGTAGCCCGGTCCTGTGCGCCGCTCCGACGCGCCGCCCGGCACGTGGTACCAGCCGCCGCGCTCGCCGAGGTCGGTCACGTAGTGGAAGGCAGGACCGAACACGAGCGACTCGTCCTCGAAGCGAACACTACGCGTCTGGAAGGGCGCGCAGGGCGCGCCAGGGAACTCGACGGGCGCGCTGCACATGCCGAGCGCGCTCCCGAGCTTGCCCTGCGTGACGAGATCGAAGAAGCGTCGCTCGACCGGCAGCCCCTTGCGCGCGCTTCCGTCCTTCGCGCGCGACCACGCGCGTGAGAGCAGGTCGCGGAGCTGCGCGAGGTCCAGGAGCTCCGGCCGCTCGAGCGCGAGCACGCGATCGAGGTGGTACTGGAAGATGAGCGCCGCGCCGAGCTCGTCCATGATGCGGCCAGCGCGCTGCGTCCCGATCGACCGCTCGAGCAGGCCGCGCGTCACCTCACCGTGCAGCGCGTGGAAGAGGCCGAGCTGAGAGCGATCGCGCTGCTCCGGTCCCCACTTCACCAGCGCACGCGACTCGGCGTCGTCAGGGAGAAGCGGCGCCCACGCGGCGAGCAGCCGAGCCGCACAGCGATCGAACTCGTCGTACGAGACGCGCACCATCCCGTCGAGGTCGCGCACGCCCGCGAGGAGCTCCGTGATGCGTTCGAAGCGCTCGCTCGGCTCCGGCATCGTGCACCAGCGTTTGCCTCGTTCGCCCGGCGGTCGGTGGTTCGCGGCGACGACGCGATCCGCGCCGCGACCCGGTTCGGGCCGGGCGGCATCGTCGGCGCGCGGCGAGCGATTGGCGAGGTCCCAGCCCGCGCGCGGATACGCGCCCGACCAGCCCGCGGGACGCACGTCGACGCGCCCCGAGTGCACGTCGCCGACGGCGCCCGTCGAGTCCGCCAGGACGTTCTGGAGCGACACCACGTTGAAGCGCCTGAACGTCTCGATGCCCTGCTCGACCGTGGTCACCTCGAGACCGTCGAACGCCGCGTCGGCGTCACCGGCGATGTCTCCGTGCCCGCTCCAGCGGATGCATGGGTACGTGCCCTCGACGGACGCGTCACCGAGGATCGTGCCGTACTCGTTGTCGTAGAAGACCCACGCCTCGGCCTCGCGACGGCCGCGCACGCGCACGCGCTCGACGCGCCTCGTCAGCGGCAACCATTCGCCGTTCACCAGGTGCTTCTCGTCCTTGCAGCGGTCCGCGATGATGTCGACGTTGTCGCCATGACCGAACGTGCACGAGAACGCGCACATGTCGTTGCGACCGGACGAGTTCCACGCGAAGCCGGGGATGCCGAGTCCTTGATAGAAGGTCCCGTCCGCGTACTCCACGTGCGACGCGTAGACCACAGGCGGGAAGCGCCCCACCTCCATGTGAAACTCGCCCATGAGCAGCGCGCTCCCCGAGGCGCTCACGCGCCCCGAGATCGCGAAGGCATTCGACCCGCCCAGGTGTGAGCCGGAGAGCAGCGCGTATTCGGGAGGCATGCGTAGCTCGCTGAGCTTCGCGAGGTCGAGGCCCTCGGCGGCGTCGCCGAGGAGCGCATCGAAGACCGCCTGCGGTGCGCCGGTCGCGACGAGCTCGGCGATGATCATCTCCGCGGTCTGCTGCATCGAGGTGAGGCCGAAGAACGCGACCAGTCGATAGACGGTGAACACCGACTTCGGCGTGAAGAGCTCGACGGGCCGGCCCAGCAGCCGGAGGAGCGAAGGGGTACCGCGACGCGCGGCGCCCGCGTTGAAGCCATCGCAGTACGTCTCGAGCCAGCGGCGCGTATCCGGACGGAGCTTCGCGACGTAGCCGTCGAGCCCGTTGACGAGACCGAGCGCCCTCACTGCGCGATCGACGGTGCGCGCGAACTTGCGCTCACCGAGGATCGACAGCAGCTCACCGCGGGCGGCCGCGAGCACGAGGTGGACCTGAACGAGCCGGTCGGTCGCGTGCATGTAGCCGCGAGCCCACGTCGCCTCGGCGAGATCCTTCGCGTGGATGGTGGGGTAACCGAGCTCGTCGCGCTCGACACGAATCTCGCCCCACGGTCCCGCGAGCTGCATCGTCGCCCTATAGCCCGGACGCGGGCCGGCGTCAGTCGGCGCGGGTGACGGCCGCGGCCGCGAGCTCACGGATGCGCGCGCTCGGCGACACGAGGAACGGCCCGATGGCGGTGCCAAGCCGTGCGTCGATCGGGCGAGGCAGCGAGAGCAGGAGGTCCTCGGTGCATTCGGCCTGTCCCTGCGACGGCGCCCGGATCGAAAGATCGGCGAGTGCGCTGCGAAGGAGCTCGTCGGCGGGGCGACCAATCGCGCGAACCCAGCTGACGAACCGGAGGCGGCGCGCCTTGTTCGCAGGCCTGCGGATCCGGGCCGTCCAGAGCGCGCGCGCTCCGGCGAGACCGGCACGCGAGAGCAGCCGCTCGAGGTATGGCGTGGGTAGCACCGAGTCAGCGAGGAGCGCTTCGGCGAGCGGACCGAGCTGAGCTGGGTCGTCGAGGAGCGTGAGCGCGCTCGCGGACGACGAGTCGCATCGCGACATCAGCTGCATCACGCGCGCCGCAATCTCATCGATGTCGCCCTCCGCGAGGAGCGTCGCGAGCGAGCGCTTCTCCGGATCGACGACGGTCTCTCGTGCGGCGAGGAACTGAGCGACGGCCGCGGCGGCCTCCGCGTTGAGCTGGGACATCGGCGGAGGCGCGACCGACCCACGCAGCGGGGCGACCGTGCGAGCCGGCGGGGTGCGCCGGAGATCGCGGATCTCCGAGCTCACCGGGGTGCGAGCCGGCTTGAGCTCGGACTTGTCCGTCGCCATCCGCGGGTCCATCGCGAGGATGCTGCTCCGCGCGAACGGGTCGGGCTCCCCGATCGCGACCGGATAGGCGCCGCTCTGGTCGACGGCGGCGGGCTTTGCCGACGGCGGCAGTGTGCTGATCCGCAGCGAGGCCGGGATCTCGACGCCGAGTTCCACGAGCAGCTCGCGGAAGGCGCGGCGCATCTCGCGCATGTTCACGAAGCGGTTCGACGGGTCCTTCGCGAGCGCCTTCATCACGAGCGCATCGACGCGCGGGTCGAGATCGGGACAGCGCTCCGACGGAGGGACGGGCGGGACAATCAGATGCTGCCGCATGAGCGCCTGCGCGTCGGCGGCGACGAACGGCGGCGTGCCGGTGATGAGCTCGTAGAACATGACGCCACAGCCGTAGACGTCACTGCGCGCATCGATCGACTCGCCGAGGCACTGCTCCGGCGCCATGTACGTCGGCGTCCCGAGGTTCGACTGAGAGCCAGTGCCTGTCATCCCGCGGACGACGCCGAAGTCGCAGAGCTTCACGTGCTCGCGCTCCTCGCCCTCGTCATCGGCGCGGCGAACGAGGATGACGTTCGAAGGTTTCACGTCGCCGTGAACGATGTGATGCGTGTGCGCATGCGCCAGACCGGCGGTGACCTGGAGCATCAGCTCGGCCGCGTGCTCGACGCGAAGCCGATGGGCGCTCGAGAGCAGCCGCGAGAGCTCGGTGCCCTCGAGGAGCTCCATTGCAAGCCACAGAGTTCCGTCACGCTCCTCACCGAAGTCGAGGACGCGGACCAGGTTCGCGTGATCGAGGAGGCTGGCCGCGCGGCCCTCGGCGTGGAATCGAGCGCGCACGGTCGGGTCGGTCTGGAGGCGAGCGTGCAGCACCTTCACGGCGACCAGCTTCGACAGGTGCATGTGCTGCGCGCGGTAGACGGAGCCGAACGCGCCCGCGCCGATCGGCTCGATCATGAGGAGGCGACCGCCGAGCGCGCGACCGATCAGGGCGTCGTCGGAGGTGGGCCTCAGCGCCGACGTCGAGCGCCGGATCGAGGCGACCTCGTCGGCCTCGTCGTGCGCCTTTTTCCTGGTCCGCCCCGCCATCCTGACGATCTCTTAGCAAGCCAGCGGGACGTGCGCCAATGTGGGATACCGTGGGGGCAAACTCCCTCGGCTGGGAGCAACGCGCGGAACTGCACGGGATCACGAGAACTTCTCGGGCTGGCGGTGGGGTGCGCTCCTCCGCTAAGGTCGCTGCAAAAATGACGAAGTCCACCCCTCCCACGTCGTTCCCGAAGAGCGAGATCAAGGTCTTGCTCCTGGAGAACGTCCACGAGAGTGCGCACGAGATCTTCCGGGGCCAGGGCTTCCACATCGAGGCGCTCCCGCGCGCGCTGAAGGAGGACGAGCTCTGCGCGAAGCTCGAGGAGGGCGTTCACATCCTCGGCATCCGCAGCAAGACGCACGTGACGCGCCGCGCCCTCGAGTCCGGCAAGCGGCTGCTCTCCGTCGGCGCGTTCTGCATCGGGACGAACCAGATCGATCTGGTCGCTGCGAATGCGGCGGGCGTCCCCGTCTTCAACGCGCCGTTCAGCAACACGCGCAGCGTCGCCGAGCTCGTCATCTGCGAGGTCGTGATGCTCGCGCGCCAGCTCGGGGACCGCTCGCGCGAGGTGCATGAGGGAAAGTGGCGCAAGGTCGCCACCAACTCCTTCGAGGTCCGCGGCAAGACGCTCGGCATCATCGGGTACGGTCACATCGGCTCGCAGGTCGGCGTCCTCGCCGAGGCGATGGGCATGCGTGTCCTCTCGCACGACATCCGTACGACGCTCCCGATGGGCAACAACAAGGCTGTCGAGTCGCTCGATGCCCTCCTCGAGGCGAGCGACTTCGTCACCCTGCACGTCCCGGAAACGGCGCAGACGAAGGGCATGATCGGCGAGGCCGAGATCGCCAAGATGAAGCAGGGCGCCTACCTCATCAACCTGAGCCGCGGCACGGTCGTCGATCTCGACGCGCTCGCCGCCGCGCTCGAGGCCAAGAAGCTCGGCGGCGCGGCGCTCGACGTCTACCCGCAAGAGCCCGAGAGCAACTCCGACGACTTCACGAACGTCATGCGTGGCCTCGCGAACGTGGTGCTCACGCCACACATCGGCGGATCCACGGCCGAGGCGCAGGAGTCGATCGGCCGCGAGGTCGCCAATTCGCTGACCAGGTTCACGAACACCGGCGCGACGGTCGGCGCCGTGAACTTTCCACAGCTCGAGCTCGCGCCGCTCGAAGGCACGCACCGCGTTCTCAACGTGCACAAGAACGTCCCCGGCGTCCTGCGTGACATCAACAAGCTGGTGTCCGATCGCAACGCGAACGTCCTCGGACAGATCCTCGCGACCGATCCGCAGATCGGCTACCTCGTGATGGATCTCGACAAGGACGTCGCGAACGACGTGAGGAAGGCGATCGCCGAGCTGAGCTCGTCGATCAAGACGCGCATTCTGTACTGAGGGGGCGAGCGCACATCCGAGAGCACACGGACTCGGGCTGCTCCTGGGTCAGAACGCTTCGCCGGCCAGGGCTCGTCGGTAGCCGATGACGTACAGCGCTTGCAAGTTGCATCCCGAGCAGAAGAGCGTCGGATCGCTCGGGTTGGCGAGGCGGCCGTCGATGACGTGATGGAGGAGGCCGGTCATGCAGCGGTCGCCGGTGCACGCCATCGACACGCACGCCCGCCCCGCGCCGCACACGGGCGCGCAGACCTCGTGGTGGACCTGCGCGAGGCACCACGGGCCACGCATCGTCTCGATCGCGTCGAGCACGCGGTCGGCCTCGTCGGAGAAGCGAGCCTCGCCCGTGATCTCGAAGAGCAACATCAACGCGAGCGCGAGATAATTCTGGCTCGACAGCGTCGCGACCTCGCGTGTCTTTGCCCCGAGCAGCGCCGCCGCGTAAGGCGACGCGTAGCGCGCCGGCACATCCGACAGCTTGAGCGCCTGTATCGCGCCGTACAGCGCGCGTGACTGGAGCCGGTACGTCTCGTTCTTCGTGAGCCGGAAGAGGCGCGCCTCGAGCAGGATCATCGACACGTTCGGGTAGAGGTCGATCTCGGAGTGCCCCGGACCGAACGCGTATCCGCGCGCCGAACGGCCGGTCGTTGCATCAGCGAGATCGCGGAGCGCGCGATCGGTGATCTTCTGCTCGAGCGTGGTCGCGCGTTCGAGGTGCGCCGCGGTTAGGTCGTTGTCGACGAGCAGTGCGTACTGCGCGTGAACGAGCGCGATGAGCGCCGTCACCGCCGTCGGTCCATACGTGCGAACCGCCCAGCTCGCATCCTCGACGCCCGCGAGATAGTCGCCGAGCCCGCCCACGAGGTGGTCGAGCCGATCGAGGAACGCGTCGACAGCCACGACATCCGGGCTGTCGCCACGCTCGTGCGCCGCAGCGACATGCTCGATGACGCCGAGCGCAGCCATCACCTTCTCCTGGAGATCGCCGCTCAGCAAGTCGGAAGCAAGCAGCACGCGTGCCCTGGCGAGCGACGCCTCGAGCCGTGCGGCATCCTCGGGAGGCAGCGGACCGTCGGCCGCACGCCGCGCGAGCCAGGCGAGACCGAAGAACGGCGCGTCCCCGAGATCCTCGAGCCAGTCGCCGTTTTCGAACGAGAGCCCGCGCGCGTCGGTGGTCAGCGCCTCGCGGAGCGCCGCGTGCCGCGACGGCGGCGCGGCTCGCACCGGCACCTGGTCACCCGTGGCGCTCTCGCACGCCAGAGCGGCGGTGATCGCGAGAACGAAGGCTCCTGCGAGGACGGAGCGCATCAGACGTCGATGACCTTGCCGGGGTTCAACGTGCTCTTCGGATCGAGCACCCGCTTGACGCCACGCATCACCTCCATCTCGGTCTCGCTCCGCGAGTACCCAAGGTACGGCTTCTTCAGGATGCCGATGCCGTGCTCGGCCGAGATGCTCCCGTGATGGCGCTGCACGAGCGCGAAGAGATCGCGATCGGCCTCCTTCGTCTTCGCGAAGAACTCCTCGCGCTCCATGGCGTCGGGCTTCATCACGTTGATGTGGAGGTTGCCGTCACCGACGTGACCGAAGAGGCAGATCTCCCAGCCCGGGTAGCGGCGCGCGAACACGTCGTCGAGCTCGGCGCAGAAGGCATCGAGGGCGGCGATGGGGAGCGCGATGTCGTTCTTGTGGGGAAGGCCGGTCGCGCTGAGGCTCTCGCTGATCCCTTCGCGGAGCGCCCACAGGTCGCGAGCCTGCGTGCTGTGCTGGGCGAGCGTGCCGTCCTTCGCGAGACCCGACTCGAACACGGACGTGATCCACGGCTCGAGCCTCTCGAGCAGGCGCGCGGAGCCCTCAGCCACGAGAGCCGCCTCGGTCGCGCCGTCGCCCTCGGCCTCGACGAGGACGTAGTACGCGCAGGGCTCGGCGATCGGCGGGCGAAGCTTGCGGTGCGAGAGCACGCGGTCGAGGCAGCGCTGGGAGAAGAACTCGTAGGCGGCGAGCGTGAACGGGCCCGAGCGTGCGTGCCGGAACAGCGAGAGGACCGAGGCGACGTCCGAGACACCGAGCAGCATCACCGCAGTGGCCCCGGGCACGCGCCCGAGCTTGAGGGTGGCCTCGGTGATGACGCCGAGCGTGCCCTCGCTGCCGATGAAGAGCTGGCGGAGATCGAGCCCGGTGTTGTTCTTCTCGAGGGCGCCGCCGATCTCGAGGACCTTGCCGGACGCGAGCACGACCTCGAGCCCGAGGACCCACTGACGCGTGAGCCCGTAGCGGATCACCCTCACGCCGCCGGCGTTGGTTGCGATGTTGCCGCCGACGGTGCTCGACCCCTTCGAGGCGAAGTCGACAGGCCACGTGAGCCCGTGGGGCGCGCAGTGCTCGTGCACAGCCTCGGTGATCGCGCCGGCCTGCACGCGCACGGTGCCTCCGAGGAGATCCACCTCCTCCATCCGCCGCATGCGGGCGAGCGACAGGACGATCTCGCCGCGAGCCGCGACGGCGCCCCCGGCGAGGCCGGTGCGGCCGCCCGAGGGGACGATCGCGACGCCCTCCTCGTCGCAGATCGCGAGGAGCTTCGACACCTCCTCGGTGGTGCGCGGGAAGGCGATGGCGCTCGGCGCAGGCGCGATCACCCGCGTCCAGTCGCGGCCGTACTCCGTGAGCTCCGAAGCCTCCTGCGACACGAGGTCCGGGCGGATCGAGTCGCGGATGCGTGCGAGGGCGGTGACGACGGAGTCGCTCCGGACGGGATCCATGACCACCGAAGTACTCCGCTCCTCGCGGGGCCGCAATTGCGGTAAAATAGGCGTCCATGTCTCATCCCCCGCGCTTCCTGAAGCTCTGTAACGAGATCCGCGCAGGCGTCGCGGAGATCACGACGGATGAGGTCGCTGCGCGCATGGCGAAGGGCGACGCCTTCGCGCTCGTCGACGTGCGCGAGGAGAGCGAGTTCGCGGCCGGGCGCATCAAGGGCGCCCGCCATCTCGGCAAGGGCGTGATCGAGCGCGACATCGAGGCGGCGGTCCAAGACACGACCACCGAGATCATCCTCTACTGCGGCGGCGGATTCCGCTCGGTGCTCGCCGCCGAGAGCCTCACGCGCATGGGCTACACGAACGTGAAATCGATGGCAGGCGGCTGGCGCGAGTGGAAAGCGAAGTCGCTTCCGACGGAGTGAAGGGAGCTCGTAGACCGACCCTCAGCGAGGGCGGTCGGTGGCGACCGTGACCTCGCCCTCGGCCCACTTGAAGTTGTCGAGCAAGACGCTCGAGTCGAGCTGCCCGTCACCGGTATCCCAGATGATGAGCTCGAGGGTGAAGGTCTCTCCGGCCTGCACGGGGGCCTTCGAGGTGAGCCAGCCCGTCGCACCGCCAGCGGAGCTGACGTCCATACCGCCGACGCCGTCACACCACTTGCCTTCGACCCCGTAGCCGGTGCCCTTGAGCTCGCCCGTGCCGCCCGGACACTGCGAGATCGCCTTCTTCGCGGCGGGTGCGCAGCCCGTGTCGACGTTTGGCGTGCAGCGATCGAAGAAGCCGTTGTTGACGCTCACCGGGTTCTTCTTGGCGTCGAACGACATGTTGTCGGGCGTGCCGCCGTTGAATCCCTTCGCTGACAGGTACGCGATGAAGCCGTCGTTGAACTGCGAGCAGATGAACGCAGGCCACTCGCTCGAGAAAAAGTTGAGGTCGAACTGGACGCCGGACGCGTTGTTCGGAGCCTTGAGGGTGAGCACGACATCGATGACGTCATGGACGTCCGAGGCCTGGTCGCATCCGTTCGCGGCCTTCGGGAACCCGTTCGGGAGAGTGCCGCCCGAGCCCCAGTCCTTCCACGTCGTCTGGCCGATCGTCGAGAGGCTGTCGTTGCCGAAGCGCCGTCCCTGGGCCCCGTCGTACTCCTGCGCGAAGCCGCTGCTGAGGACGCCGAGTCGCTTGCCTTCGCGCGGCTTCAGCACATCGCCGAACTTCGGGAGGACGCCGGCCTGTCCCGGGCTCGGCGTCTGCGTGTTGCCGTGGCCGCGCGTGAACTTGGCGGAGACGAGGCCGTACCCGTCCTTGTCCGCTGTCGCGCAGATACCGAGGGCCTTCGCGAAGTCCGCGGCGCTGCCGGTCTCGGACAGGCTGTCGTCGCACGTGGGCGGGTTGTCGACCGTGCCGTCATCGTCGTCGTCGCAGTTGTTTCCCGGGATGTCCCAGTTGCCCTTGGCGGGCGCGCAAGGCTTGCCGGTGCCTGCGTCGTCCCCGCCGCCGAGCGTGCCGCCGCCGATGGTGCCGTTCCCGGCACCTGCGTCACCGTCGTCGAACCCGGACTTCTTCGCGGAAGAACAGGCAAAAAGGGTGGCCGGGACGAGGGTGAGGAAACCAAGGAGGAGAGCGGTGCGGCGCATAGGGGCGAACTCCAGGTACGTGGACGGCGGCCAGAGTGTACCTCCGGTCCAGCTTCGCGCCAGTCGGCCAAGCCCTTCTTTGCCCTCGGAAAAGTCGACCCAGGTGGTTCTGGGCGCCATACTCAAGTGAAGAGGACGGTCCACTCGGTCGTTTTCTGGATCAACCGTCATGTGTCGTCTGCTCGGTATCGTCGCCTCGGAGCTCACGGAATTCGGCCTCGTCCTGACCGAGGCACCGCGCTGCCTCGCGACCCTCTCACGCGAGCATCCGGACGGCTGGGGAATCGCCATCCACAAGGCGGCTGGCCCGACCGGGGTCGAGCTCGATTCGACGCGATCGCTCGGTGACGACCCGTGGCAGATGCACAAAGGCATCGCTCCGGCCGGCGAGGACACGCGCTTCCACGAGCTGGCGGCGCGGAGCCGCGGACACCTCCTCGTGGCCCACATCCGTCAGAAGACGGTCGGCCCCACCCGCCTCGAGAACACGCATCCGTTCGTCAACGACGGCTGGGTGTTCGCGCACAACGGAACGATCCAGCACCAGGACGAGCTGCGTGCGCGCTGCTCGGGCACTCGGCTGCGCGAGATCACCGGCGACACCGACAGCGAGCTCTTCTTCGCCTACGTGCTCACGCGGCTCGACGAGAACGGCCTCGTCCGCCTCGCCGATGACGGCGCGCGCGACCTCGTGACCAAGCTGATGAGCGAGCTCACTGCGGAGCTGCGCTCGCTGCGCATCGGCGCATTCAACTTCGTCCTCTCCGACGGACAGACGACGTTCGCGCACCGCTTCGGCCGTTCGCTCTTCGTGCTCGAGCGCGGCCCCGCCGACCCGGTGCGTGAGCTCCGTCCGGTCGACGACGGCGCCTCGATCATGACGAAGTGGACAGCGCGTCGTCAGGCCGTCTTCATCGCCTCGGAGCGCATCACCGACGAGCCGTGGCGCGAGATCGACGACGGCACGCTGCTCCGCATCGAGCGCACGCCCACGCCGCGCATCATCCCGGTCGACGCGGACAGCCGCCGCGTCGCCTGAGCGCTCCTACGCGCACGCGTCGCAGAGTGCGGTGATCTGGATGGCGACGTTCTTCGTCGCGAGCGAGCGTGGCGCGTGCTTGCCGCGAACGATGCGTACGGCGACGTCGGGCAGGCAGCTGACGGTGCCGCAGTCACTGCAGACGAAGTGGGGATGGGACACGACGTGGTTGCCTTCACGGCGCTTCATCTCGAAGCGCCACACGTGGTCGCCGAGGTCCGTACGCGTCACGATGCCGACCTGCGCGAGGTCCATCAGGTTGCGATAGAGCGTCGCTCGGTCGAAGCCGGCGCTCTCGAGTGATCGGCACAGATCCGCATGGCTGACCGGCGCGGTCTGCCCGAGGAGATGCTCGACGACGGCGACGCGCGGGTCGGTCACACGCAGCCCGGCCTCGCGGAGCAGCGCGTGTGTTTCACCGGCTTCCTTGGGAGATCGCTTGCGCACGCCATCACCCTAGCGTATGTCCTTATTGCAACTCAATCTCATTAGTGCATCAGTTCCTCATTCGATGAAGCGAGCAATTCCACACACGTTCGGCCTGGCTCTGGGGGTCACCGCCGCCTTGCTCTGGCAGGCGGAGGCGCTCGCGCAGGAGCCGGCGCACGAGCATGCGCGCGCGCCTGCGGACGCGCCGTCGAACGAGGACGTGACGCCGCCGTCGGTGCTCACGCACGTGGACGCGCAGTACCCGCCGTCCGCGCGTCAAGCTCGCAAGCATGGAGACGTCGTGCTCGCGCTCACGGTCGACGCCGACGGCCACGTCTCGAAGGTCGACGTGTTCGAGTCGGGAGGCGCCGATCTCGACGAGGCGGCGATCGTCGCCGCGCGCCAGTGGACGTTCGTGCCGGCCAAGCGCGCGGGCAAGCCGCTCGCGAGCCGCATCCGTGTTCCGTTCCACTTCGCGCCGCCGGCCCCGCCGCCCGAGCTCGTCGCGCCGCCGAAGCCCGGCACCGAGCCCGTCCTCGCTCCCCACGTCGTGACGACGCCGAGCGCGGAGCCCGCCGGTCCGGCGGCCGACGGGGCGACACCTGCCCCTGCGGAGGTCCGCGTCACCGGTCGACCGAACCCGCCGAGCCGCGGGCAGTCCGACTTCCGCATCCCGCGCACGACGCTGACCGCCGCGCCGCACGGCTCGGGTGCCGATCTCCTCGCGACCGCGCCAGGCGTCTATATCGCGCATCCCGAGGGCGAGGCCATCGCGCAGCGGATCTACCTGCGCGGTTTCGACGCCGAGCACGGCCAGGACGTGGAGCTGCACGTCGCCGGCATCCCGATGAACCAGCCCTCACACATCCACGGGCAGGGCTACGCCGACCTCAACCTGGTCATCCCCGAGACCGTGCGGAGCATCCGCGTGATCGAGGGCGTCTACGATCCGCGTCAAGGCGACTTCGCGGTCGCGGGCAGCGCGGACTACGACCTCGGCATCGAGGAGCGACGCTCGCGCGTGAAGCTCTCGTACGGCTCCTTCGACACGAAGCGCATGGTGGCGATCTGGGCGCCCGAAGGTCAGCCCGAGGAGACGTTCGGCGCCGCCAACTTCCGCACCACCGACGGCTTCGGCAACGGCACGCGAGGCGGTATCTCGGGCGGGGCGGTCGGGCAGTACCGCATCGGCCTGCCTTACGACGTGAGCGCCATCCTCCACGTCGGCGCCTACGCCGCGCGCTCGAACATCGCGGGGGTCGTCCGTCGTGACGACGTCGCGGCCGGGCGGATCGGCCTCTACGACGCCTACCCGGACCCGTCCGCGCGCGCCCAGTCCGCGGGCACGTCGCGCACGCAGATCGGCATCACCATCGACCGGCGCGCGAACGAGGACGGCTCACGGACCTCCGCGGCGATGTGGTTCTACCTCGCGAGCTTCCGCGCGCGCACCAACTTCACCGGCTACACCCAGCGCTCGCGCGTCCAGCCTCTGTGGGTCGGGCGCGGCGACCTCATCGAGCAGTCCAACGACGACCTCGGGCTCGGCGGCTCGCTCTCCTACCGCAGCGGCCATCTCGTTCCCATCAAGCCCTTCGCGATCCAGTACGAGCTCGGCACGGACGTCCGCACCAACCGCGTCCAGCAACAGCAGAACCTGCTGCAGGCGCCGCAGAACGAGACCTGGGACCAGCGCGACGACGCGGATCTCCGCACCACCGACGTGGGCGTCTTCGGCGACGTGCTCGTCAGCGGCTCGAAATACGTGAAGCTCCGCGGCGGCGCACGCGCCGATCTCCTCTTCTTCGACGTCGACGACAAGCTCGGCAACTTCACGCCTGCCTTCTCGCAGAAGACGCACCTCCCCGGCTTCCGCCGGACGGCGAGCGGCATCGCGGCTGGACCGCGCGCGACCCTCGAGGGTCATCCCACGAGCTGGCTCCGGCTCTCCGCATCGTACGGCGAGGGCTACCGGTCTCCGCAGGCGAGGCAGCTCGAAGAGGGGGAGCAGGCCCCCTTCGCGAAGGTGCGGAGCTACGAGGCCGGCGCCACCGTGAAGCAGGGCGACGACATCTCGCTCACCGCGATCGCGTACCAGACCGACCTCTCCTACGACCTCGCGTTCGACCCCTCGGAGGGACGGCTCGATCGCATCGGGCCGACGACGCGCCGCGGCCTCGTCGGATACCTTCTCGCCGCCCCGGCCGAATGGATGAACGTGTCGCTCAGCGCGACGTACGTCCATGCAACGCTCGACTCACCGCCCACGCCCACGCCGGAGAACCCGTCGCCCGCGTACGTGTCGGGCCAGTCACTGCCCTACGTCCCGCCGCTGCTCGTCCGCAGCGACGTCGCCCTCACGCACAACTTCGGCACCGTCAACGCCAAGCCGCTCACGTGGAAGGCCGGCTACGGCACGACGTTCCTGTCGTCGCGTCCCCTCCCCTACGGTCAGACGTCGCCGCCCGTTTTCCTCCTGGACGCGACGATCGGCGTCCGCCGTGACTGGCTCGAGCTGTCGCTCGACGCGTTCAACCTGCTCGACGCCAGGTACGCCGACACCGAGTACGCGTTCGTCTCGAACTGGCAGTCGGGGGCAGTCCCCTCGCGCGTCCCCGCGCGACACATCACGGCGGGAGCGCCGCGCGCGCTGCTCGCGAGCCTGACGCTGTACCTATGAAGCACCACGTGGTCCTCGTCCGTTCCTTCGTCGTCGTCGCCGGCGTGCTCGCGGTCGCGCTCGCGGGCTGCGTCGAGGCGTCGCAAGAGGCCGTCGCCTACGACGCGGTCGCCGTATCGCGCGACGCCGCCAAGGACACCAGCAGCGGCTGGATCGTCACGCTCTCGCGCGCCGACGTCGCGCTCGGGCCGTTCTACTTCTGCGCGGCTGCCTCCGGCTCGTCGACGCTCTGCGCCAGCTCGATCGCGGAGGTCGCGGGCGTGACCGTCGTGAACGCGCTTGCTCCGGCACCTTCGCCGCTCGGCCGCGTGCACGGGTTCTCGGGAAACGTCCAGAGCGTCTCGTACGACTTCGGCATCTCGTGGTTCGACACGCAGACGGCGGCGACGCCCGCGCCGTCGCTCCCGGGCGGCCATTCGATGCGGCTCGAGGGCGAGGCGCGCAAGGGAGCGATGCTCGTCTCGTTCACGGCCGACGTCGACGTCGTGCCGCAATACCAGGGCCAGAATGCGCTCTCGACGGCCTCGGCGATCGCGTCGGTCGAGTCGAGCGCGACGCGCCTCGAGGTGGTCCTGCACCCCGCCGGCTGGCTGAGGCAGGTGGACTTCGACGCGATCGCCGCGACGGGCAAGGTCCCGTTCGCGATCAGGCCCGGCTCCGCCGAGCACGGCGCCATCCTCGTCGGCATCAAGAATCTCTCGCCGCTCGAGTTCCGCTGGACTGCCGCGGCAGCTCCCTAACGTCCGTTCTAGGAGAAACACAGATGATGAATCGTAGAAGCGAGGGCGCCGCCCTCGTGCTGATGACGCTCGTCTCGTTCACGGCGGTCGCCGCGTGCGGCTCTAAGGACGGAGGGAGCAGCACGGGCGGAAACGGCAACGTGCAGATCTTCGTGGTGCCGGAGGACACGATCGCGAACGGGCTCCAGCCAGGTACAGAGCTCGAGAACGTGCAGGACGGATGGACGATCAGCTACAGCCGCTACCTCGTGGCCGTCGGAAACTTCCGGGCGCGGCGCTCCGACACCGGAGACTCGATTGGTGATCCCTCCATCCACGTCCTCGACCTCAAGGCGGCGCCCACGAGCGGCTACGTGGTCAAGGAGCTGACCAACGTAGCCGCCGTGAGATGGGACAAGTTCGGTTACGACATCGCGAACGCCAAGGCGGGCGCGACCCCGCTCGCCCCCACGACGCAGGCTGACGCCGACTTCATGATCCAGAACGGCTACTCGGTCTACTACGAGGGCGCGGGGGTGAAGGCGGGCAAGACGATCACGTTCAAGTGGGGCTTCGCCGCCGGCACCTCGTTCGACGACTGCGCGAGCCCCGACGGCGTGCCCGGCTTCGCGGTGCCCGCGGGCGGCACCGTCCAGGTGAAGCCCACGCTCCACGGCGACCATCAGTATTTCGACAACATCACGCAGGGCGTCGAGATCACGAAGCGCCTCGCGCAGTGGCTCGAGACCTGTGACAAGGACGCCAATGCCGAGCTCACCATCGAGGAGCTCAAGAAGTGCGACGTCGTCACAGCGCTGCCGCAGCCGCCGTACGATCTCACCGCCGTCAAGGACCAGGACGGAGACGGGAAGATCAGCGTCTTCGACTACGTGAACACCCAGATGCGCACGTTCGGCGACTATCAGGGTGACGGCGAGTGTCCGACGCGCGCGAGCCAGTGATACGCTGAAGGCGTGCCGCGCCAGAAGCCCCTCACCGTGCTCGCCATCGGTCTCCCTCTCCTGATGACTCTCACGCTCGCCGCTTGCGGCGGGCCGGAGCCGAAGATGATGGTGGCGAACAAGAAGGACGACGGCGTCGCCGCGAACTCTGCGTCGGAGGAACGCCTGGCGGCCGAGGGCAAGCCGAAAGCGGCAGCGCCAGGCCCGGCGTCGGATCCGTCGCAGCCGTACACGACGCCGGTGGGCGGCGGCGATACGGCGGCAGCGAGCGCCGGAGCAGCCGCAGGCGGCGGCGGCGGCGCAGCGGGCGCTCCTGCGGGCAAGGGCAGCGGCAAGAAGGGCGACCCGAAGGCTCCGCCCGCCAAGAGCACCACGGGCAAGGTCTCGCAGGCCGAGTGCAAGCAGCTGTTCGACAAGTACATCGACCTCACCGTCGGCAGCGACTCGCGCTTCGAGGGGATCGGAGCGGACATGATCGCGCAGCTCAAGGAGCAAGCGCTCGCGCAGGCCAAGCAGCAGAAGGGCGATCCCTGCAGCACCGAGGAGGTCTCTCGGACGCAGTACACCTGCGCCATGGCCTCGACGACGACGTCGGCCTGGCAGAAGTGCTTGAAGTAGCGCGCGCGCCGCTCACGGCGAGGTCGACGAGCCGAAGCTCCTCACGACGAGGATGACGCCAACCACGAGCGCGAGCGCGCCGAGGACTGCAAGAACGAAGCGCCAGCTCGGGAGCACCGGCCGCGCAGACGCGTCGTCGCTCGCGGCTTCCATCGCGCGTCGCTCGCGTGTCCCGCGCACCACCTCGAGGACGAAGCCGGCGACGACCGCGCCTCGGCGATTCGCTTCGCGACCTCGTCACGCGCCGCCACCACGGGGGCGTTCTCCATGACGCGCACCCGACGGCGGCGCCCACGCTGTTCGCCTTCTTCTCCGCTTGATCCGTCATCGCCTCCGCATCCTATCCGGGGCCCGTTGCGGAGCTTGCCGAACGAGCGTAGTCCGGTTGCCCTCGGCGCGGCCAAGGGAGGTCGCGCCCTCGAAAGGTTGGGGTCATCCGATGAAGAGGTTCCTCGTTCTCTACAGAGCGCCGGCGTCGTCCTTCGAGCAGTCGAAGAAGGCCTCTCCAGAGCAGCAGAAGGCCGGGATGGAGGCGTGGATGACGTGGAGCAAGACCGCGGCGTCGTCGATCGTCGAGATGGGCGCACCGCTCGGCAAGAGCAGCCGTGTCACGGCGGGCGGCGCTTCGGCGAGCACGAACGACCTCGGAGGCTTTTCCATCCTTCAGGCCGACTCAGCGGAAACGCTGGCCGAGACCCTGAAGGGCCATCCGCACTTCATGATGGCGGACGGAACGATCGACGTCGTCGAGATCATGCCGATCCCCGGCATGTAAACGACGAGCTCGGCGACCGGGGGGCGCGGGCGCGCCGGAAACGAGGCCGGCCGCGAGCGGCCTCATGAGCCTAGAGCTTCACGTCGCGGGCGGCGATCAGGACGACGTCCTCGTCGCCCTTGAAGACATACGACGTCGGGTTGACGACGATCTTCTCGTCCTGTTCGACGCCCACGAGGAGCGCGTTGTGCTCCTCCTTCATGTGAACCATGAGCTCCAGGAACGTCTTGCCCTTCCAGTCGTTCGTGAGCGAGCAGCGCGAGAAGCGATTGCCGTGCTCGCGCGTGAGCAGCTCGCTGAAGACGCTCATCACTCCGCGGGTGATGGCCGACTGCGCAAGCAGGAACGCGCTCTGCTCGCCGCTGACGACGTAGTCGTTCACCTTGCCCATCTCGAGGTGGTGCGCGTGCTCGCGGCGGTTGATCTCGGCGACGGTGTAGATCGCGGGATTGAGCCGCTCGATGGTGAGCGCGGCGAGGACCGTGCGTGCGTCGGCGTCGCGCTCCTTGCGACCCTTCGAGGTGTCGGCGAGGAGGATGCAGCGCGCGGCGCGGCGAATGCCGGCCTTCTCGAGCGCCTCCAGCTTGGTGAAATCGTCATTCAGGAACTGCACGCGTTGCCGCGAGCCCGGGTCGCGGAGCTGCGGAACGCCGCCTTCGAGCTCGGCGAGGACGACGATGGGGCGGTCGTCCTCCGGGTACGCGGCGACGTACTCCTTGATGATGATCTCTGCCTTGCGGCTCCAGCCGCAGACGATGAGGTGGTCCCGCAGATCTTCCCAGTCCATGATCAGTTCACCATCGCGCATGCGGTCCGAGACGAGAGCGGAGATCGTTCCCACGACGGTGGCGAACGTGAAGAGGCCGGTCATGATGACCATCACCGCCACCACGTGACCACCAAAGGTCTGGGGAGGGCCGGGGATCGGCTCGGTCGCGATGACCGAGTACACGCTGAACCAGAACGCCTGGGGAAATGTCCGGAGCGCGGGGTTCGTATCGCGCTCGAACATCACGAGCGCTGAGCTCGCAAAGACCACCGCGAGCATCACGAGCCCCGATGCGAAGAACAGCTCGCGCGCGCCCTTTCGCAGGACGCGCGGGAACAGGAGCGCGCGATGACGCGCGATCTTCATGAGGCGGAGGAGGCGGAAGATGCGGAGCAGACCGAACGCGGCAAGCCAGCTCGGCGGCGTCGCGGAGGCGCCCTCGATGAACGGCAGATCCACGGCGGCGAGCAGCGGGAGGACGCTGATGAGATCGAGCCAGTACTCCTTGAAGAAGCCACGCCGGCTCGGTGCAGCGCGGAAGCGCGCGGCGAGCTCGACCAGGAAGATCACGCTGATCGCGTGAACGGCGAAGACGACGAGGTGGTTCGGGTACGTCGACGTGGTCTCGACGACCGTGAGCGCGACCGAGGCGATGATGAGACCGCCGAGCGTCGTCTCGACGAGCCGGCGACCGAGCAGCCTCTGGAGCGCGCCGCGCGAGCCCGTAGCCTGCGGCTCGCGCGCGAAGCGTGCCGCTGGGCTGTCGCTCATGCGGCGATGCCGAGCCTCGTCAGGAGCGCGCTCACGTCGGGATCTCGGCCGAGAAACGTGCGATAGAGCTCCGCCGGGTCGTCCGTGTCGCCGCGGGCGAGGATGGTTCGACGGAACCGATCACCGACCTCGCCGCTGAGGATGCCGCCATCGCGGAAGCGACCGAACGCGTCGGCCTCGAGGACCTCGGACCACTGGTACGAGTAGTAGCCTGCGGCGTAGCCGTATGCGGCGCCGAAGAGGTGCGAGAACGACGCGAGCATGGCGTACTCGCGCGGGAGCGGCACAGGCGAGAAGCGCCCGAAGACCTCGCACGCGTAGGCCATCACGTCGCCGTGCTTGGCCGGGTCGTATTCCGTGTGGAGGAGGAGATCGACCGTCGAGAAGCCGAGCTGGCGGATGAGCCCGTTCGCCGCACGGTACGTTCGCGCGGCGAGCATGCGCTTCTTCACGTCGGCGGGGATGGGCGCGCCGGTCTCGAAGTGACGCGCGAACCGGTCGAGCGCCTCGCTCTCCCAGCACCAGTTCTCCATGATCATCGAGGGGAGCTCGACGAAGTCGCTCACGACGCGCGTGCCCGCGAGCGAGCGGATCGAGACCTCGGAGAGCACGTGGTGCATCATGTGCCCGAACTCGTGGAAGAGCGTCTCGACCTCGCGATGGTTGAGGAGCGCTGGCGCGCCGGGGGAGCGCGGAGGCGTCATGTTGGCGACGACGACCGCGACGTTCTCGAGCTCGTGCTCGGTGCCCGGGAGCCGATCGACGACGCCGCCCATCCACGCGCCGTCGCGCTTCGTCTCCCGCGGGAAGAGATCGAGATAGAACGCTCCGATGCGCGTGCCGCCCTTGTCGAGGACGGCCCAGGCGGTGACGTCGTCGTGCCAGACGCGGGCGGCGGCATCGCGTTCGATGGTGATTCCGTAGAGGCTGGTGGCGACTTCGAAGAGGCCGCGCGTGACACGATCGAGCGGAAAATACGGGCGAAGCGTCTCCTCGTCGAAGTCGAAGAGCGCACGGCGCTGCGCCTCGCCCCAGAAGGAGATGTCCCACGGCTCGAGCGGGCCCTCGTGTCCGTTCGTCGCGGCGAAGACTTTGAGCTCGGCGTTCTCGCGCTCGAAGCCGGGCCGCAAGCGGTCGCGCAGCATCGTGACGAAAGCGAGAGCATCCTTGCCGGTCTTCGCCATGCGGTCGTCCGTGGCAAGGTCGGCGAAATGTGCGAAGCCGAGGAGCTTTGCCTTCTCCTGACGGAGCGCGAGGACCTCCTTGATGATGCCGCGGTTGTCGCGCTCGGCGCCGCCGGGGCCGCCGGGGCCAGCCGCGCGCGTGGTCTGCGCCCGGTAGAGAGCCTCGCGGATCTTTCGGTCGCGCACGAAGGTCATGACCGGGCCGTAGGAGGGCGCCTGCAGGGTGAGGCGGTAGCCCTTCTTGCCCTTCTCCTCGGCGCTCTTCTGGGCGGCCTCGAGCGCGCCCTCGGGGAGGCCTTCGAGGCGCTTCGCGTCCGCTTCGTCGACGAGCAGCTCGAAGGCCGACGTGGAGTCGACGACGTTCTGCGCGAACTTCAGCGTGAGCTCGGAGAGCGCGATGTCGATGTCACCGAGGCGCTTCTTTCCTGCGGGGCCGAGCTCGGCGCCGTTGCGGCGGAAGTCGGCGAGGGTCTTCGTCAGGTAGCGACGGCGGGCGGGGTCGAGCTGTTTGGCCTCCGGAGTCGCGTCGAGATCGCGAAGCGCCTTGTAGAGCGCCTCGGAGAGGAGGATCTGGCTGTAGAATGCAGTTATCTTCGGAACGACGGCGGCGTAGGCGGCGCGTAGGTCGGGCGTGCCGAGGACGCCCTCGAGGTGGCTCGCGAGGTTGCTCGCGTAGTCGAGCTCGTTGGTCGCATGGTCGAGCGCCCCGAGCGTGGCCGCGTAGGTGCGAGGCGACGGTGCGGCGCCGATCGCGTCGAGGTTCTTCTGCGCGGAGGCGACGAGGGACTCGACGGCGGGCTCGATGTGCTCGGCACGAACCTCGTCGAAGGGGACCGGGACCTTCACCTCGAGGAGCGGATTGGCGGCCTTCATCGCGCCCGAGTGTATCAGTCCTTCGCGGAAGGTTCCTGGGGGCGTCGCAGGTGATATTCCTCGTTCTCATGACGTTCCGCAGCGCCGCATGGTCCGTGGGGGTGAGCACAGCCGTCTGGCTGATGGCATGTGGAGGAGCGCCGCCGCTGGCTGCGCCCGCAAAGCCGGGGCCCGCGGTCGCGCCGCCAAGCGCGCCGTCAAAGGCGGCTCAGAGCGCGGCGCCCGCCTCGACGGCGGCGCCGGTCGCGACGGGGGCGCCGGCCAAGACGGCCGCCGATCATCATCGCGACTTCATGAGCGGATGCGCGAAGAAGGCCGTGAACTCTCCGGACTACTGCGAGTGCGCGTGGGGCGAGTTCCGCAAGGCGTTCACCGACGACGAGATGAGCGCAGGCGACATGCCGGCGCCGAAGCTCGACAAGGTGAAGGCGCAGGTGATCGGCGCTTGCGCGAGCAAGATCCCGGAGGAGAGCGTGAAGGACGGCTTCGCGAAGGGCTGCGTGGGCCAGAACGCCGACATGAAGCCGTACTGCGACTGCACGTGGACGGAGTTCCGCAAGCGCTTCTCGGCCGCCGAGATCGGTGACGAGGGGACCGTCGCGAGCGATCGCTTCGTCGCGGCGCGAGTTCCGGTGGTGAAGGTGTGCGGCAACAAGATGCCGGAGAGCGTCTCGAAGGACGCGTTCATGAAGGGCTGCGCCAAGGCCGAGGCCGCTACGAGCTTCTGCGGCTGCGCGTGGAAGGAGCTGCGCAAGCAGGCCTCGCCCGCGGAGATCGAGTCGGGCACGTTCGACCAGAAGTCGGTGTTCGGCCAGGTGGAGAAGAGCTGCGGGAAGCTGCGGCCGCCGAAGGGGAATCCGTAGAGTGGGTAGCCCTCAGTGGGGCGGCCATCCCTTCCGGACGATGACACGGTCGCGCCAGATCGGAAGCGCCTCCCCTACTCCAGCAGCTTCGCTTGCCCCTGGCTCGCCAGCATGAAGCCCACCAGCTTGTAGAGCATCCGCGCCCCGACGTTGCCGTCCCACTCGTCGTGCTCATCGTGCAAGTTCGGGGCGACCTCGTTCAGGTCGAAGCCCACGATCTTCTTCCCCGACCTCGCCAGCTCGCGAAGGATCGCCACTACCTCTCCCGGGTCGAGACCGCCCATCACCGGCGTGCCGGTGTGAGGGCAGAAGCGCGGGTCCAGCCCGTCGATGTCGAACGAGACCCACACCTCGTTCGGGAGCTGACTCACGATGTCCGCAGCTACCGACGCGAACGGCTCGCCCGCATGACGACGCCTCACCAGCTCACGGTCCGCGAACATCCGCACGCGCGTGCCCTGCGACTTGCAGTAATCGACCTCCTGCTCGCACACGTCGCGGATGCCCACCTGCACCAGCTTCGTCACCTGCGGGATCCACTCGAGCACGTTGAACATGATCGACGCGTGCGAGTGCTCGAACCCCTCGTAGGCGCGGCGCGTGTCCGAGTGCGCATCGAAGTGGAGGACGCCGAAGCTCGGGCTCTTCACCGCCACCGCCACCAGCGCCCCGAACGGAACCGAATGATCGCCGCCCACGATGCCCACGAGCTTGCCGGCACCGAGCAGGCGCAACGTCTCCCGCTTCACCCAGCCGTTCACCATCGCCGAGAGCGTGTTCACCCGCGCCAGCGCGCGCACGAGCTCCGGGTCGTCTCCCGCTCCACCCTTCTCGATGATCTTCGCGGCGAGCGCCTTGCCCTCCTCGTTGGCGACCCGGATCTCCGAGGGCTCGTCGCCCATGAAGATGCCCGCCTCGTACGGCTTCTCGACATCCAGGTCGTAGAGGTCGACCTGCGCGCTCGCATCGCGGATCGCACGCGGACCCTCCGACGCACCTCCCCCGTACGACGTCGTAGCCTCCCACGGGACCGGCACGAGGACGACGCGCGCCTCCGCCTCGGTGGAGGGCAACCCGAAGACTCCGGAGCCAGGCTGGGCGGGCGCGTTGGGATCGAAAGACATCTCGCAGATGTCTATACCACCACCGCTGCCCTCACTTCACGACGACGCCTGTGGGCGAATCGTTGCAAACGCTCGCCTCGAGCAGGATGCCGAGGAGCGCGCGCTCCTGCGGCGTGAGCTCGTTCGAAAACGGCTCCGTGTGGTAGCTGCTGAAGAGCACGCGACCGCAGCCGTGCTCGAAGCTCACCGTGGCCGGCGCCTTCTTGCCCGCGCTCTTCGCGCCGCTCACCCAGACGTGCGGAGTCACCGTCTTCGTCGCGCCCGCGGCGTCCGTCGTCTCGACCGCATTCACCGACGCGATCGTCGTGTAGTTGCGCTGGAGCGTGAACGTCGAGAGGCTCTGCGCCGTCATCCAGGCGGCGAGCGAGGGATCGTCGAGCGTCGCCGGCGCATCGTACGCAACGCGCTCGCAGCCCGAGCACGGTGCGCTGCCGCCGCCCGCCCAGTCGATGAAACCCGGGAACGTCTTCGCGATGAAGTCGTAGTGCCAGTCGGTCACGTAGAGGCGACCGCCCGCGTCGACGAACGAGCGCAGGTTGTCCTGGATGGTCGGGTCCGACGACAGGTCCGTGTTCGGCGACGGCTGCGTGAAGTCCCCGCAGGGCAGGAAGACGATGTGCTTGCCGTCGACCCTCGACTTGTCGGTGAGGAACGAGCTTGCCGCCTGGCCGATGAGCGCGCTCTGCACGACCTCGATCGCCGACTCGTGGATCCCGAGCTTCTTCAGCGAGGCCTCGATCTCGTCGTACTGCCCATGCACCACGGTCATGCGGGGGACCTCGTCGCCCGCCGAGAGATCCGTCCTCCCGGGGAGCGACGTGAGCACCGCGTCGAGCGTCGCCTCGCCCTTCACGACCGTCACCTCGCGCACGCGGCGAAAACCGCCCTTCTGCACCACGAGGTACTGCTTGCCGACGGCGTTCGGCACGAGATCGAACGCGCCCTTGTCGTCCGACAGCGTGTATGCCGTCGAGGCATCGAGATGGATGCAGACGTCGCAGTAGACCTTCTCCGGCTCCGGCTCAGGCTTCGTGGTCGTGAGATAGAGGACCGCCCCCGCGATGGGCATCGTCCCGTTCGGCGCCAGCACCGTGCCGCGGAGGTGCCCGACGGCCTCCCCGGGGGCGACGCCTCCGGGGGCGATTTCTCCGCCCGGGCCTTGTCCAGGCGCCCCGACCTCGGGAGGTCCGTCCGCGAAAGTCCGGCTGTTCGAGGAGCCGCAGCCCGCGACGATCAGGATGAGGAGCGACGAGGAAAGGGCGATTTGCAGGGTGCGGTTGAGCATCGGCCGGGACTGTGCTCCGCCCCCCGGCGACGCGCCGCTTACACGTCGCTTACACCGCGCCGTCACGGGGGCCCCGGCCTGCGCTAGTCTCTCGGGCGTTGAAACGCGCGCGCATTCTCCCGCTCGGCCTCGCCCTGCTCACCGTGGGCTTCTACGCGTGCGGGGAGAACGGCGACAACACCCCGCCGGCGCCCGGTGCAGACGGCGGCGCCGAGGGCTGCCTGCGCACCGACCTCGACCCCGAGAGCGCGCTCACGGCGCCCGGCCCGGGGCACACGCCGCGATGGGCCTACGAGCCGTGGATCAGCAAGGACATCTCCGACCGCGCCGACACCTACGCCTACGTCGACGGCTTCCGCGAGCGCGGCATACCTGTCGGCACCGTCGTGCTCGATAGCCCCTGGGAGACGCAATACAACACGTTCGTCCCGAACCCCTCGCGCTACGGCGACTTCGCCTCGCTCGTGAACGACATGCACTCGCGGAGCGTGCGCGTCGTGCTCTGGGTCACGCCGCTCGTGAACGAGCAGTCGTTCGACTTCGAGAACGGCGGCGGCGACATCTACGCCGGCGCCGCGCCCAACCTCGAGGAGGGGCAGCGCTGCAACTACTTCGTCGAGAACGGCGACACGTTCAACTGGTGGAAGGGCCGCGGCGCCGCCGTCGACTTCTTCAACCCCAGCGCGCGCGCCTGGTGGCACCGCCAGCAGGATCCGCTGCTCAAGGTCGGCATCGACGGCTGGAAGCTCGATTTCGCCGAGAACTACGTGAAGGTCGACCCGATCGCCACGAAGGAGGGCCCGAAGGCTCATCAGGCGTACTCGGAGCGCTACTACGAGGACTTCCTCGCGTATGGGCGCTCGGTACGCGGCCCCGACTTTCTCACGATGGTCCGCGCCTACGACAAGTCGTACGAGTTCGAGGGCCGCTTCTTCGCGAAGAAGGAGCACGCGCCGATCGCCTGGATGGGAGACAACCGGCGCGACTGGATCGGCCTCGCCGACGCGCTCGACCACATGTTCCGGTCTGCGCAGGCGGGCTACGTCGCGCTCGGGTCGGACCTCGGTGGCTACCTCGATCGCGACGATCAGAACCTCCTCGGCCCGCAGATCCCCTTCGACTCACTCAACTTCGCGCGCTGGACGGCGGTCTCCGCCCTCACGCCGCTCATGCAGCTTCACGGGCGAGGCAACCTCGCGCCCTGGGCGGTCCCTGACCACGCCGACGAGACGGTTGTAGTCTACAAGTACTGGGCGACGCTCCACCACGCCCTCGTCCCGTTCTTCGCGTCGCTCGCAGAGCGGGCCTACGCGGCCGGGACGTCGATCATGAAGCCAGTCGGCGATCTTCCGACGTGGACGAACGACTACCGCTGGCAGCTCGGCGATGCGTTCCTCGTCGCGCCGCTCCTCGACGCGACCGGCAAGCGGACGGTCGCGCTGCCCGGGGGTGCGCGCTGGTACGACTGGTGGACGACCGCGACCGCGGAGGGCGGCACGACGGTGACCGCTGACTTCGCGACCGATCGCCAGCGGCTCCCGCTCTGGGTGCGCGAGGGAGCGATCGTCCCGGTCGACATCGACGACGCGCTCCTCGGGCTCGGCACGCCGGAGTCGAAGGGTGCACGCACCATCCTCGCGTGGCCGAGCACGACGCCGACGTCCTTCGAGGTGCTCGAGGCCGACGGCAAGCGGGTCACCGTCGAGCTCGCCGCTCTCGCGACGGGCTGGTCGGTCAAGCTCTCGGCGGTCACGACGCCCGTGATCCTCCGCGTCCGCGCGGACATCGCCCCGGCCGAGGTCCAGGGCGACGGGCTCACGACGACCTACGACGCCGTCACCCACACCTCGATCGTGGTCGTCGCCCCGCGCGCCGGTTCGGCGACCATTGCCGCAAAAAACCCGTGAAAACTCGCGGATTCGTAAGAAACAGCCGCACTTGGTTGCCTGACCGGTGGCGTGCCGAGGTACTACGGAGGGCGAGTTCGCGCGGAGACGGAGCCACGGGATGACGACCATCCGGATGAAGCCATTCGACATGCGCGGAGTGAAGCTCTCCGCAGAGGAAGGCTTCGTCCTGTCGCGCGTCTCCGCTCCGTTGTCGTTCCACGACCTCGTCGACATGTGCGGTCTTCCGGAGGAGCGCGTCCTCGCGATCCTCCAGCGACTCGTCGCCGAAGGTACGGTCGAGACCGATCCACCGCTCGCGGCCGCCGCGCCGCCGCCGCCGCAGTCGCGCGTGCCGCCGCCGCCGCAGTCGCGCGTGCCGCCGGCCCCTCCCTCGCGGCGGCCACCGACGTCCGCCCCTTCGCGCGCGCCTGGCGCACCTTCATCCGCGCGCGTGTCCGTCGCCGTACGCGCAGCCGCGCCCGCTTTCCACGCCCATACGATCGCCGTCAGCGGAGTGACTGATGTCGGTGTGGTTCGCACGAACAACGAGGACGCCTTTCGCGTCGTGGACTTGACGACGACCGATGTCGTCGATACGTCGGCGCAGGCGGACGTCGACGTGGGACCTCGCGGATTGCTGCTCCTCGTCTGCGACGGCATGGGCGGCGAGAACGCGGGTGAGGTCGCGAGCGCGCTCGCTGTCGAGGTCATCAGCAGCCATCTCTCGAGCTCGAAGGAGCCCGACGCTGCCACCGCCCTGCGCGCCGCCGTCGATCACGCCAACGAGCTGGTCGTCGCCGCGGCGGACGAGCCCGGGAAGAAGGGGATGGGCACGACCGTGATAGCGGTGCTCATCCGAGATGGCGAGGCCTACACGGCAGAGGTCGGCGACTCGCGCGCCTACGTGCTACGCGGCGGCGCCCTCACCCAGATCACGAAGGATCAGACCTACGTGCAGCTGCTCCTCGATCAGGGGTTGATGACGCCCGAGACGATCAAGGGCTCGTTGGCGAAGAACGTCGTGCTTCAAGCGCTCGGTAAGGCGCCGGAGCTCATCGTCGCCCAGCGGCGCCTCCCGCTGCGCGGCGGCGACCGCATCCTCGTCTGCTCGGACGGGCTCAGCTCCTTCGTGACCGAGGTGGAGATCTGCGACGTGCTCAGGTCCCACGAATCGGTCCATGCGGCTTGCTCGAAGCTCGTCGCGATGGCGAACGAGCGCGGAGGCAAGGACAACATCACAGCGGTCATGGCTCTCGTCGGCGGGCTCTTGCCGCCGCAGGGCGTGAACGAGAGCGTCGCGGAGATGCTGAGCACCTTGCGCGCATACGCGGTCGGCGAGGGCGACGCCGACGCCGATCACGACCACGACGCGGACGCGCCGTGAGCCGCACACGGTCCCCCGCGCGAGCTCACCGGATCTCTTCGACGAGCCCCTCGAGCTTTTCGTCGTCGACGAAAATTTCCTCGATCGCCTCGCTCTGCTCGAGCAGCGCGATCACCGCGCGCTTGCGGCTCGCCGAGCCATTGCCGGAGAGCGCAATCGTGAGCTGAGCGACGAGCGGCTCGATGTCCGCCCCCTTCTCGAGGACCGCGTACTTTTTCTCGAGCAGCACCTCGACGAACACACGCGCGGCTCGGTCGGGAAGGATGACCGGAGGCGGCGCGGCGGGCCCCGGAGGAGCATCGAGCAGCTCGAGCGCGTCGTCGTGACCTTCCTCCACGCTGCCGGCGACCACGAGCCTGGCGTCCATGTCGTCGGCGAGCTGAGTGATCCACGTCGCGAGGTCGTCGGCGAGCCGGGTGGTGCTCCCGTCCTCGTGATCCCACGCCGAGACCAGACCGGTGTCGAGCGCGATGACGATCAGGTTGCCCGCGTCGTCGTCCGCGATCGGCAACAAGGCCGGGGGCCACGTCTCCGAGACCTCGCGCATGTACCGCATGCTCCCGACGGCGCGCTCGGAGGACAGCCACGACATGTGGCGCACCCAGAGCGCGTCTCGGGGCACGCGCACGGCGCCCAGGATGGTGGGGTGCTCGCCGGCGGCACCGTCATGCGCGCAGTAGGCTTCGACGAGCGACGGCGGCAGCGGCTGCCCCACCGCGGCCGAGAGCTTCGTGAGCCCCTCGTCGTCGAGCGGCGCCCGCAAGAGCGCGAGGACGTTCCGGGCATGCTTCGCGAGCCACTCATCGACGCGCAGCCAGGCAGAGGGGGCCATCGGAGGGAACGTAGTCGAGTTTTCGTGCGGCCGAACGACGCACAGCGCCACCTGTCGTCTTTGCGCGACTGTGCGCTCTTGCGCATTCGCAGTGACGGGACGCCACAGTTCACCCGTGTTTCGGGCCGGCGTGCCTGGTGCACACGGGGTCACACGCCCGCGAAGGTAGCGCCGCTCGCCTTCGCCGCGAGTGGGCTCGCGTCGCTCGCCGAGTGGGCAAGACCATGATCGACGTCGGCTGCGATCGCCTCGGAACCGCTCTCGCGGGGGGAATCGCGATCGCGGCCGTCGCGGTCATCCCGTCGTCACGAGCCGGCATGGTCCTGCTCGTGATCGCCATGGGCTTCGGCCTCCTGAGCGTCGTCCGTTCGGCTCCGCCACGCACCTGGTCTGGCCATTTCTCGGAGAAGCGCGCCCGATGCGCGCTGCGCGACCCTCGAAGGACGTTCTGGCCGACCTCGTCCGGGCGCACAGCGCCTGAAGGTCACTCTGCCTTGTCGACCATCGTCTTCAGGTCGGTCCACTCCTTGTCGAGGCGGACCTTCGTGTCGTCCCAGACGGGCGCGGTGATCGTCGAGATGTTCGCGAAGCTCGTCCCGAAGGCGGCACGCCGCGCGTGGAGGGGAGCGAGCTTCGCGTCGAGATCGGCCTTGGCCTTGCCCGTCGCCGCCTTCGCCTTCGCGTCCAGCACGTCGATCTTCTTGTCGAGGTCGACGAGATCGGACTGCATCTTGTGACGATAGTCCTCACGTCGCTTGCCGAAGTCGGCCTCTGCGGCTGCGATCTTCTTGTCGGCCTCGACCTGGGCTCCGGTCGTCTTCGTGACGGCCTCCTTGTTCGCCTCGGCAATCTTCTTGTCGGCCTCCATTTGGGCCGCATTGGCCTTCTGCTGCTCGTCGGCGGCCTTGTCGCAGCCTGCGCCGAACGTGAGCGTGAGAGCCATCGCGGCAGAAGCAAAAATCGTGGAGCGGGTCATGAAGTTCTCCTTGAAGAGGGTTTCGTGTCGTCGCGGCTCAGCAATGCCCATGCCGTCGTGGTGGCCCACCTGGCACGGTTCGCGCTTGCCCGACCTGACATGAAGACCCCCATCGGCATGGTCGCCCTCGTCATGGTCAGCGCCCTCGTGGTCGGCGGTTGCCGCCACACCTACGACGGCGCGAAGGCGGACACCAAGCGCGCCGTCCAGAAGACGGGCCAAGGCGTCGAGAAGGCTGGAGAGAAGATCGAGGGCGCCGGCGAGAAGAAGTGACCGCGAGAATCCCGCGAGAACGCGGGATTCTTACCGCGTGATTTCACTCCGGGTGAGGGCGCCAGCTACGATCCTGGCGTGACATCGGTCGTGCGCCGCGCGCTCGTCATCGGCCTCTCGCTGACGGCGCTCCCGCCACTCTCAGCGGCCTGCACGCGTCAGGAGTCGCCGAGCGCGCCGGCGCCTACCTCCGTCATTGCCTCCTCCGCCGCGGTGAAGGAGCTCGGGGCGCCGGCGTCGACAGTGAAGCTCGTGGGGCGCTTCGACACGACCGACCCCGCGGCGATCCGCTTCGCGTGGTCGGGGAGCATGGTCGTCGGCCGCTTCAAGGGCACGGGCGTGAGCGCACGCCTGAAGGACGAGGGCGGCAAGAACCACGTCGAGGTGCTCGTCGACGGCGAGCCGGTCAAGGCTGACCTCCGCATCGACCCCAAGAAGGAGAGCTACACGCTCGCCGAGGGCCTCCCGGACGCCGTCCACGAAGTTGCGATCTACAAGCGCACCGAGGCGAAGCTCGGAGAGGTCACCTTCCTCGGCTTCGATCCGCAGGGCACGATGCTGCCGGCGCCGCCTGCCGCGGAGCGGCGCATGGAGCTCATCGGCGATTCGATCACGGCCGGCTTCGGCAACGAGGGCCCCGGCGCGGTGTGTACGTTCAACCCGGCCGACCAGAACCAGTACACCGCGTACGGCGCGATCGCCGCGCGCGAGCTCAAGGCCGAGCACGTCACCATCGCCTGGTCGGGCAAGACCATCGGCGAGATGACCGACTACTACGAGCGCACCCTCCCCGAGCGACCCGATAGCGTCTGGGACTTCAAGGCGTGGACGCCGCAGCTCGTGGTCATGAACGTCGGGACGAACAACTTCGCGACGTACGATCCGGGCGAGACCCGCTACGTCCGCATCTACACCAACCTCTTCGATCGCATCCGGAAGGCCTACCCGAAGGCGCTCATCGTCTGCCTGCTCGGGCCGATGCTGAGCAACGCGTACCCCGTGGGCAAGCAGAACCTCACGCTCGCGCGCCGGTACATGGGCTCGGCGATCGCCAAGATCAAAGCGTCCGGCGAGACGAACTTCGAGTACGTCGAGCTGCCGGAGCAGAAGGCCTCCGACGGCTACGGCTGCGGGTTCCACCCGAGCACGAAGACCCACAAGCTCATGGCGGATCGTGTCGTTGCCGTCGCGAAAGAGCGACTCGGATGGTGATTCGATGTTGAAGCGGCTCGCACTGCTCGCCACGGTTGTCTCGTGCTCGTCGCGTACTCCGCCGGCGGCACAGGAGGCCCGCGATGCCGAGGCACTCCCACCGCCGCCGTCCTCGGTGGTCGTCGCCCCCGAAGCCTCCCCCTCCAGCGCCCCCGCGCCGAGCACGGCCACGACCGAAGCGCCCACCGCCAAGACGCCGGCCGGCGCACCGACGCGCGAGGAGCTCGTCGCGTACCTGAAGAAGAACGTGCCGACCGGCGGCGCCGTCGATGCGGCCGACGCCGTCAAGCTGACGCACACTGTGGCGACCGGCGACACGTACCCGTCGATCGCGGCGGCGTACCTCGACCTCACCGAGATCTACACGCCGTCCGAGCTCGCACGCGCGATCGAGAAGAAGAACCCCTCGCTCATCGCCGGCTCGAAGATCGAGATCCCTGCCGTGCTCACACGCGCACCGCGCGACCCGCGCGAGGAGAAGCTCGGTCTCCCCGAGGACAAGGCGCTGCGTGCGCTCTTCATGACCGGGCCATTCCTCGCGCAGAAGTGGGTCGAGAGCCTCGACAAGATGGCCGCGCGCGGGATCAACGCCGTCATCCTCGACGCGAAGGACTACCAGGGCCCGGTCACGTATCCGACCAAGGCGAAGATCGCCCTCGAGACCGGCGCGGCCGCGAAGCCGTCGATCCCGAACCTCGCGCGCGCGATCCGCTTCGCGCACTGGCGCGGTATCCGGGTCTCGCTGCGCATTCCGTGCTTCCACGACCCGTGGGCCGACAAGAAGCTCAAGGACGGTCGCCTCTCCTTGATCGGCGCGACGAGTGGCCAGCCGGTGCACATCGACTGGCTCGACCCGACGAACGAGGAAGCGCAGGACTACGCCATCGAGATCGCGAAGGAGGGCGTCGAGGCGGGCGCCGACGAGATCAACCTCGACTACGTGCGCTTCCCCGTCCACATCACCGAGAGGTTCGCGAAGCTTCCCGACCCGAGCAAGCGCTCGGCGATCATCCGGGACTTCGTGAAGCGCGTTCACGCGGAGACGAAGCCAGCAGGCGTGCTCCTCTCACTCGACCTCTTCGGCGTGACGGCGACGGGGGCGCGCAGCGACATCGACCGCCTCGGTCAGGACATCACGGTCGTCGGGCCCGAGGCCGAGGTGATCATGCCCATGGTGTACCCCTCGCACTACGACAAGGGTTACAACGGCTGGGAGCACCCCGGCGATCACCCGGAAATCGTGGGCATCGGCGTCAAGGGCGCCGTCGCGCAGCTCGCGAAGGTGAAGTCCACGACGGTGGTTCGCGCGTGGATCCAGGCCTTCGCGTGGCGCACCTCGATCTACGGCACGCAGTACGTCGTCGACCAGACGAAGAGCGCAGAGGCGAACGGCGGCATCGGCTGGGGCATGTGGAGCCCCTCGTGCGAGTACAGCGCCGTGTACAACGGCTTCCCGGTGAAGACCGCCGCGTCGGCGCCCTCGACCGCAGCGGCGCTCGCGAAGAAGTAGCTCAGGGCACGTGCGTCGTGGTCGTGACCGCAGGCCGGGGCGGCGGCGGTGTCTTGTCGAGGAGCTCGGTGACGCGCGCGCGGTGCTCGTCGAGCCAGGCGGTGCCCTCCTCCTGGCGCACGTCGAGCCACTTCAGGTCCTTCGTCGCGCGGGTCGCGACGTCGTAGGTCACCACGGTCGGCGTGGGTGTCGCATTGCGGTAGCAGTTCTTCGCGTCGACGCGCGCGACCTCGACGACGAGCCCGACCTCGACGCGCTCCGGCGGACGCGTGACGTCGTGCCGCCGGAACCATGTCCCCTTCGCCGCGGTCACGTCCTGGCTCGAGACGACGTAGAGGTGCGTCGCCTCCTCGGGGAACGCGAGGTACGTCGCCGTGCCCGGGGCGACGGCGCCGACGAAGCCGCCCTTGTCGTCCAGGAACACCGCGCTCGCGGTGCCCGTGCAGGCGGTCGTCGGGAATGCGACGAGCATCGAACCTGGGCCGCTCGACGTCCCGCTGCTGTTCACGAACGCCATGCCCGGTGCGCTCGGTGCCGCGCACGCGCTCGCGAACAGCGCGATCGTTGCGACAGAGATCACGAAGTGGTTCGCCAGCGCCATGGCCTGACCCTACGCTGCCTTCATGCCAGCGGCTTGCATCTTCTGCGCGATCGCCCGCGGCGAGGCGAAGGCCGAGATCGTCCTCGAAGACGAGGTGTGCGTCGCATTTCTCGACGTGAAGCCGCTCTTCCTCGGCCACGTCCTCGTCGTGCCGAAGGCGCACGTCGTCACGCTTCCCGAGCTCCCCGCGGAGATGCTCGCGCCATTCTTCACACGTGTTCAGACGATCGCGCGCGCGCTTCCGCTCGCGCTCGGCGCGCAGGGCACCTTCGTCGCGATGAACAACGTCGTCAGCCAGAGCGTGCCGCATCTCCACGTCCACGTCGTGCCCCGCACCAAGGGCGACGGCCTGAAGGGCTTCTTCTGGCCCCGCACGAAGTACGCAAGCGAGGCCGCCATGAGCGAGGTCGGCGGCAAGCTGAGGAGCGCGCTCGGCTGAGGCGGTGGATCGGGCGTCGTCCATAACGGCCGCCGAACCACCCCAGCAAAGCGACTTTCCCGAATCATTCCAACGGGCCGTGCCGTGTAGGCTGTAGGCATACATCGTGCGACCACCTCGGGCACCATGAACGTGTCCCGCCTCCTCCGCACCGGCCTCTCCGCTCTCCTCGTCGGGCTCCTCGCCACCACGGCGGCCTGCTCGGCAGACACGGCGAACGATGAAGGCGCCGAGGGAAGCGAAGACGATCTCACCAGCATCACCGCCCGCTCGCGCACGCTGCAGTTCGTCGGCACGGTCTACGTCGAAGCCGGCAGCAGCGACGCCACCATCCTCCAGGCTGTCCGCCGCCAGTCGCAGACCGCGTTCGGTCCGCTCCGCACCTCGAACATCGCCGCCAACAGCCGCGAGCTGAAGGACGTCGCTCCGTCCACGTTCCACAAGCGCGCCATCAAGGTCATCGACGGCGCGGCCTCTCGCGACATGCTCGAGGTCAAGTACACCTACAACGACAACGCCGTCGTCGACGCGAAGTATGCGTCGCGCACCGCCGTCCCGCTCGCGATCATGAACCCGGGCTACGCCTCGCAGAGCGACCGGATCCTCACCGAGTGCACCGCCAACGACACCGAGGCCCACGAGTTCGCGTCGAGCATCTGGTACGTGTTCGAGCCGAGCGTCGCGTCGTGCAAGACGGCGATGAAGGCCGAGCAGGACAAGATCGACGCCGACCGCGCGCGCCTCACCGACCCGCGCACCCAGGTCGCGAAGAGCGAGGTCGATCGCCTCTACCTCCCGATCACCGCCAAGCTCGGCGCCGACAAAACGAATCGAGGCCTCTCGTACCCGGACTACCACCGCCTCTACAAGGGCGGCGTCAAGGCCGACACCCTCGTCGTCAGCCTCGTCTACGGCCTCATCGATCACGATCACTCGGCGGGCTACTCGAACGACTTCAACTGGGGCGAGCTGATGACCAACCTCTCCGAGGTCATCAACGCGTCCGACGGCTGGAAGGTCGTCGCGGGCGGCCCGGACCAGGTCGATCTCGCGCACTTCACGCTCGCGAGCGGCAAGAAGATCGACAACGCCTCGATCAAGGACCTCACGAACCTCCACGGCGGCACGGACTCCCTCGGCCTGTCGTACGCGGACAAGAACGACCTCGACAAGCAGTTCGCCGACCGCGTCTTCCGCAAGTGGATCACGATCGAGCGCGCGGTCTCCGTGAAGATCGGCGCCGACCCCGCGCACGCGGCCAACATCCAGATGCTCGTCTACTTCGGCTCGGAGAGCGACCAGGCCCCGCACAAGTACGCGATCAAGAACAGCGACGTGTTCCTCTACAACGGCCACTCGTACATCGGGTTCGGCCCGCTCGACCCGAGCCGGTTCACGGCGGCCGACTTCCCGAAGAGCTACCAGCTGTTCTGGATCGATGGCTGCGTCTCGTACAACTACTACGAGAAGGACTACATCCCGCTGAAGGAAGGCGGCACGAAGAACCTCGACCTCATCACGAACGCGATCGAGGCACCGTCATGGCGCAGCGGCCACGCGATGGGGCAGTTCGTCGCGACCCTCCTCAACGGCAAGAGCGCCAGCTACAAGGACCTCCTCATCGCGGCGCAGGACACCGATCCCCTGCGCGTCGTCGACGGCGAGCTCGACAACACGTTCACGCCCGCCCGGTTCCCGATGACCGTCTCCTCGCGCTGATCGACCCTGAAATAGCGGCCGGAGCAGATTCTTCGATTGAATCTGCGCCGGTAATGGACGATGCATCGCTCCCATGGGGCGGATGGGGAGCTGGGGATACGTTCGTGTAACGGCGGCGATGCTCGTCGGCTGCAGCGCGCTCCTCGCGTGCACGGTCGAGACGATCGAGAAGCGCGTCACACCGGCTCAGCCCGCCACGGCCGTCGATCCGTCCGAGCCCGACCCGAATTCGAACGCCGACCCGCCGAGTGACGGCACGAGCGGGTCGAGTGGAACGAGCGGCACCAGCGGAACGAGCGGCACCCCCGCGCACGACGCCGGAGCCAGCAGCAGCGGCGACAGCGGCACTCCCGCGTCGAGCAGCAGCAGCGGCAGCAGCGGCACGCCGAGCCCGTTCGACGCGTTCCAGCTCCGGAATCTCGCCGACATCAACGCGTATCGCGCCACCAAGAACCTCGCGCCGATCGCGCTCGACAAGACACTCGGCACCTTCGCGATGGCCGGTTCGGTGATGCTCTCGCAGGATCACACGCCGCATCATCACTTCATCCTCGCCGGCAACGACGGCTCGCTCTGGAACTCGGGCTTCCAGGGCGGCGCCGCGGAGAATCAGGGCGATCCGGGCGGCTGGACCAAGCTGTCGAACGATCCGGTGATGAACGAGATGAAGCAGATCGATGCCATCCAGAAGGCGATGTTCGACGAAGGCCCCGGCGCCGGCGAGCCGCACGGGCACTACACGAACATGATGAACCCGAGCTACCACCGGGTCGGCGTCGGTCTCCTCATGATCAACGGCTCGCTCTACCTCACGAACGACTTCTCGCAATAGGCGGGCCTTTCGCGCGCGACGAGGATCGCCTAGACACGCTCCCGTGTTTCGCCGCATTCCCGACCGCAACATCTGGGTGATCTACGCGGTCGTCGTCCTGCTCGGGATCGCGTACGGAACCTCGATCGCCGTCCTCGCCCTCCACCTCGACGCCCACGGCATCCCGAAGCTCGCCATGGGTGGCCTCGCCGCCGCGTTCGCGCTCGGCATCGTCGCCCTCTCGATCCCCGCCGGATGGATCGTGCAGCGGTTCGGAGCCAAGGTAACGCTCGCCGCCGCGCTCGCGGGATACGCCGTGTGCGTCACCTCGTTCCCGTTCCTCTCCACGCTCTTCGGCCTGAGCGTCGCGCGATTCTTCGACGGCGCGTTCTCGGTCGGTGTCTGGGTCGCCGCGGAGACGGCGCTGCTCTCGCGGTCCGACCGCAGCAACAAGGGGCTCGTCATGAGCCTCTACGCGATCTCCCTCGCGCTCGGGTACGTGGTCGGGCCGCTCCTCTCGTCGTTCGTCGTGCGCGTTTCCACCACGGGGACGGCGTTCGTCGTCGCCGGCGGACTCGCCTGTCTCGCCGTCGTGGTCGTTGCCCTTGCGCTCGACGGTGAGCCGAAGGGCAAGACGGCTTCCAGCGCGCACGGGGACGACGAACCCGCCCCCGAGAGCGGCGTCACGACCGCGCTCGAGCCAGCCGCTCCGTCGACCGCCTCCTCGATCTTCTGGCGAACCAAGACGTCCTGCTTCGCGACGTTCACCTACGGCTACTTCCAGGCCTCGGTCGTCCTCTTCCTGCCGCTCTACCTGATGGCCGCGAAGAAGGTGCCCGCCGACCGCACGATCCTCGTCACGGCCTTCTTCGCCGCCGGGATGCTCGTGATGTCGACGTGGGCGGGGCGCCTCGGGGACCGCCATGGCCACCTCCTCGTGATGCGGGTGCTCGCTGCGATCGGCGGGACGATGGTCGCGGGCTTCGTCTTGATGCCGTCGTTTGCGCTGATGTGCGTCGCGGTGTTCGTCGCAGGCGCGACGCTCGCGTCGATCTCGCCCGTGAGCCTGGCGCTTCAGGGCGTGGTCACGCCGAGGAGTGAGCTCGGCCGTGCGAACGCCTTCTACAACGCGGCTTATGCCGCAGGAATGCTCGTTGGCCCGCCTGTTTCGGGGCTCCTCTTCACGAGGTACGGAGGCGCTACGATGCTCTTCCACCTCGCGGGCCTGTGGGCCGGCTTCGTCGTTCTCACGGTGCTCTTCGCGGCCGATGATCCCCGACACGCGAGTTCCAGCCGCGCCATGCGGGCGATGCTACGATGATCGTATGCGCAGGACTGTGCATCGCTTTCGTTCCCTTCTTCTCGGCTCGTTCGCGGCTCTCGTAGGACTCTCGCTCGCCATCGCGTGCGGGACCGAGGTGGCGATCCCGGAGCCCGAACCGTCCATCAAGCCCGTCGTGGAGGCCGGAGCAGACACGTCCGTCACTCCGGACGACGACGCGGCGACCGACGCCGGCGTCGACGCTGCCGACGTCGTCTGCCCGGACGTGATCCCGGACGACGCGGCGGGCATCTTCGCCACGCCGACGGGAATCAACAGCGCGACCTGCGGGACGCGCGCCGCTCCGTGCAAGACCCTCAGCCACTCCGTGACGCGTGCGGCAGCCGCGTTCCGCATCAAGGTCTACGCGGCCCGTGGCACCTATCTCGAGAAGCTCACACTGGCCGCCAACGTCGAGGTCGTCGGGGGATGGGACGTGACGGGAACGACGTGGAAGCGCGCATGCGTCACTCCGGAGGAGGCCGTCATCGTGCGCGCGCCAGCCGGACAGACGATCACCGTCGAGGCTCGTGATCTCGGCGGCCAAGCGACCCTCTCGCTCCTTCGCGTCGAGAGCAAGGTCGCGGCGCAGGTGCTCCCTGGGGAGTCGCTCTATGGAGTCGTTGCCGTCGGCACCACGACGACGCTCGTGATGAACGACGTCCGGGTCGAAATGGCCGACGCCGTCGCGGCGGCCAACGGCACGAAGGGCGTCGCGGGCGCCCCCGCTCCCGCGATCTGTGCCGCAGGAACGGGCGCGCCCGGAGCCGACGGCGGCCAGGGCGCGGGTGCCCCTGGCGGCAGCTACGATCCTGCGAACGGCTACGCGCCCGGCGCGGCCGCGGCGGGCGGCGCCGCGAGCGCGGGAGCGAACGGCGTGGCGGGCGGCGCCGGCGCGTGCGTCACGTGCGGCTCGTGCGCGCTCGACGTCGTGGGGCTCACGTGCACCTTCGTCGCGGGGATCAATCAGCCGACGTGCGGCAAGAACGGCACTCCAGGGTGTGGCGGCGGCCCTGGCGGCCCTGGCGGTCCCGCGGCCGGCGGAGGATCGAACATCGGCGTCTTCGCATGGGACGCGACGGTCACGCTCAACGGCGGCAAGGTGAAGAGCGGTGACGCCGGCAGCGGCGGCAGCGGCGGCGCAGGCGGCGCGGGTGCGGCGGGAACGAAGGGCGCAGCAGGCGCGCCCGCCGATCTGTGCGTGGTCGGCTGCACGTTCGACGCGCTGAACGTCGCGTGCGTGGAGGTGAAGGGCCAGGCCGGCGGTGGCACGGCGGGCGATGCCGGCGGCCGAGGCGGCAGCGCAGGCGCGGGCGGCGGGGGTGGAGGCGGCTCCTCCTTCGCGATCTACCAGGGCGGCGCGGGTCTCGTGACCACGGCGGGCGGTACGAACCTCGCCCACGGCAAGGCGGGCGCCGGAGGCCCCCCAGCCGCCGGAGCTGGCGCAGCCGGAGTCGCAGCGGATCGCATTCCCTGAGAGGGCGAGCGCCGATAACCTCCACGGATGCACATCGATTTCGTCGGGGCCGCGCAGACCGTCACCGGCTCCAAGCACGTCATCCGCACGAAGCACGCGAGGGTCCTCCTCGACTGCGGGCTCTTCCAGGGGCGGCGCCGCGAATCGAACGAGCACAACCAGAACCTCGGCGTCGACCCGACGTCGCTCGACGCCGTCGTGCTCTCGCACGCGCACATCGATCACTCGGGCGCCCTGCCGCTCCTCGTGAAACAAGGGTACGAAGGACCGATCTACACGACGCCCGCCACGCGTGATCTCTGCACCGTCATGCTCGAGGACGCGGCCATGATCCAGGCCGCGGACGCGCGCTACATCAACAAGTCGATCGAGCGCGACAACGCCGACATGGACCCGGTCGAGCCGCTCTACTCGGTCGACGACGTCGTGCGCCTCCTCGGCCAGATGATCGCCGTGCCGTACCACCGCACGATCAACATCGCGCCTGGCATCCACATCTCGTTCCACGACGCCGGCCACGTCCTCGGCAGCGCGGTCACGGCGATCGACGTCGACGACGAGGGGAAGCGCAAGCGCATCGTCTTCACCGGCGACCTCGGTCGGAAGCACATGCCGATCCTCCGTGACCCGGAGGTGATCGACGACGCGCACGTGCTCGTCACCGAGAGCACCTATGGCGACCGGCTCCACAAGCCGATCGCAGCGATGGAGGATGATCTGGCCGACGTCCTGGCGCGCACGTACAAGCGCGGAGGCAAGCTGATCATCCCGTCGTTCGCGCTCGAGCGCGCGCAGGAGGTGCTCTACGCGATCCGCGCGCTCAAGAAGCAGGGGCGCATGCCGAAGATGCCCGTGTACGTCGACTCGCCGCTCACGGTGAAGATCACCGACATCTTCAAGCTTCATCCCGAGTGCTACGACACCGAGACGCGCGAGCTCATCAAGAGCAAGGATTCGCCCTTCGAGTTCGAGAACCTCGTCTACGTGGGGGACAAGGAGGAGTCGAAGGCGCTCGACGCGTCGAACGAGCCGGCCGTCATCATCTCCGCGAGCGGGATGTGCGAGGCCGGTCGGATCGTCCACCACCTCAAGGCGACGATCGAGGACGAGAAGAACACGGTATGCATCGTCGGCTACCAGGCGCAGCACACGCTCGGGCGGCGCATCGTCGAGCGGCGAAGGCGCGTGAAGATCTTCGGCGTCGAGCGGGACCTTCGCGCCGAGGTGGTGGTGCTCAACGGATTCTCCGCGCACGCCGACCAGAAGGACCTCGTCGAGTACGCGACCGAGCTGAAGGCGCGCGGGCCGCTCAAACACATCGCGATGGTCCACGGCGAGCCGAAGGCCCAGGACGTGCTCGGCGCGAAGCTGCGCGGCATCGGCGTCGATGACGTGCGGGCGCCAGGGCCGGGAGACTCGATCGAGGTCTGAGCCGAGTGAAAACGCTCCCGGCGCACTTTCCTTTGAACTTTACAGCGTAAGAGTCGTCCAAAGAGCCACACCGCGACCACGTCGGTGCCCCTTTGGAGGTTCCAGTGAAATTCTCGACTCTTGCGTTCACTTCACTCGCGCTCGCCACCGCCGCTCTGACCGCCTGCTCGTCAGGCTCGACGGCCCCCCTCGGGGCCGAGGAGCCGGACGGCGGCACCGGCGCGGTGACCCCGGACAGCGGCACCGACCCCGAGCCCGGGAAACCCGGCAAGGAGGCGGCTGCACCCGACGCTGCGCCGACTCCGGAGCCGGTTCCGACGAGCCCCTTCTTCGACGTGACCATCAACGGCAAGGCGATGAAGGTGAAGAGCGTCTCGGTCGATCGCACGAACGTCTACCCCAGCGACGGGACGTCCTACTACGAGATCACGGCGACGCTCGACCAGTCACCGCCCATCGCGTCCGGCCTCGACAGCGACCCGACGGTCGTGATCCGCGTGGGCAAGGACGAGAACGGTACCGATGCGTGCAAGGAGAAGCGCGGGCCGCAGGTCGGATTCGTGCAGCCCGTGATCGAGCTCCGCGAGGTGGCGATCCACTATCGGCGCTTCACCGGCTCGAGCACGGTCACCGCGTTTCCCTCCACGAAGGACGGCTCCTGCAGCATGCAGCTGAAGAGCGCGGCGACCAGCGGCCAGGCGTGGGGCGAGGCGACCGGCTCGGTCCAGGCCAGCAACAACGAGCCTGCCCTCGGGTTCACCGTGAAGTGGTTCCAGCACGTCAGCTGGAAGTAGCGGCGTGAACGAGCACACACACACCGTGAACGGATGTCCGCGAGGCGAGCGCTCGTCATGCTGACGCGCACTCTCGTTCGCGGCTGTCGCTCGCTCGTTTTCCCTTGAAATAAGGGCTCTCGCCGATACGCGCCGGGGCGCCCATGATCGGCACCGTGTTGGTCCGGATCGTGGATACGCCGCGACCGTGTCGTGCACGGTGCGCGGCCCTCAGCACGGGTGTTGTCATGCGTCTTTCCCATCGGCTCGTCCTCGCCACGTTCCTCACGTCCACGTTGCTCGTTCCGGCCACCGCGCTCGCGGCCGAGCCCGGGGGCGAGGCACCGAAGGCCGAGGACTCCTCCGCTGGCCTGAAGGGCTTCGAGCTCATGCTCCGACCGTCGTTCGGCGGCGCGCCTTCGGACTCGCCCGTCACGTTCGCGCCGCAGAACGGCGTTCGGTTCCAGGGGGATCCCGGTGCGCTGATGAAGGGCGCGTCGCCGTGGGGCAACGGCTTCGTCGGCCAGGCCTACGTCGGCTATCGCTTCATCCCGCTGATGAGCGCGGGCGTGCGCGGCGGCTTCCGTAGCGCCTCGGGCTCGAACCTCGACGACGGTTCGACCAACCTGTCGCGCACCGGCTGGGACGGCGGGGTGTACCTCCGCTTCTACCCCGCCGCTCCCGCGCCGAGCGTGTCGAAGTACGTCGATCCGTGGGTGAGCGTCGGCGTGAGCTACCAGAACGACAAGCAGTCCTTCCAGAAGGCGCTCCCGACGTCGGGCGGCGGCAGCGTGCAGGGCGACGTCGCGCTCGAGCACCACGCGGTCTCGGTGCCGATCGCGATCGGCGTCGACTACCGCGTCACGAAGTTCCTCTCGCTCGGACCGTCGTTCGAGCTCGCGATCAACAACCCGATCGCGGGCTGCGTGTCGACGAGCGCCGCCGGATTTGCGGGAACGACCTACTGCTCCAACACCGAGCCGGGGAAGAACTTCGTGAAGGCGGAGACGTACCTCGCATGGAATGCGGGGCTTGATGCGAAGGTGACGTTCTAGAGAGAGGGAGCCGGAACTGACGCTCCGCCCTACGCGAAGCGCTTCGGGGAGACCCAGCCGCCCATCGCCGTCTCCAGCGCCATCGCCACCGCGATCGACAGGTGGTCCCGGCGCCGCGGGGCGACCACCTGCACGCCCAGAGGTAGCCCGCTCGCGTCGAGCCCGAGGGGGACCTGCGTCGATGGCATCTCCATCACGTTGAAGATCGCGGTGTACGCGAACTGGAAGGGCGCGAGGAGCGGCGTGCGGTGGCGCGGCGCGACGCGCGGGAACGACGGGTAGAGGAGCACGCCGTTGTCGCCGAGCACGTCCGCGAGCTCGGCCGCGAGGTCCTTGCCGAGCGCCAGGATGCGCCGCGTGCGCGAGGCGAACTTCGCCGGCAGCTCCTCGAGCACGGAGAGGAGCAGCCCCGGCAGCGTGTACTGCGAGCGGCCGAGCGGGAATTTCGCGAGCTCGAGCCACGGCGCGAAGTCGCCGCCGTGAGCCATCAGATCACGGAAGCGACTGCCGCCGCCGCGGCCCTCGTCGAGCATCGCCGACCAGATGTCGAGCGACCGCGAGAGTCCGCGGATCTCGCGGCGCTCGACCTTCGCACCGCGCGCCGCGAGCGCGTCGGCGGCGCGGCGCTGCGCGTCGATGAGCACTCCCTGCACAGCTCCCGGACCCTTCTCGACCGAGAACACCACGAGCGACCTCATGTCGACCGCGGCAGGGTCTCCGAGCTCGCAAGGCGTGCAGTTCTCCTCGATGCCATCCGGCCCTGCCACGATCCGCAGCACCGGCATGAGATCCTCGGCGCGGCGCACGATCGGCCCGCAGGTGACGAAGCGCTGCACGGCGTCATGCGCCGGAGGGTAGCTGCCGGTACTGGGGACGATGCCGCCCGTGGCCTTGTGACCGAAGACGCCGTTGAAGAACGACGGCATGCGGATCGACCCGCCGACATCCGAGCCGATCCCGATCGGCGATGCCCCCGCGCCGACGATCGCGCCCTCGCCGCCCGAGCTTCCACCTGCGGTGCGCGCCGCGTCGTACGCACAGCTCGTGCGTCCCCACACCTTGTTCTGACTCTCGAACCACATGCACAGCTCGGAGATGTTCGTGACCCCGAGCGGGATCGCGCCGGCCGAGCGCATCCGCTTCACGACCGTCGCGTCGTCCGTCGCGATGACGTCGCGTCGTGCCCAGAGCCCGGCGCTGTTCGGCATCCCCTCGAAGGCAAATGCTTCCTTGATCGTGCACGGCACCCCGTGGAGCGGCGGGAGGTCGTCACGGTGGATGGAGGAGGTGCGCTCGTCGGCCTCGCGAGCCTCGCACAGCGCGGCTTCGTAGCGATCGCGCACGATCGCGTTCAGTGCAGGATTTACGAGTCGCGCGCGATCCACGTGCGCCTGGACGACCGCGAGTGAGGTCACTCCGCGGTCGCGGATCGCGCGCGCGAGCGCGACCCCGGAGGCCGAGAGGAACTCGCGATCATGCATGGACTCCACTGCTACCATACCCGCCATGGGGGAGAGCACGCGCGTCACCGGAGGCGATGCCGATGTCCATGCTCAGACCCTCGCGGCTCCCCTCGTCCGCGACGTGCGCATCGAGAGCACGACCTCGAACGAGGACGCGCCCATGCTCGTGGGCAATCGCTACGAGATCCTCGGGATGCTCGGCTCCGGTGGCATGGGAACCGTCTATCGCGCCCGCGATCGCGAGCTCGAGGAGATCGTCGCGCTCAAGGTCCTGAAGAAGGAGCTCGCGACTACCTCGGGAATGCTCGAGCGCTTCCGCCGCGAGGTGAAGCTCGCCCGCCGCGTGACGCACCGGAACGTCGCCCGGACCTACGACATCGGCGAGCACGAGGGGGATCGCTTCCTCACGATGGAGCTCATCGCCGGCGAGATGCTCGGCGCCCACCTCGCACGGCGCGGAACCATCCCCGTGCGTAACGTGATCGCGATCGCGCGCGACGTGTGCGCGGGGCTCACCGCGGCCCATGCTGCCGACGTGCTGCATCGCGATCTCAAGCCCGAGAACGTGATCCTCGCGCTCGACGGGCGCGCGGTGATCACGGACTTCGGGATCGCGCGCGCGCTGGAGCAGGCCGACCTCTCGCGCACCGCGCCCGGCATGGTCGGGACGCCGGCCTACATGGCCCCCGAGCAAGTCGAGGGCGCGAACGACCTCGACGCGCGCGCGGATCTGTATGCGCTGGGTGCGATGCTCTTCGAGCTGCTCACCGGCAGGCCGGCGTGGCCAGGAGATTCGATCATCGCCATCGCCGCTGCGCGCATTCTGAGGCCACCGCCCGACGTGCGCTCCGTGAACCCGGACCTCCCCGCCGACATCGCCGAGCTCGTCCTCAAGTTGATGGCGCGCAAGCGTGAGGATCGCTTCGCGACCGCCGAGGAGGCGGGTGCCGCGCTCGCCGCGCTCGCGAGCGGAGACCTGCCGTCTGGCAAGTCGCTCGCGCCGCAGCGCCTCTCGGCCGCTCCGCGCCCACACGCGCCACGCAAGACGGTCGCGGTCCTTCCGATCGTCAACCTCGGCGGCGAGGAAGACGCCCACCTCGCGCAGATCGTCACCGAGGACCTCGTCGACCTCCTCAGCGTCGTTCCCGAGCTTCGTGTTCGTCCGCGCGGCGAGAGCGCGCGCATCGACACGCGCGTGCGCGACGTGCGTGACGCGGGCCGCGAGCTCGGCGTCGAGGTCGTGGTCGACGGTTCGCTCCGACGCCTGGAGAATCACGTGCGGGTCTCCGTGCGCGTCATCACGGTCGAGGACGGCTTCCAGCTCTGGGCGCGCCGCTTCGACCGCTCCGCCGCCGAGGTCCTCGCCGTCGCCGACGACGCCGCGTCGGCGATCGCGCATGCTCTCGCGGCCGAACGCGCGACCGAGGCTCGCCCCGTGATCGGCGACCCACGCGCGCAGGAGCTCTATCTCCGTGGGCGCTACCTGCTCCACCGCGGGTGGATCACGGTCTCGCACGAGGGACTGGAGCTCATGCGTCAAGCGCACGAGCTCGCGCCGCAAGACTCGCGCATCGCAGGCGCGTTCGCGCTCGCGATCGCACGCGTGCTCCTGGCGGGCGACGCGAGCCGCACGGCCTCCGCCGCGGCGAGAGCCCTCGCAGAGAAGACACTCGAGCACGATCCCACGCAGGCAGAGGCGCTCGTCGCCCTCGCGATCTTCCACCTCGGCGAATCGGAGGGGGCCGCCGCAGCGGTGCAGCTCCAGCGCGCCCTCGCGGTCTCGCCGAACTCACTCGAGGCGCTCGATGCCTTCGGGCGAATCCTCGTCGAGGTGGGCCGTACCGACGTCGCCATCCGCGCGCTGCAGAAGGTGCTCGCCATCGACCCGACGATGCTGCTCGCGAGGCACTCGATCGTCCGCGCCCATGCGCTCCTCGGTGACCTGGATGCGGCCTACGAGCTGCTCGGCCCCGTGCCCGACGACCCGAACGATTTCGCTCCGCACATGCTGCTCCGGGGTCGAATGGCCCTGTGGCGCGGCGATGTCGCCGACGCGGAGGAGATCGAGCGCATCGTGCACGGCTTCGAGGCGGCGACACCTTTCGTGAGGCGGAGCGTGCTCGGCCTCGCCGCGACGACGAGGACGCGGACGCTCTCTCCCGCGGTCCGCACCGAGCTCGAGGTCGGCCTCGCGCTCGACCCGAGCTTCCCGCCTCGCCGCCTCGCCTTCCACGCCCAATTTCGTACCGAGGTGAAGCTCGGGGGTGGCGACGTCGAGGGCGCGATCCGGGATCTGCGGGTCGCCGACAGCAACGGGCTCATCGACATCCTGTGGCTCGATCGCAACCCGCTGTTCGACGCAATCCGCGACCGTCCCGAGGTGATCGCGATCCGCGCATCGACCGCCGCGCGCGCGGAGCGAGTGGCGCGCATCCTCGCTCCCTGACCCTCGCGATTCAGCCGCCCGGGCGATGCTTCGCGTACACCTCGTCGCGCCACGCGAGGAGGTCCTCGTAGCCGCGCGCGAGCGCGAGGTTCTCCCAGATGGCGCGCGTCGCGGGTCCGAACGGCGCACGCGCCCGCGGAATGAGGGCTTGCAAGGATGACGCGATCGCCACGTCCGCGAAGGAGAAGTCCTCGAGCAGCGTCGCGCGCGCGCCGAGCGCCTTGCGAACGAGGTCGAGGGCGGGACGCAGCACGTTCTCGGCCTCCGCATCGGCGTCACGCGGCGCGTCGTACTTGGCCCGCAGGAACATCGCCGCGATGACGGCCATCGGCGTCATGAGCGGGCGAAGCGGCCCGGGGATGAACGTGGGCAACGCCTCGCGCTGCGCGGCTCGGCTGTTTCTGAGCCCAACGAGGACGCGCGCGCGTGCAGCGCCGATCATCCGATCGGAGAGGTCGGCCCAGCGCTCGACCTCGCCCTCCTGGCCGCTCGGGAAGAGCGGCTCGGCGCGCCGCTCCCCACGACTGAGCGCGTCGGCGTGACGAGCGATCGCCAGCGACGTCGGGAGTACCTGATCGCCGTCGACGAGGAGCGGCACCGACGCCTTGGTCCCGGGCGGACGCGGGCGGGCCTTCAGGCGGAGAAGGACCTCACCGAGCACCGGGACGTGCTCGTGGTAGCGATAGGCGATCCCGTGATGCTCGAGGGCCCACCGGGCCTTCTCCGTCCAGGCTGACTGCGTGAGGCCGTAGAGCGTGCGCATGGCGCGGGCGAGTATACTCCGGCCGTGACCGATCTCGTCCTCGACGCCTCACGGAGCCGCGTGCGCCTGCAGACCTTCGCCGAGGGCCTGCTCGCGCGCCTTGCCCACGATCTCGAGCTGGCATGCACCAACCTCTCGGGCACGGCCTCGCGCGGTGGCGAGTCGAGCACGGGCACCGCATCGATCGAGGCGCCCCTTGGCGGTATCGTCGTCTCGGGCGTGCTCGGCAAGGACGGGCGCCTGGACGAGCGCGGGCTCTCCGCCGGCGAGAAGAGCGACGCGGCCACCAAGATGCAAGAAGACGTGTTCCACGCGCGCCATGACGACGTCGTCCGCGTCGAGGTCCAGCTGGATGGCGTTTCGGCGCGCGTGCGCGTGGCGCCACCGAACGGGAAATCGGTCGACGTCGTCGTGCGTCCGGAGCTGAGTGCCGAGGGCGAAGCCCTCCGCGCCACCGGCTCGTTCGAGATCTCGCTCGCTGCCCTCGGCTCCGACGTCGTGAGGGGCCCGATGAACGCCTTCCGCGTGAAGGACAAGGTCAAGGTGCTCTTCGACGTGCTGTTCGCGCCCGTCGCGGTCTAGCCAAGCGCCCCGCGCGCGTTCCGGCCGGCTCCGTGCTTTGTGTGCGTCACGCAGTTTGACGTTCAGGAGGGCGCGTGAGAGCGTTCAGGCTTGATCACGCGAAGCTCGGCAAGCCCTCGTCTGCTCGTCCTGGCGTGCCTCGCCGGCATCGCGTGCCTCGCCGGCGTCGTCGGATGCGACCTCGCGACGGCGACGCTCCAGGGCACCATCGCCCCGGAGGATGCGAGCGCACCGGCGCCGGAGCTTCCTCCGCTCCAGACCGCGGCGTCACCGACGCCCGCGACGCCGCCGAGCGCGCCGAAGACCGCAGCGCCAACCGTGCGCAAGCCGATCGCGCCGATCACGGCCTCGGGGATCACGGATGGCCGCTGCTCGCCGACCTGCACGGCGAGCTGCGACTGTGCGGGTCGACCCATCGCTGCCACGAGGTGCTCGCCGACCTGCACCGCGACCTGCGATTGCGCGGGCCGACCCATCGCTGCGGCAAGATGCTCACCGACGTGCACCGCAACCTGCGACTGCGCGGGCAGGCCCATCGCCGCCGCAAGGTGCTCACCGACGTGCACGGCGACGTGCGACTGCTCCGGCAACGCCATCGCCGCGCCGAAGTGCTCGCCGACCTGCACCTCCACCTGCGACTGCGCAGGCAAGCCCATCGCCGCCGCGAAGTGCTCGCCGACCTGCACCTCCACCTGCGACTGCGCAGGCAAGCCGATCACGCCGAACAGCGCCGGTTTCTAGATCTGCTCAGCCGCCACGCTC
>JANXVA010000098.1 GCA_025351875.1 Myxococcales bacterium | reverse complement strand
CCGATGGCCACGACGGCCCGACGCTCGAAGCAGACACCGGGCGCACGCGCCGGGTCGGGCAGCTTCCGCCAGCCGCGTGCACCGCGCACCGGCCTCGCGATGGGCGTCCTGACGCTCTTCGTCCTCATCGCCGGCGGCATCGCCGTGTGGATGTTCAAGCCCGCGTTCTTCACCGGAAAGAGGAGGCCCGCGCTCAGTGCGACGGCGACCGCGAGCGTCCTCGTCCCCCCGGCACCACGATGCAAGGTCGCGCTCGTCGTGAGCGACGTCCCAGCGAACGCGGAGATCCTCCTGCGCGTCGGTCAGGCTCCGCTCGACGTCGAACGCATGCCGGTCGGAACGCGCCTCGAGTTCGTCGCGACCGCGGAGGGATACTCTCCGCGACGCGCGGTCATCAAGGCCGAGGCCCCGTGGGACAAGACCCCCGAGGGCAAGCCGCGCATCGACGTCCCGATCCAGCTCGACCCGACGAAGGCAAAGCCGGGCACCGTCGACAGCTGGCCGGTCGCCGAGCCGGGCAGCCAGGTCGGAGGCTCCGGCTCGCCGGGAAGCGTTCACGTCGTGTCGAACGTGCGGGGCGCCGAGGTCTGGCTCCTCGCAGGGCTCGGTCCCGAGGCTCGCATCGAGCAGCTTCGATGCGACGGCGACATCGACGTGCTCCTTGCCGGGCCGCCTCAGCTCCGCAAGCGACTCCACGTCAGCGAGAAGGAGATCCAGGCCGCCCCCCCGGATCCCCAGGGAAATCGCGTCGTCTCGGTCACCGGGAAGTGATCTGCGCGATCTCGATTCGCGAGGGGTGACAGCCCCACGCGAGCCGCTTTATCCTCCTCTCCATGCAAGAGGAAACGTACGCGCTCATCCAGGCCTTGGTCCCCGTCGCCTGGGCGGACGGCGACTTCGCCGACAAGGAGAAGGAGATGCTCGACGCTCTCCTGGACGCGTACGAGGCGACGCCCGAGGAGAAGAAGCGCCTCCAGGAGTACGCCAAGGAGAAGCGCACGCTCGACGACATCAACCTGCAGGATCTCTCCGCGGGTGATCGTCGCGTATGCCTCCAGCACGCCGTGCTCCTCTCGTTCGCCGACGGCGAACAGCATCCGGCAGAGTCGAAGCTCATCGCCGATCTCGCGACCAAGCTGAAGATCCCCGCCGACGAGGCGAAGCTGGTCATCAGCGAGGCCGAGACCCGCGCGAAGAAGAACCTGAAGCTCCTCGGCTGAGAACGAGACGAGACGAGATCACACGGAAGCTCGGAAGCTCGGAATTGTTGGGGATGGGTTGCCAATCCTCCTCGACCTGCCGCGCGAGCCCGACCTGCCGCGCGAGAAGTCGCGCCCGCGGTGCGGGAGTGAGGGGGAATGGCATCCCCAGGAATTCCGAGCTTCCGAGCTTCCGTGTAAAATCCGGACGCTAGAGCTTCATCGCGGCTTCGCTCTTTTTCGCGAGCGCTTCGATCTCTTTCAGGAGGGCGAGCGGGCTGAACGGCTTCTCGTAGAAGGCGTTCGCCCCGGCGTCGGCAGCCTTCCGCTTCACCTCGTCATCGTTCATCGCGCTGATGATGATGACGGGCGTAGCTTTCGTGATCACGTCGGCGCGGAGCTTCGCGCAGACCTCGAGGCCGTCGTAAGTGCCAGGCAGGTTGATGTCGAGGAGGATGACGTGCGGCTGCCACGCGAAGGCCTCCTCGAGACCCCGCGCGCCCGAGCCCGCGCTCTTCACGTCGAAGCCACGTGCAGCGACGAGCGCCTCGATCATCCGACAGATGGAGTCCGAATCCTCCACGATCAAAACCCGCATCGCGGCCTAGGCTAGCACGGGGTCGCTCAACGCTTGCCGAAGGTGACGGCGACCCGGAGGCCTCCACCCGCCGGGCCGCTCGACGGCCCCTCCGACTGGCGCGAGGGGGCGTCCGACAGCTCGAGCCGCGCGCCGATACAGGCCGCGAGCTCCGCGGCCATGAAGATCGGAAGACCGCTCGGGCGGGCGTATTGACCGGCGTGGGTCTCGAGGGCGAGAAATGCACGGCGGCCCGAGGCGGGGAGCGGCGAGCCCGCGTCGTCGACCACCAGCCGAGGACCGGCCGGGTCATCGGAGACCGCGATCTCGACGACGGCGCCCTTCGGCGAAGCCGCGACCGCGTGGGCGACCAGCTCGCGCGCGAGGGCAGCGACGGCCTTCGGCGCACACCGGACGTAGACCCGCGCGGCCTCGCTCGCGCCCGGTGCTCTCGCGGCCACCTTCACTTCATTGCGCTCGCCGAAGACGTTTCCGTCGCGCGCCGCCGCCCTGGCGACGTCGACGAGATCGACCTCGGTCTCGAGCTCGTGGGCCGGCAGGGCGCCGATGCTGCGGAGGCTCGCGACGAGCTCCTGCGTGTGACTGAGGCGACGGCGGAGCGTGTCGAGCTGCTCGTCCGTCACCTCGTGGCGGCGTAGCGAGCCGAGCTCCGTGGTGAGCGGCCCGAGGGTCGCGCGGAGCTCCGACGCCACGCCGGCGCAGACCTTCGTGATCGTCGCGAAGCGGTCCGCGACGGGCGGGCCCGGCGCGGGAGGCACCGACGAGACCGTGGCGACCTCTTCGCCGCGATCGAAAACGGCCGCAAGCTCGCGCGCGTAGACCTCGCCCTGCTTGCGCGCTTCGTCGAGCTCCTTGCGTAGGGCCTCACGCTCGGTGCGATCGGCCGAGGCCTCCGCGGGGAGCACGAGGGTCTCGTTGCCGCCTTCGAGATCGTACCGGCCGCCGTAGCGCACGGCCATGCGGCTGAGCCAGGCGCGCTCGGTCGCGGCCGTCGGCGAGGCGTCGGGACCGAGCGCCGTCGAGATGCGGACGTCGTCGCCGTCGCGGCGGACGGTGATCGAGGACCCCTGGCCCGCCCCCTCCGACCCGACGCCATGACCCACGAGCACCTGCATCATGCGGCGGAAGTCGGCCTCGTCGCCGTAGACCTCCGTGCCGCTGCCGGGCTCGATCGAAACGCGCGCCTCGGGGGCGACCTCGACGATGAGGGCCGCGAGATCGATTCGGCCACGACGTGGTGCCGCGGCGAGCTGCGAGGAGCTCTGTCGCTGATTCAAGTTCGAGAGCATCTTCATCACGTCGTCGAGCGCGTCGAGCGACGCATCGACGTGATGTCCCGGGTCCGCCGGGTCTTTGTTGATGACGACGTCCAGCGCGGGCGGCGCTTGCGTGCGGAGCACCTGGACGCCGACGCGCAGCCTCTCGGCGGCGTTCTGCGCCTCCTGCGTGAGCAGCCAGCTGAGCTCCTGCCGCGTGAGGCGTCCCTTCGACATCAGGCCGCTAGGATAGGAGAATTCGAGGCGACCGTCAGCGTTCCTCGTCCGACCCTTCCCGCAAAGCGTGCGTGTGGACCGTCATGCCCATGGATCCGTCCAAAGGGGCGGAGCCCTGAAACCCAGGCGTGAAAATCGGCGTCGGCTGCGCGCCGTTCGCCGAGGCGAATCACAGCCGGGCAGCCGGCTTTCCGGGGAGGCTCGGCGAAGCCGAGGCGCCCCGCTAGGACCGGCTGCGAGGAGCGACCGGAGCCGGGCGCGATGTCCCAGCGCTCACCCAGTGCCGCTCGGGACCGAGCGCGAGC
>JANXVA010000492.1 GCA_025351875.1 Myxococcales bacterium | reverse complement strand
CGCGACCGCCGCCGCCATCATGAGCGCCACTGCGCCCGACGATGCCGTGTCGACGACGCAGCCGAGCTGCTGGAGCAGTCCGCTCATGAGTCTCTGGTTCAGCGGCCCATCGTCGACGACGAGGACGCGGTGGCTGGGATGGATGATCCGGGACATGTGGGCACTAACGGCGCGCGGCGCGGCGACTGAAGTCTCCAACCGCAGCGTCGTTCTCAGCAAGCATGCCGCTCCGTCCTGGCTTCGATCGCGCCCTGCATCTGGACGATCTGCTCGACGTCGTCGCCGGTGACGTCGACCTCCTGCGCGAGGTCGCCGAGCTCGGCGCGAGCGAGGTCGAACGCCTGCTCGCGGCCCTCGAAGACGCGCCGACCGCGTTCGCGATGGTCGATCTCGCGCACGAGTTGAAGGGCGTGCTTCTCAACCTCACCGCCGCGCGTGCCGGAGCGCTCGCGGCCGTCGTCGAGGTCGCGGCGCGTTTGGGAGACCACCGCACGACGTGCCTCGAGCTCGAGCGCTCCCGCCCCGTCTTCGACGAGGTGGTCGCGACGCTGGCCTCGGTCGCGGCCGAGAGCCTGCGAGCCGCCTCATGAGCGTTCGGGAGGTCGCCTCGCTCCGCCGCGAGCTCGCCGAGGCGAGGGGAATCATCGAGGCGCTCATCGGCCACCACACCGTGGGCGCACCACGGGCGGGTGATCCGGCGTCGCCCGCCTCGCTGCTCGTCGTGCAGGCGGCGCAGTCCGCCCTCAGCCTCCGCGCGGCGGAGCTTCGCGCCGAACGCGACGTCGCCGAGGCTGCGACGCGCGCCAAATCCGATTTTCTGGCGCGCATGAGCCACGAGATCCGCACGCCGATGAACGGGGTCATCGGCATGACCGAGCTCCTCCTGGAGACGCAGGTGAGCGCCGAGCAGCGTGACTACCTGGAGACCGCGCACGCCTCGGCGCACGAGCTCCTGGGGGTCATCAACGACATTCTCGACTTTTCGAAGATCGAGGCGCGTCGTCTCCGCCTGGAGGCGATCCCCTTCGAGCCGAGCTCGTGTCTCGGCTCGGCGCTACGGAGCCTCGCCCACCGCGCGCATTCGAAGGGCATAGCGCTCATCCTCGCCGTCTCGCCCGAGGTGCCCGCGAGCCTCGTCGGCGACCCGCTGCGCCTCAAGCAGATCGTGCTGAACCTCGTCGGCAACGCTGTGAAGTTCACCGACAAGGGCGAGATCGTCGTCCGTGCCGAGCTCGTGTCGCGCGCGGCCGCCTCGGCCGTCGTCCGCTTCTCGGTGCAGGACACGGGCATCGGTGTTCCGCTGGAGAAGCAGGCGCTGATCTTCGAGGCCTTCGGCCAGGCCGACGACTCGACGTCGCGCGAGTTCGGCGGCACGGGGCTCGGCCTCGCCATTGCGTCGCAGCTCGTCTCGATGATGGGCGGCAGCATCTCGGTCACAAGCAAGCCGGGCCGCGGGAGCACGTTCTCGTTCACCGTCTCGCTCCCCATCGGTGCGGAGGCCTCCTCCGTCGCGCCGCGCAGCCCGAGCGGAACGCGCGTCCTGCTCGTCGACCCATGTGCGACGAGCCGTGAGGTCCTTGCCCAGCTGCTCGATCGCTGGCGCTTCGCACCCACCGCGGTGCCTGACGTCGAATCGGCGCTGTCGGCGATCGAGGCGGCGCGGGTCGCAGGCGCCCCGTACGAGCTCGTGCTCCTCGACGATCTCGCAGAGGGCGCGACCATCCAGGCGGCGAGGGGAATCGCAGGGGCGGGCATGAAGGTACTGTCGCTCTGCGTCATGGGCGGTAAGACTCTTCCCGACGAGGCGAGCGAGCGCATGGCGCGCCTCTCCAAGCCGGCGACGCCATCGACGCTCCTCGACTCGATCGAGGCGCTCCTGAACGTCGTGCGCCCGAGCCCGAGCGCTCCCGCTCCTGCTCCGGTGGCGCGCCCCGCGAGGCCGCTGCGTGTGCTCGTCGCCGACGACAACGCCGTGAACCGGAAGCTCGCGACCATCGTGCTCCAGCGTGCCGGACACGAGGTCGCCTGCGCCAAGGACGGACGCGTCGCCGTCGCGATGGCGGCCCGCGAGGTCTTCGACGTCGTGCTGATGGACGTCCAGATGCCCGAGATGAACGGGTGCGAGGCGACCCGCATCATCCGCGCGCACGAGCACGAGCACGGCGGCCACCTGCCGATCATCGCCCTGACCGCGCAGGCGATGAAGGGCCACGCCGAGGAGTGCCTCGATGCCGGAATGGATGCTTACGTCCCGAAGCCGCTGCACGCGCCGCTCCTGTTCGCGACCATCGAGCGCCTGACAGCCGGCGCGTGAACGGCGCGCCGATCGTCACTCGGCCGTCGGCGCACGAAGGGTTCGCGCCATCGCGATGACGAAACCGTCAAGGTTCGGCGCGGGATCGTCGCGCGGACCGACGGGAGCGACGAAAGCCTGGCGTTTCGCGCATGGGCTGCATTGGTACGGGCCCTGCTGGAAGGATCGGCATGATGAGCACGATGCCGGTCGAAGGGTTCGACAACTCGAACGTGGACACGATCCTGACGCTGCCCGAGCAGACCGGGTCGACGGCGATCGCCGATGGTTGTCGGGCGTCGGCGCTCGCGTTCCTGAACGAGTCCTCGCGCTGGGGCAAGGCGGAGCTCGCGATGTGGCTGATGGGCCCCTACGGCCAGCTCACCCAGTACGTCTCGCAGTACTCGCGACGTCGGAGCGGCGAGTTCGCCAAGCAGGCGCCGCTCCTCCGCGAGATCGACGCGCGCATGGTCGATCGCGTCATCAAGAGCGCCTACGAAGAGGTGATGGCCGCGCTCGAACGCACCTGCGACCCGGAGGGCGGCGCAAGCTTCGCGTTCACGATGCTCGCGGCCGGCTTCGTGGCACGCTGCGAGGATCGCGGGCACGTCGCCGGGTGGGTACCGACCTCCGATGCGCGTCGCCTCGCCGACCGCGTCCTCTCCCTCATCGCCGCCGACTACCTCGCACGGCCCGCCGACTACGACTCGGAGCTCGCGGTGTGCGGAACGTGCAAGACGGTCGAGTTCGACGCGGTCTCTCGCGCACGCGGCATCTGCCATCGTCACGGCAGCGGCATGTTCGTCCCCGGCCAGCGCTCGACGAAGCCGTACCTCCCGGAGGGAGCATGAGCGCGGCGCTCCGTCTGCTCGACCCGGCCGGCACACCTACGATGAGCCCGGCGTCGCTCGCCACACCCCGTTCCTCGATGTGCCCCACGCTGGTCCCCCGCGCGCGCGCCTCGCAGGGCCCCGCGGCCGTCGCGTCGCCGGGAACGATTCCTCCGATGACCCAGCGGAGCGCGACGCTCGCGAGCCTCCGGCCGCGCGGGTCCGGCGCGACCCAGCTCGAGGCGTACAACCTGCTCGCGGTCATGCGCATGAACGTCGAGTTTCTCGTGTCGCTGCTCGGAAACGGCGCAGCGCCTGAGGCCCTCGAGGCCCTCGAGGACCTTCGGCGCACGATCGATCGGCTCGAACGCCGGTGCGCCAGCGCTCTGGCCGCCTGAGCTTCGCGCGGGCGCGTCACGAGGGAGAGTCACCGCTGACCCCTAGGTCGCGCGCGACCCCTCGGGGGTACCCGGCACCTCCGCGGATCGCCCCACGATCGGGCGAGGTCAGTCGACTTACCGGGGGATTTTCGGGCGGCCCCGGGTTTGCAGTTGCTCAGGTCACTGCCCGCGCAACAAGCGCGAGCCCGGTGAGCCTCGCGAAGGTCGCGACGGCGAGAGACCGTGGCCTGGAGATCCGTCAATGCGGCTTGGTACCCTGCGCCCCGTCGGCACCGCTGTGGCCACGATTCATCCCCGTTCGTCGCCCTCTGGGCACTACGACGGCGACATCACCGGCATCCGCCGGAACGTGATCACGCTGCGCCCGACGAGTCGCGGCAAGATCATCGGCCAGCATCCGTCGGTCAAGCGCGTCCTCGAGACGATCGACCGCGTCGCCACCTCGATGTGCACCGTGCTCGTCACGGGCGAGAGCGGCACGGGCAAGGAGCTTGTGGTCGCTGCCCTCCATGACGCGAGCACGCGTCGCACGGGACCGCTCGTCACGATCAACTGCGGTGCGATCCCGACCGAGCTCGTCGAGAGCGAGCTCTTCGGCCACGTGAAGGGCGCCTTCACGGGCGCGGCCACGTCGCGCCGCGGTCACGTCGCGGCGGCCGAGGGCGGTACGCTGTTCCTCGACGAGGTCGGTGAGCTGCCGCTCGCCGCCCAGGTGAAGCTGCTTCGCGTGCTCCAGCAACGTGAGTACACGCCCGTCGGCGAGTCCCGCGCCGCCAAGTGCGACGTGCGCATCGTCGCCGCGACGAATCGCGATCTCAAGGCCGAGGTCGTCGCCGGCCGCTTCCGCGAGGATCTCTACTACCGCCTCAACGTCATCCAGCTCGCGCTGCCCGCCCTACGCGAGCGCGGTACCGACGTGCGCGTCCTCGCGACGCACTTCTATCGTGGGTTCGTGGTCACGTCGGGCCGGAGCGATCTCCGCGGCTTCTCCGAGGAGGCGCTCGCGGCGATCGAGTCGAGCCCGTGGCCCGGCAACGTGCGCGCGCTCGAAAACGCCATCGAGCGCGGTGTGCTCCTCGCCCGTGGCCCGTTCATCGAGGCCGAGGACATTCTCGGACCGAGCGTGAACCCGGCGCTCGAGGCCACCGCGAGGGTCGCCGTTCACGATCCGCGTCGCGAGCCGGAGCCCGCGGTCACATCGCAGACGCCGACCGTTCTCCGCCCGAACAAGACGCCGAGCATGGCGGAGATGGCCGCCCAGCGCGCCCCGTCGCCGAGCCTCAATTCGCTCGCCGAGGCCGCAAATCAGGTGGCGAAGCGCATTTCCTCTGAACCCGCCCTGCGAGCCACCGTTCTTCCCCTTGCGATGCCGTCACCGTCCAA
>JANXVA010000459.1 GCA_025351875.1 Myxococcales bacterium | reverse complement strand
GCAGAGCTTCGTGAAGAGCACGGTGCGAATGGGCACGTTCACGCCGACGCCGAGCGTGTCGGTGCCGCTGATGATCTTGAGCAGCCCCTTCTGCGCGAGCTTCTCGACGATGAGCCGGTACTTGGGCAAGAGGCCGGCGTGATGGATGCCGATCCCGTGACGGACGAAGCGCTGGAGCTCCTTGCCGTAGGGGCTGTCGAAGCGCGCGCCTTGAAGGGCCTCGTTGATGCGCTTCTTCTCCTCCTTCGAGCAGTAGTCCATGCTCATGAGGTTCTGCGCCTCTTCGGCACAGGCGCGCTGCGTGAAGTTGACGAGGTAGATGGGGTGCTTGCCCTTGTCGACGAGCTTGTGCACCGTCTCGTGGAGGGGCGTCTCCGCGTAGGTGAAGTCGAGCGGCACCGGGCGATGCGTAGAGCGCACGACGGTGGTGCGCTTGCCGGTGAGATCCTCGAGGTGCTTCTTGAACGGCTCGGGATCGCCGAACGTGGCGCTCATGAGCAAAAAGCGCGTGTTGGGCAGCGCGAGCAGCGGCACCTGCCACGCGACGCCGCGCTCCTTGTCGGAGTAGTAGTGAAACTCGTCGATGATCGCGAGGTCGACGTCGGCGCGCGGGCCCTCGATGAGCGCGATGTTCGAGAGAACCTCGGCGGTCGCGCAGATGATGGGCGCGTCGCGGTTCACGGTGGCATCGCCGGTCATCAGGCCGACGTTGTCGGCGCCGAAGGTGCGGACCAGCGCGAAGAACTTCTCGTTCGCGAGCGCCTTGATTGGGCTGGTATAGTAGGAGCGCTCGCCGCGAACGAGCGCGTCGAAGTGCGCGGCCTCGGCGACGAGCGACTTGCCTGAGCCCGTCGGCGTGTTGAGGATCACGTTGGCGCCGTCGAGCAGCTCGAGGATCGCCTCCTCCTGCGCGGGGTAGAGATCGAGCTTGCGCTCGGTCACGTACGCGAGGAACGCGTCGAGGATAGCTCCGCTCGTTGCGTCGCTCGGTGGCAGATCCCTCAGCGTGCCGTCGGCCATTGGACCGAGGAGGATAGCTCAGTGCTTCCCAGCGGTGCGGACGACGATGACGTTGCCGTCGTACTCGAGGTCGAGATCACGCGCGCGCGCGACGACCTCGAGCGCCTGATCCCAGGGGACATGCTTCAAGCGGAGGGTGATCGTGCCGGTGACGTCGCCGGAGACGACGATGTTCACGTGCCCTACTTCAGAGAGCAGGCGGAACACGTTCGCGAGCTCGGCGCCCTTGAGATCCAGGTCGACCGGCGTGCCGTGATAGCGCGGCGCGGCAGGCGGTTCGGCACCGATGCGACGCGTCTCGTAGGTCGTGCGGGGCGCGGGAGCTCCCGGAGCGGACGGGCCCGCGGGGGCAGCATCGTCTCGGAACGCGGTGTCCGGGAACGGGAGCGCCGCCGACGCGCGTTCGTGCGGCGGGGTGGCGGGCTCCAGCGCTCGCTCGGTCGGCTCGTGTGCGCACGAGAGCGCGGAGAGGCAGACGAACGCGCGCGTGAGCATCACCATCGAAGCGTACGCGTGACGCGACGGTCGAGGGGACAAGCCTGCAGTGGTGTTCTCCCGATCCACGATCGAGGCGCCACGGGTCCAGACGCGACGACACGACCACGGACATCGACGGCGAACACGGGGATGGGTGCACGTTGCAAGCGTCGGCACCTGGCTTGCTAGACGGGGAGGCATGATGGGTCCGAAGGCTCTCCTGACGTCGGCTGTTCTCTTCGCGATCCTGGCGATCGCGGGTACCTCCGATGCGGGTCCGAAGAAGCCGAAGGCGCCGAAGCCCGCGGCCACCGAGGAGATCGCCTTCGACAGGTCGCTCGCCTCGAGCGCCCTGTCGGCGGTCGACCTCGCGAAGTGCAAGAGCACGAACGCTCCACGCGGCGAAGGTCACATCTTCGTGAAGTTCACCGCGACCGGTACCGCAGCCGAGGCGGTCGTCGACAAGGGCCCGAGGCTGAAGACCCCGGTGGCCAAGTGCATCGCGACCGAGTTCAAGAAGGTGAAGGTCCCCGCGTTCACGGGAGACGACGTGAAGGTCGGGAAGTCGTTCCGCTTCGACTGAGCATGGTCTAGGTTAGCGACGTGCCTCGCGCGCGACGTGTGCTCGGTCTCCTGACTCTTGCCGCAGCGGCTCTCTCGGTGCCCGCCGTTCCCGCATCCGCGCGGGCGGACGAGCGGATCGACTACGCCGACGGCCCTACCGCGTGCCGCGCGTTCCACGCGAAGAACGACAAGGAGCTCGCGGACTGGAGCAAGACCCAGCCGGCGACCCCTTACCGCTACCCGCAGGATGAGACGATCCTCGGCGCGCCGTGGGGGCCGCTCACGGACGGGATCGGATCGACGAGCGATCTGCTCCTTGCGAGCATCGTTCCACACGTCGGGTCGCAGCTCCGCGCGAGCGCGCCGGCAATCCTCATCTCTTGGCCGTGGTCGATCCCGTTCGGTCCCGCGTACACGTGCTCACGCCATCTCGGGTCGTTCACGGTTCGCGACTACAAGTTCCACCGGGCGATGGTCGAGCCCGGGGTCGCGGCCGGCAAGACGGGCGCGGCGGTGTTCGCGCGTCTCGGCTATCGCTTCCTCTATCACCCGAGCGACTGGGTCGTCGGCGTCGGCGGTGGGCTCGGCAGCACCATCGACCTCGCGCAGAAGGGCGAGCCTCAGCGCATCTCGCTGAGCCCGGAGGCCGTGATGCAGTTCGGCCACTGCTGCGACGCGAGCTACTTCACGTTCGCGGTCCGCTACGACCGGTACTTCGCCGGGACGACCCTGAACGGCATCGGCGGGACGCTGGGCTACACGTTCTTCTGACGCGGTCGCCCGACCACGACGACGTTTAGGGCCTGTTTAAGGCTGGTTTTGGGCGACCTCGGGTCCGCTGTTGCGCGCTAGCCCCGGGCGCTGTAGATCCTCGGCCCCACTCAGGAGAGGTGACCGAGTGGCCGAAGGTACCCGCTTGCTAAGCGGGCGTCCGTCAAAAGCGGACCGCGGGTTCGAATCCCGCCCTCTCCGCTGTACGCGCGCCTGCGGCGCGCGGGAGGGAGGGAGCTGCGCCTCCCTCCCCAGCCCCTCCTCGCGGACATGCGCCCGCTCCGGCTCTTCTCACTCTGTGGGGGTTGCGGCTCGGGAAGGTAGATGACGTTCTCGCGCTTCTTCGCGCAGCGAGAGTAGACGTACTTCCCCTTCGCCCTGTCGGCGGTGCGGCTCGACCCGTGCGCGCACTTGACGAGCCCCGAGAACGCGATGTCGCGCTTCGTCTTCTTTGGGGCGGGCCGGTGGGATCGGCCTCGGCGCACTGACCGGCATGGCCACGGGCATCTCCTTTCTCTTCATGGGCGTCGTCTTCGCGGGCGGCGCGATGTTCTTCCGCGGAATGCGCCGTGGCACCTTCTAGGCCCATCAGAGGCAGTCGGTATCGTGAAACGAGAGCTCCTCGCTCGGCGGCGCTCGTCGTCTTCAACGCAACGGAGCAAGAGGCCGTTCATCCGGCGCACGCGGCTTCTCGGCCGCCGGCGTCGTCGAATGAGAGAGAGGCGTCGCACGTCTTGCAGGTGGCGTCGCCGGAGTAGACGGCGTTGTCGCCGTCGGTCCACTCGAAGTCAGCGTTCGTGCAGAACGGGCAGTAGTACGCGCGCGCGGGGTAGGCGGCGACGCATTGCCACCGCGGGGGCCTCGGCGGCGCGAGGTCTTCGAGGAGGACGAACGTCGCGACTGGCGCCTGCCAGATCCGATTCGCGAGGCGACCCGCGAGCGATTCGAGCTCGTCTCGCGAGGCCGCGATCGCACCGACGAAACGCGCCGTGCGCGTGAGCGACGTAGTCACGACTTCGTCGACGATCCTCTCCTCGCCGTCCTTCGTCGCGCGGCAGGACCAGTCCGCGCGATACGGCTGCGTGAGCGCGTACTCGTCGAGCGCCGCGCGGGCGAACGCGCGTCCGTCGGTGCCGAGGAAGAGCCACTCGTCGCCGCCCACGCGCGCGGAGCCCGCCCCGTTCGCGGCGATCGTGAGCTTGCGCACGAGCGCGTCGAAGGTCGCGATGTCCTGGTCGACGACGCTGGACCCGAGATGAGAATTGCGACGCGCGGTGTCGGCGAGATTGCAGAGCACGAGCTCGGACGGGAATCGCTCGCCGCCCGTGAAGGTGCAGAGGAGCCGCTCGAGCTTCACTCTCGTTTTCATAGCATTCGACGGGAGAGCGGTGGACTGCTCGTGGGTGGGGCACGTGAGGACCACCCGCGCAGCGCCGACTAGCCGATTGCGCCGGCGCTCGCACCGTAAGTGCGCGGACCGTCGCCGGGTGCAGCGAGCGCAAGCGTGGCACGCAACGTGGAGGTCCACCGGCATGCCGATCCGCCCGCTCCGCCTGGTTGCCCTCTCGTTTGCTGGTCTTGCCGCGCTCTCGCTGGCGGCGTGCGGCGGGGCGACTGCCGACCCGGACGCGAACCTCCAGGTCTCCGACGCGGACACGACGAGCGCCGCGCTCGCGAGCCCCGACCCGGGCGCTGCGGGCGCAGCCGGCGGAGAGACCAGCGACGGTGAGGACGACGACGGTGAGCACCAGGACGGTGAGCACCAGGACGGTGAGCACCAGGACGGCGAGCACCAGGACGGCGAGCACGAAGACGGCGAGCACGAAGACGGCGACGGCGCGAAGGGCAACCACCACAAGGGCGGCAAGGACCGCTGCAACGATCGCGACCACGACAAGCATGCGCATCACCGCCACCACAAGTTCAAGGTGCTCGACCGCATCGACGGCACGAAGGACCACGTCATCACGATCGCGTCGCTGCCCGCTGCGCTCCCCGCTCGGCTCATCGCGCGCCTCCACGCCATCGACACGGACGGCAACGGCCTCGTCACGAAGGACGAAGTGAAGGCCTGGAGGCACGCCCACGGCGAGTAGCCCCGACGCAGCTGCGCCGAGCTGTGTCAGCTCAGGATGCGCAGAGAGCCCTTCACCACGCCGTACCCGCCATCCGTGCGCAGCTCCGCCCAGACGTCATGCGCGCGCGCCGGCGTCTCGATCGCGCGACGGTACGCGCTCACCAGCCGCGTGACGTCCGCCGCCTTCTCTCTCACGAGCTCGATGCGGAACCTTGCGACGCCCGCTGCCGCGAGCTGCGGGAGCAGCTGCACCGCGCTCTGCGGTCGCGCGTGGAACACCGTGTTGCGGCAGCCCACGTCCGCCTCGACCGGATGGTCCACGCCCGCGCGGTCGCGAAGCGACACCTGATGCCGATCGCACGGCCGCCCGCACGTGCGATGGTCACGGCCCTCCGAGAGCAGCGCCGCGATCACGCAATGCTCCATGTGGAACAGCGCCATCGGGTGGTGGATGATCACCTCTGCCCAGGGCCCAAACGCAACGCCTGACGCGGAAGGCCCCACCAGGTCGAGAAGCTGCGCGGCATCCAGATCGAACGACGGCGTGAACGCCGCGAGGCCGCGCCCGAGCACCTCGGCGGCCGTCAGTCGGTTCGTCACGTTGAGCGAGAAGTCCCCGATCGCGATCGGTGCCCGTTCATCACCGGTGATGTTCGCGTTCATCACCGGTGATGAAAGCTCGCGAAGCGCGCCGAGACCTCGAACGAGGATTGCGTCCGGCGCGAGCGACGCGACGTAGCGATCGATCTTCTCCTCGCCCGGCTTCCGGATCCGAGGCGGCGCCACACCCACGAAGGCCCCGCGTTCCCGCAGGAGCCGCAAGGCCTCTCCGGTGCCAGTCAGCTCGAGGAAATCGAGGTACACGCCATCGGCGCCCGCGTCGAGCGCCGCCGTTGCCTGCTCGAGGTTGCGGCACAGCACGAAGAGTCCGCCCGTCGGTCGCCGATCCGCGGGCGGCAACGCGGCACCGAGCAAATCAGTGTAAGATACACCTGTCGTCGAGTGCTGCACCACCGCCGTCACGGCGAGCGCCTCGACCAGCGCGCGCCGGGCGCGATTCAGCGACGAGACGGGCACGATGGTTCCCGCCGGGAGACCCACGTCGAGCGTGCCCAGCTCGAACGGTGAGTCGCCGAGCTTGCCGAGCTTGTCTCGCAGCGCCTTCTCGTCGAGCGGCGCCGATCGCGCCTGCTCGATGCTGGCGTCGCCCGTGACGCGCGCGAACCCACCCGCGCCCGTCCGCCCCTCGAGGACGAACGGCTCGCCGATGCGCCCTGCGATCCGCAGATCGAGCCGCGTTCGCGCGGGCGCCTGCTCGAGCTCGTTCATGATCTTCTTCGCCACCGCCGGCGCGCTCGTGCGGAACACGCGACGCGTCTTCTCGTGCGCGGCCTTGCCGAGCTCGCTGCCGAGCCGCACGTCGGGCCCGAGCCACACGTGCGCGCTATCGCCGGCATGGGCACGTTCGACGTCGTTCCCGTCGACGGTCAGCGTCCACACGCGGCCGCCGACCTCGCCTTCGCTCGCGAAGCCGCCCTCGACGAGGATGCCGTCACCACGCGCGAGATCGACCTCGAGCTCCACGACGAGCGACATGTGCCCGCGGAACGACTCGACCGCGCGAAGCTGGCCGACCTCGAGCCCGCGATGATCGCACGCGCGCCCCTCGACCAGCCGCTGGTGATCCGCGCCGGGAAAGAAGCCAGGCCCTGACCCGCGCGTGAAGGTCTGGAGCGCCGCGCGACGCTCCTCCTCCGTGGGCGCGGCCCCCGTGCCGGTCGCCGCGTCGATCGCCTTGCGATAGAGCCGCGTGGTCGCGCCGACGTACTCGGGGCCCTTCAGGCGCCCCTCGATCTTGAGCGACGACACGCCGACGCGAACGAGGTCGGGAACGAGCGCGGAGCTCTCGAGATCTTCGGGCGAGAGCAGGTACGCGCGGTCGGCGGTGTCCTGGAGCTCGCCGTCGACCACGAGCTCGTACGGCAAGCGACACGCCTGCGCGCACGCCCCTCGGTTGGCGCTCCGCCCGCCGATCGCCTCGCTGGTGAGGCACTGCCCCGAGTAGGAGATGCAGAGCGCGCCGTGGACGAACACCTCGACCTCGACGTCGGTGCCGCGCTTCACCTTCGCGATGTCCTCGAGCGACAGCTCACGGGCGAGGATCACGCGCGTGGCTCCGACCTCGCGCGCGAGCTCGACGGACGAGGCGTCCGTGCAGGTCATCTGCGTCGAGGCGTGGATCGCCAGATCCGGCGCGACCGCGCGTGCGAGCCGCGCCACCCCCAGGTCCTGCACGATCACCGCGTCGACCCCGGCCTCGGCACACGCCCGCACCGCGGCCTCGACGCTCGGCAGCTCGGCGTCGAAGACGAGCGTGTTCAGCGTCACGTACCCGCGCGCGCCGTGCTCGTGGAGCCAGCGCATCGTCTCGCCGAGCTCGGCCGCGTCGAAGTTCGTCGCGCGAGCTCGAGCGTTGAAGCCCTGGAGCCCGAAATACACGGCATCCGCGCCGGCGCGGACCGCGGCCTCGAGCGCGACGCGATCGCCCGCGGGCGCCAGAAGCTCGGGTTTGCTGGGATGCGGGCTCGCCATGTGGCCCCGTCTCTAGCGCATCCCCAGCGAAATCACTCGATCCTGTGTGTCGTCACTACTCCGCGCAGGGTGTTCCCGTGGGGGCCGGCGCCGGGATGACGGCCGTACCCGTCTTGCGGAAGGAAGCGTGGAAGCAGCCGTACTGGTAGAGGACGGCGTCGTGCTTGCGATAGATGGCGTGCCCGTCGTAGCCGTTGGGGGCGTACTGCACGATCGCGCCGGTGTACGGCATGCCGTCGACCGATTTCAGGTTCGCCTTCACCGGGTACGAGAGCGGAGTGTCCAGGCCGGCGAGCTTCTGCGCGTCGCGCATCGTCGGCCAGATCTCGTCACCCACGCGCGGGTGGGCGTACGCGAGGTCCATGGCGTCGTAGATCGCGGTCGGGAAGTACGAGTCGTTCAGACCGACCGGCTCGTAGATGGGGCGTGCAGGATGACCCGGCAGCGGACGATGGCCGACGCGTGCCGCGCTCACCATCGGATCGATCGGCTCCAGCGCCGTCTCGGCGATCTGCAGCGCCGGATGGAGGAACGAGAGCTTCTCGGTCGTGCGGAGGAGCAGCGCGACGAGGCCTGCGGCGCCCGGCACCGTCGACGTCTTGAGGATGAAGTAGACCCAGTAGCCGCCGGCGCCGGTCGGCACGGCGAGCTTGATGCGTTTGTCCGAGGCGCTCACCAGGTTCGTGTACATGCCCCCCATCGACTGCCCCTGAGCATGCGGGTTGTCCGCGAAGTGGTAGTCCGTCTCGCCGGCGGGGAGCGTGGGACCCGTGCATCCTGCAAGTACCGACGCGGGAATGCGCACGCGGGAGAGCGCCGCGAGGAACATGCGCGACTCGACGATGCCCTGACGGAACGTGTCGCGCATCGCGACCAGGTTGTTCACGTTGATGTAGTCGATGTCCTTCGCGCCGGGGACGCGCTCGGGGCTGATCGGCAGCGCCTGACCCGCCGTGGCGAAACCCAGCGCCGCGAGCGTGCCGCCCGGCCAGCGATCCGGCGGATCGCCGAGATCACCGCCGTTGATGACCTGCTGCGAGACGCCGCCCGAGCCGTGGAAGTAGACGACGAGCGGGTAGCCGCCGGCCGGCATGGGCTTCTTCGGGATGCCGATCGAGACCGGCACCGACTCGTCGCGCTGCTTCGCGGGAAGCCCGTCGGGACCGATGTCGAAGAGGCCCTCGGTCGTGAAGATGGGGGTGCCCTTCTGGAACTGGGGCATCACGATCTTCGCGCGGACGTGGCAGAGCTCGGGCTGCGTGTTCGCCGGATCGGCCAGGAGGGTCAGATCGGTGAGGTCAGGTGCGTACGTCTTCACCACCAGGTCGCCGAGCGTCGCGTTGTCCGCGACGACGTCGCCGGTCGTGAACACCGTCGCGCCGACGACGTCCGCGCGCGGCACGCCCACCTTGTCGAGCGTCTCCCAGAGAGGCGCGTAGAGCTCCTTCAGCGCAGCGCCCTTCGCGCCCGCGGGGACCTCTCCGCGCGACAGCGCAAGGAGCGCGGCCGGGGCCTGCGGCTCGCCGCCCGCGTCCATGCCGACCGCGCGGGTGACCACGAACGCGAACTTGCGGTTCGGCGCGAGCACGATGCCGGGACGCGCTGCGATCGACAGGAGGTTCTCGGGCACGTAGGCGTCGGGGTTCGGCGTCTGCGCGACGACCGGATAGGCGGTGCCACGCTCGGGCGATGCAGGGTCGACGTCGAGGAGGAGCAGAGGCGCCTTGACGCCGCCGTCGACGGAGAGCTCCGGGTCGCGCTCCTTCAGCTTCGCCGTGAACTTGAAGTACGCGGCAGGAACCATCGGGAAGCCCTTCCGTTCCTGCGCGGCCTTCTTCAGGCCGACGAGGATCGGGACACCCGGGTCGGGAAACGAGGCGACGTCGGGCGTGCCTTGGGGCGTGAGGCGCAGGTCCGACGGATACGGGAAATCGAAGAATCCGTTCTCCGCCGCGAAGCTCGCCTCCGGGTCGAAGGCGACCGTGACGGCCGGAGCGGTCGCCGGATCGCTGGAGCTGCTCGAGCACGCCGGCACGAGCGCGGTCGCGAGCGGAAGGAGGGCGGCAAAGAGGGGGGAAAGGCGGCGGTTGAGCAAGGCGCGTGCAATGTACTCGCGGAACGGCGCCGCGCCACGACGCGCCATGACGCAACCCGGGTTTTCCCGCAAATCCTTGGCTTTACAGTGTAAAATAATCCCGCCGGGCCAACATCGCGCAGTGCCTCGTCGGGACAGAGGCCGCGCTGCGCAACCCAGGACTGCAAGACGAACAAGATGATCGACGACGGCTGCGTCGACGACGGCTGCGTCGACGACGGCAAGGGCGGCCGGCTCTGCGCCTCGTGCGTCAACGCGTGTCCGCCACCCTGAGCTACGCTGAGGCCGATGCCGCGCGACGCTCGAGAGCACGAGACCGACGACGCTACTTTCCTCGAGGCTGATCTCGAAGGCGTCTTCCCCGAGGGCTTCCACGCGACCACGAATTTTCCGACCGACGTCCGCGTCGACGGCCGGTGGCTCCCGGTCGAGCGTCCGGAAATGGACGTCGGCATCCGGATCGTCCGCGAAGCGGCCGGCGCGCGAGCGATCTCGTGCCCGATGCATCGCGTTCGCAAGGGGGACGCCATCGTCGTCGGTGACGCGGGCGTGCGCGTCGTTCTGCGTGCTCGCTCGGAGGCCGAGGGCGAGGCGTTCCGGTTCATGTCCTCGGGGGTGTCGACCGAGCGACCGAAGGCCCGCATCATCGCCGACGTCGCCGCGGCGATGCGCGCCGCCCATGCCGCCGGGAAGAAGATCCTCTTCGTGGGCGGCCCCGCGATCGTCCACTCCGGCTCCGCGCCGGTGCTCGAGCGGCTCGTTCGTGCCGGTTGGGTCGACGTGCTCTTCGCCGGTAACGCGCTCGCCGCGCACGACATCGAGTCCGCCATGTTCGGCACCTCGCTCGGCATCGACCTCGAGAAGGGAGCGAACGTCCCTCACGGCCACCAGCATCATCTCCGCGCGATCAATCGCGTGCGCCGCGCAGGGTCGATCGCCGCGGCCGTGAAGGAGGGCCTCGTCACGCGCGGCGTGATGCACGCGTGCGTCACCGCGCCCATTCCGTTCGTCCTCGCCGGCTCGATCCGCGATGACGGTCCCCTCCCCGACGTGCACACCGACGCGGTCGCCGCCGCCGACGCCATGCGCGAGCTCACGACCGACGTGACCGTCGCGGTCATCGTCGCCACCACGCTCCACGGCGTCGCGACCGGGAACATGCTCGCTGCGGGCGTCGCGACGTTCTGCGTCGATACCAGCGCCGACACGGTCATCAAGCTCACGGATCGCGGCACCCACCAGGCGATCGGCATCGTCACCGACTGCGAGTATTTCCTCAGCGAGCTCTCCCGCGTCTTGCAAGTAGCGGCCGATCCTTCGCGCGCGTAGCATCACCAGATGGATCGTGGTGTGTCCTGGCGCGTCGTGGCCTTCCTCTCCGTGGCGGTGGGCTGGGGGATTGCCGTGGGCTGTTCGAGCTTCTCCGAGCAGTCGACGCCAGAGCCGCTCGAGGCCGGCACCGACGCGCCCTCGGTCGTGGAAGCAGCCGTCGACGCTGCCGCGGCACGCTTCTGCACGACGGGCGATGCGACCGCCGCGCTCTTCTGCGCCGACTTCGACGAAGCCCCGCTCGACGCCGGATGGCAGCTGCAGTTCGTCAACGGCGGAGCTCTGGCGACGACGCCGAGCGACCGCTCGCCTCCGAATGCGCTGCTCACCACGATCGATACGTTCCCGGCGCTGCCTGATGGCGGGGACGCTGGGGACGCGGGGGATGTCAGTTTCTTTTCCTTTGCCCTCCTCTCCACGACCGTCGGGCGCGGCTTCGCGAATGGCGCTGTCCTCGAATTCGACCTTCGGCTCGACGAGCTGCCCCACACGGAGGACGGCGGCACTTCCGTCGGTCAGGTCGTTTCGATGGGCTTCGACACCCCCGGCACACAGGCGGTCGCGGTCGATTTCTTCCAGGGGTCGCTCTATTTCAGGATCAACGATCCGGGCATCGAGAATGGCACAGTGAGCCTTCCGGTTGCGACGCCGAGCGCGCCTGGCTGGTTCCACGTCGAGATGAAGACCGCCTTCGACGGCAGCGGCGCGGCGCTCTCCTTCAACGGCGTTCCGGTGGCCGCCGCGCCGAGAAGCATCTCCACGGACAAACTCGGGATCCTCCTGAACCTCGGGCTTGCGGGGGCCGCCACGAGCGGCAAGGCGCGTGTCGCCTATGACAACGTCACTCTGACACTGCGCTGACTTCCTGAGCGAGCACGCCCGCATCTTGGTGTAGCTTGTCGCCCATGCGGGCCTGGATTTACGCCGTTTTCCTCCTCTCCGGCTTCGCCGCGCTCCTCTACCAGATCGTCTGGCAGCGTGCGCTCTACGCCATCTACGGGATCAACATCGAGAGCGTGACGATGGTGGTCACGGCCTTCATGCTCGGCCTCGGCGTCGGAAGCGTCGCGGGCGGTGCGGTCTCGAAGGATCCGAAGCGGCCCGTCCTCCTCATGTTCTCGCTCGTCGAGCTCGGGATCGGGCTGTTCGGGCTGATCTCGCTCCGCGTGTTCCACGCCGTGGGCGACGCGACCCTCGGCATGAGCGCCGTCGCCACGTTCGTCGTGACGTTCCTCCTCGTGCTCGTGCCCACGCTGCTCATGGGAAGCACGCTGCCGCTCCTCGTCGCGCACCTCGTGCGCTCGAGCAAGAACGTCGGCAAGAGCGTCGGCACGCTCTACTTCGTGAACACGCTCGGCTCGGCGTTCGCCTCCGCGGCGTCCGTGCTCTTCATCATGGGACATGCGGGGCAGGTCGGATCGGTGCGCATCGCCGCGCTCCTCAACCTCACGGTGAGCCTGCTCGCGTACATCGCGCATCGGCG
>JANXVA010000436.1 GCA_025351875.1 Myxococcales bacterium | reverse complement strand
CTTCGGACGCTGCGCGCTGTTGGCCGAGAAGAACGCGGCGTTGTCCGAGTCCTTGCGGAACGTGAGGGCGATGAAGCCCTGCTCCGAGAGCTCGAACTCGCGGCGCTCGGACAGCATGACCTCGGTGGGGGTCTTCGTCTGCGTCTCGCCCATCGCCTGGTACTGGTGAAGCGGCAGGTTCTCGACCGTGCCGCCCGCCTGCGGGCCGATGATGTTCGGACACCAGCGGTACTTGGCGAAGCTGTCCGCGAGGCGCGTGGCCATCGCGTACGAGGCGTTACCCCAGAGGTATTCGTCGTGCTTGTCGACGCAGTCCTCGGAGTAGTTGAAGCGCTTCACCGGAACGGTGGTCTCGCCGTACGGGAGGCGGAGCAGGAAGCGCGGCATGAGGAGGCCGACGTAGCGGGCGTCCTCGGTGTCGCGGAAGCTGTTCCACTTCGTGTACTGCGGGCCCTCGAAGAGGGAGCCGAGGTCCTTCAGGTTCGGAAGGTTCAGCATGTCCTTCTGACCGAAGAACTGCGCGCCCGCCGCCGCGAAGAACGGCGCGTGGGACATCGCCGCGACCGACGCACAGTTGCGAAGGAGCTCCATGTCCTGCGCGCCGGGGCCGAACTCGTAGTTCGAGAACATCGCGCCGTACGGCTTGCCGCCGAACGTTCCGTACTCGGCCGTGTAGGCGGTCTTGTAGAGGCCGCTCTTCGTGACCTCGGGAGCGTCCTCGAAGTCGGCGATGAGATCGTCCTTCGAGACGTTGAGGAGGTCGACCTTGATGTTCTCGCGGAAATTCGTGCGATCGACGACGAACTTGAGGCCGCGCCACGCCGACTCGAGCTTCTGGAACGCCGGCTGATGAAGGATCGCGTCGAGCTGCTTCGACAGCTTCTTGTCGATCTCGACGATCATCGCGTCGACGATCGCCTTGTCGATCTTCGCGCCCTTGTTCGTCGGTGCGAGGAGCTCCGCGACGAAGGCATGCACGCCCTTGCGTGCAATGTCGTAGCCGTCGTCGCTCGGCTTCATCTGCGTCGCGCCGAGGATCTCCTCGAGGAGGCCGCCTTCGGTGGTGGTGGTGCCGGCTTCAGCGCCTGCGCCCTGAGTCTCTTGTTCCGCCATGATCAGCCTCCCGCCTTGTCATCACCGAGGCCGAGCTCCTTCATGAGCTGCTCGCGCTTCGAGTTGTCCGCCAGGAGCTCCTGGATCTTCTTCCGGAACGCCGGCGTGTTGCCGAGCGGGCCCTTGAGCGCGGTGAGCGTCTCGCGGAGCTCGATCATCTTGCGCAGCTCGGGCACCTGCATCGCGACGGCCTCGGGGCCGAAGTCGCTCAGCTTCTTGAACTTCAGCCCGACGTTGAGCGACGCGCCTTCCGTTCCCGACATGACCTCGGGGACGGCCATGTTCACTTCGAGGTTCTGCTCGGCGAGCACCTGGTCGAAGTTGTCCTTGTCGACGCTGATCGGCTTGCGCTCCTCGAGCGGGCGCGGGTCCGGGCGGCCGGTGTAGTCACCGAGGAAGAGCATCTTGAGCGGTAGCTCGACCTCCTCCTTCGCATCGCCGGTCGACGGCTTGTACTTGATGTTGATGCGCTCCGGCGGGGCGACGGATCCTTCGTTGGCCATGGCTAGGTACCCTTCTTACGTTTCACTTCGCGAAAACGAACACGGAAGTGTCCGCTCCTTCGGTCTGGCAATCAAGCCTAGTCGTCGTCCGCCCACTCGGAGACGCCTTCGTCTTCGTCTGTCTGCTCCGCGTGCTCCACGTGCTCCGCCGGCGCTCCGTAGGAGCTTCCGTTATGCGGAGCCTGATGAGCGGTAGGGACAGGCGCTTGGTAGGGGACAGGGGCCGGGCTCGTCATGCCCGAGCTGGTCATGGTGCTCGTGCGGGGCCGCGTGGTCATGCTGTCGCCGCCGTCGCGCGCGCGGAGCGCTGCGCCCGGGTCGAGTCGACAGAGTACCTCGAAGACGGTCGCGCGCGCGGGCGCGTCGGCGGGCATGCACTGGTAGAGCCCTGCGTACAGGCGCGCACAGAGCGCAGGGTCCCAGATCTCGAGCGAGTGCATGTTGGCGGTCCCGACGAGCCCGTCGAGGATCGGCCGGGCGACCTCGTAGGCGCCCGCGTTGATGGCGAGCCGGGCGACGTTCAGGCTCGCGCGGAAGCGCTCGCGTGTGTCGGAGCCGCGCCGCGCGAGCTGCATGGCGACGGCCAATCCCTCGGAATGACGGCCCGCGGCAACGAGGTTCTTGGCGTCGGCGAAGCGCCGCGACACGTCGCGATCCTCGTCGCGCCCGATGTCGTGGGCTTGCGAGCCCATCTGCCAGCGTTTGGCCTCGATCTCGAGCCAGTCGACGGTCTCCGGGCTCGCCGCGGGGGCGCCGCCGGAGAGCCGTGCCTCGAGCAGAAACGGGTGCCGGCGCACGTAATCGGTCGTCTCGCGTCCGACCGCCTCGCGCGCCTCGTTGAAGGCGGAGCCCATGCGCTCGAGCGCGAGGGCGACGAAGCGGTGCGGATCGAGCCAGAGCGGGAAGCGAGCCGAGGCCTCCTCGCCTGCGAAGGCCAGCTCCTGCCAGCGCGCGGCGCCGAGCAGCGCGCGGAGCGATTCGGCGACAGCCGGGTCGACCGCGGGCGCAGCGAGCAGGCCGCTGTGAACCCACACGCGCTCGAACGGCAGCCAGATCCCCTTGCGGTGCAGGCGATACGCCCACGCGCGTGTCGGATCCACGGACGCCATCGATCGGGCGAGCGCGACCAGCGCGTCCCCGCAGGTGCGCGTCGTCGCATCCGCGTCCTCGGCGTTCGTGGAGAGCGCGGGCTGCGGCGAGGGCGCCGGCCTCGACGAAGGAGGCGGCGAGTCGCCGGTGTCGTCGTCGTCGTCGTCGTCGTCGTCGTCGTCGTCGCCGGTGTCGTCGTCATCGTCGTCGGACGGTGGGGGAGGCGGTGGGGTCGGCGGGGGCGGCGGCGGCGGCTCGGGGATGTCGCGGACGCGCGCCTTCGCCGCGGAGACGAGCCCTCGGATGCCCGAGAAGACGTCGCCGAGCTTGTCGGCCAGGAAGCGGTCGATCTCCTCCACGAGCTCCGCGGCGAGCCGGACGTCATCGCCGTCCGACATCGCGACGTCGAGGGCCTGGACGGTCGGCGTGGCGCGCTCGGCGAGCCAGCCGACGATGTTCGCGCGTGCCTTGTCGCGCTTCGGGAGCACCGCGTCCCACATGTCGACGATGAGCGCTCGGCACACGACGAGGCCGCGCGCGAAGCCGCTCCACTGCGAACGATGGAGCGCGCCGACGGTGGCCCAGACCGCGAGCCTCAGATCCTTCGTCTTGCTCGTGAGCAGATCTTCGCCCTGCTGGACGACGAGTGACCAGTCGGGCTCGCCACCCTCGATGCTCGTCAGCTTCTCGATTTCCGCCTTGATTCGCTCGAACTCCGGCTCGAGCGACACGTCGAGCCCGCTGGCGGAGTCGCCTGGGATCGCGGCGCGAAGCTCGGCTGTTTGTTCGAGGAGCTTCTCGAGGTGCTCACTCATCGGTGGGCGCGACGCTACACGCCTTCGCTCGGCCGCGCCAGAGCGCGCGCCCAGTGTCGCGTGAGTCGAGAGAAGTCCGCCATCGCAAGGCCGCGCTCCGCGAGCACACGCGCCGGACCGTCTGGAGCGTCGTCGATGGCCAGGACGAGCGCCTCCCACGCCTCGGGCGAGAGCTCGACCACGGGTTTGAGCGCATCTTGCGCCTTCGCGAAGGCGTCGGAGAACGCGGGCGCGACGCGCGGCTCGGGGTTTCGCGCGTCCTCACCCATGCGGCGCGCCCAGAACAGCGTCACGTCGGTCCACTGTGCGTCCGTGAGCGACTCGTTCACCAAAATCTCCGCAAGCGGACGATCCCCCTCCGCGGCGGCCGCGGAGATCCGCGCAAACGTGAAGAGATTGATCCCGCGCGGCGGTCCCTCGTTCTGCACGGTCGATTTTCTACCACGTCGACCCGTGCACTCGGCCTCGAACGTCGGTTACGTTCGGATCATGAGCGATGCCGCTGGCGAATGGATGCTGATCTCTCTCGACGCAAAGCTCGCCCGCCGCCAGGGCGTGCCCGAGCGCGTGCCGGTGCCGCGAGCGGAGCTCGAGACGCTCGCAGGCAAGGGCCTCGGCATCGAGCCGATGCGCGCCTGGGCAGGGCAGTTCATCTCGTCGGCCCCGAAGGACGGCGCATGGCGACTCGAGAACGCCGCGCTGATGACGAGCCTCGAGGCGTTCATCGGCAAGTCCGAGCTCTGGGCCAAGGCGCAAGCCGCCTTCGCGGCGAACGACTTCAAGAAGGCGATCTCGACCCTCCGCATGATCGCGTCGGTCGACCCGAACGACCACGCCGCGCGCATGAACCTCGGCAACGCGCTCGCGAACACGGGCGATCAGGCCGGTGCCCTCAAGCACTTCGAGGCGGTGCGCGACACGTTCTCGGGCGACGCCGACTTCCACCTCTCGCTCGGCCAGCTGTACGTCGCGCTCGGTGATCTGCAGAAGAGCGCCGAGGAGATGTCCCTCGCGCTCGAGGCCAAGCCGGACTGCAAGCCGGCGATGGATGCGCTCGTGAAGCTCGGCGTCCTCGTGGCGATCTACGAGGATCCGCGCGATGCCGGCTCGCTCGCGTATGTGCGGAGCGATCGCATCGTCGAGTCGCTCGCCGACGAGTGGAACAAGGACGGAAGGACCGCCGCGTACTTCCTCGAACAGCTCGCCTACCACGAGGCCGAGGGCCGTGCCGACGTCGCGCTCGCCGCAGCGGACCGGGCGATCGCCGTCGGCGGGAGCGCCAGCGAGCTCGAACGCGCGCGTATGGGTCGTGTCGCGGCGCTTCGCGCGACCGGCAAGCGCGACGAGGCCCGCGCGGAGGCCACGAAGGAGCTCGCGCGCACGCCCGCGCCGGCGTGGGCGCGCGTCGAGCTCGCCTCGTGCCTGTTCGAGGACGGCATGGCGGACGAGGGGCGCGCCGAGCTCGATCGCGCGCTCGCCGCCGATCCGAACGACCAGACGGCGCTCCTCCTGCGCTTCTGGCCGCGCGAGATGAAGGACATCGCGCAGGTCCAGGCGTGCATTCCGGCGCTCGCAGCGTTCGCCGAGTCGCACGCGTCGGCGCCCGGCCCGCTCCGCTCGCTGGCCCGTGCGAAGGCGGCGGTGGGCGCGGATGACGAGGCGT
>JANXVA010000401.1 GCA_025351875.1 Myxococcales bacterium | reverse complement strand
CCGCCTCTCGTCCCCAGATTCGCCAGCGTCGTCGATTGCCTGGGGCTCATCCACCCGAGCGAACGCTGGCGTGGCGTTCGCGCAGTACCTCACCGAGCCCGGCGACATATCCATCCAGGGCACAGGCGTCACGCCGGACATCGAGCTCGACCCGATGACCGCCGACACGCAGGAGATGGACCTCACGGTCGACACCGGCACGATGCTGAAGGAGCGCGATCTCGCGCGCACCCTCCAGAACGCGAAGATCCGCGAAGGGCAGAAGCCGCAGGAGGTCGTTCGCTACAACCTCCCCGAGTCTCTCCGTCGTGAGCTCCGCGAGCGCGGTGGCGACCCCGACGAGGTGATGGGCAACGATTTCCCGAGCAAGGACTTCCCCGTGAAGTTCGCTCGCGACGTGGTCGCCAAGGTCCCGCACGGCAAGCGCCTCGAGCAGCTCAAGGCCGCCAAGCAGGTCATCAACGACGCGCGCACGAGCGAGCTCGCCAAGGTCGGCAACGATCTCCAGGGGCTCGGCATCGACTGGAGCGACGCCCCGGCGGACGTGCCGCAGGCGGCCCAGGGCGCGCCGCCGCCCAACGTCGAGGTGAAGCTCGAGACGGATCGGCCCGGCAACGAGGTGAACGCAGGCGACCCGATGCAGCTGAAGGTGACGGTCACCAACAAGGGCGCCGTCACCCTGAACCGCCTCGCCGCCGTCACCAAGAGCGACAACGGGCTCTACGACAACAAGGAGCTCGTCATCGGCAAGCTCGAGGCGGGCAAGACGAAGACGGCGATGATCCCGCTGGGCTGGTGCGACGTCGAAGGCCGCAAGGCTGGCTCCACGGCCGTCCTTCCGATCAACGCGCCGCGCACGTGCAAGGTCCCGCGCGACACGCTTTCACGCCAGGACGGCATCAGCGTTCGCTTCGACGAGGCGCGCGGCCGGGCGCCAGCGCCCCAGAATTTGCGGGTCGCCGTGAAGGCGCTCGAGCGTCCGCTCTTCGCCTACAGCTACCAGATCGCCGACTCCCGCAAGGGCAACGGCGACGGCAAGGTGCAGAAGGGCGAGCACCTCACGCTCTACCTGTCTGTGAAGAACGTCGGCAAGGGCAAGAGCTTCGAGACCCAGGTCAACCTGCGGAACCTCTCGGGCGACGGTCTCCTCCTCCACGAGGGCCGGTTCGACATCTCGAACATGCAGCCCGGTGAGGTGAAGAAGGTCGCGTTCACGTTCGACGTCGAGTCGCCGCTCGCCGATCCCGAGGCGAAGGTCGAGCTGTCGATCGCCGACCGCGATCTCCGCGAGACGGTCGTCGAGAAGGTCCGCATGCCCATCGCCGTTCCGACCTCGCTCACGAACGCGAGCGGAACGATGAAGGCGAAGAGCGGCGGCGCCACGCTCTTCGAGGCCGCCGACGCGACCTCACGAAGCTTCGGCCGTCTCGGCGCGGCCACCGCCGTGACGATCCAGGCGAGCGCCGGAGACATGACCAAGGTCTCGCTCGGCGACGGCCGCTTCGGCTTCGTCAAGACGAGCGAGCTCGAAGCCGGCGGTACGCCTGCCGCGCAGGTCCCCTTCGAGGAGGTCATGCGCCGCTACCCGCCGTCGATCGAGGTCCAGCCTGTCGTTCTCTCGACGAAGGATGCCACGACGACGATCAAGGGCGTCACGAGCGACTCCGATCGCCTTCTCGACTCGTACATCTTCGTCGGTAGCAAGAAGGTGTTCTACAGGTCGAACCGCAACGGTCCCGATCCGAAGCGGATGCCGTTCGAGGCGACCATCCCGCTCCGCCCCGGCGTGAACGTGATCACCGTCGTCGCGCGTGAGAACCCCGACACCGTCGGTCGCAAGACCGTCATCATCCGCAAGGACGGCCCGAACGGAGAGATCCTCCAGACGCCGAAGACGGAAGAAGACGGCGAAGCGGGCGGCGGCGACGACTGATCGAGCCGGGATTTTCAGGCCTTTCGTGCCGAATCGCGCCGCGGGCATCTGTGCTACCGTCCGGCGGTGATGCGGCTGCACGTCAACGTCGATCACGTCGCGACACTCCGTAACGCGCGAGGTACCACGTACCCCGATCCCGTCGAGGCGGCGCGCATGTGTCTCGAGGCGGGCGCGCACGGGATCACCGCGCACCTCCGTGAGGATCGCCGCCACATCCGGGACGACGACGTGGAGCGGCTCCGGGCAACAGTGAGGTCGCTCTTCAACCTCGAGATGGCGTCGACCGACGAGATGATCGCGATCGCGTGCCGCGTGCGCCCGGACGTCGTCACCCTCGTCCCCGAACGCCGCGAAGAGCGCACGACCGAGGGAGGGCTCGAGGTCGCGAAGGCGTCACCCTCGCTGCGGGCTCATGTCGATACGCTCCGCGCCGCCAAGATCAAGGTGAGCCTCTTCGTCGCGCCCGAACTCGCACAGGTGGAGGCGTCTCACGCGATCGGTGCCGAGCAGATCGAGCTCCACACCGGCGAGTTCGCGCACGGTCACGGTGACGAGGCGGTGGAGAAGCGAGAGCTCGCACGCCTCCAGGCCGCCGCGGCTCGCGGTCGCGAGCTCGGGCTCGAGATCGCCGCCGGGCACGGCCTCACGACGACCAACGTGGGGGCGCTCGTGGCGATCCCCGAGCTCGTCGAGCTCAACATCGGTCACGCGGTCGTCGCGGATGCCGTGTTCGCCGGGCTCCCCGGGGCGGTCCGCGCGATGCTCGCCGCGATCGACAAGGGGCGCGCGCAGCGATGATCGTCGGCCTCGGCATCGACGTCTGCTCGATCGAGAGGATGCGTCGGGCGCTCGAGCGACATGGCGATCGCTTCTTCTCACGCATCTG
>JANXVA010000329.1 GCA_025351875.1 Myxococcales bacterium | reverse complement strand
CGATCGCCGCGAGGACGTGCTCTCGCCCGAGGTTCTGGTTCGACGTCACGCGGGCTACCGAAACCGTGTGCTCATGGGGCCGTCGTTTCGCGCCGACGTCTGGACCGCGCTCGAGCACGCGCCCGACCTGCCCGTCGCCGACATCGCGCGGAAAGCCTCGTGCTCGTTCGCGACCGCGTGGCAGGCGGCACAGGACTACCGCCTCCTGCGCGCGGCAGCTTCGCGTGCGCCGCGGCGGTGACCCACTGGTTAGCAGGCGCGGTGCACGTAATTTCAGCCACTTGCGCGATGCTTTGCTAACCAGCGGGTCCGTCCGAAGGCAGACTGAAATTGAGCTTCTTTTCTGTCGAGGGGTCCGCCCCTCTGACCCCGAGATTCGCGCACGCGGGGGCTTGTCAAGCCGCCGAGCGGGCATGACGGTCGACTCGTCTCGCCGAGAGAGGCTGGCCCTAGTCAGCGACGAGGTAGAAGTGGAGTTGGCCCAGCACCTCCATCGCCTCCGCATCCTCGCAACAGAGCCACGCCGCTGTTCCATCTGGCCGCTCGAAGTGCCAGGTCTCGGTTCCGTCGTAAGGAACTAGTGCACCGGTTCTACGGAATGGAAGGGTAGAGCCGGCGGAGCTTGATCCGGGCGTGCTCGGCGGTGAACTGCCACGTCACGCGCCCGGTCTTGCGCTTGCCACACCAGGCGGTGAGGATCGTGCGGAGCTCGGCGACGTTGGGAATGCGCTGATCGAGGCACTGCCTGGCGAGTGAGGAGAGGAAGGTCTCTGCGACGTTGAGCCAGCTTCCGTGCTTCGGCGTGTAGTGAACCTCGAATCGCCTCGTCAGGCGTCGAGCCTCTGCGGGCGCGAAGGCCTCGTACAGGCACGAAAGCGTGTGGATGCTGAGGTTGTCCATCACCAGAACGATCACCGAGGCGTTTGGGAACGCCTCGTCGGAGATGCGCCGCAGGAACTGAGCCATGTCGACGTTGGTGCGGTGGTCGGTCGCTTGCACCATGCACCACCCGGTCAGGGGTTCGACGGCTGCGAAGATGTTGGTAGTCCCGCAGCGCTTGTATTCGTCATCGACCCGCGCCGCCCTTCCGGGACGCGCAGGGATCGGGACGCGAACGTGCTCGAGCAACTGCTTGCTCGTTTCGTCGAGGCACACTTGCGGTCGGGCCTTGTCGTAGGGGCGATGATAGACCTCGAGCACGTCCTCCATGGCGTGCACGAACGCGCCGTTCTTCTGCGGCGGGATGCAGAACCGCTTCTCTAGCCAGGGCTTGGTCTCATTTTTTTTAGCCCGCGCTGGATCGTGCTCTTGCTGACCGAGTTGAAGACTCTCAGCTCGACGAGCTTGTCGGCGAGGAGCGTGAGCGTCCACCGCGACCTTCCTGCTGGCGGCTCGCTGCACGCAAGCTGCACCAGCTGAGCCTCGGCGGCACCATCAAGCTTCCGAGGTCGAGACGTGATTTCGGACGCTTTTCTCTCCAGGCATGCCTCGACTCCACGCTCGATGCAGCGCTTCCGCACGCGCTCGACAGTGACGAGGCCCACCTCGAGTTCATCGGCGATCTCTTGGTCCGTGAGATCCTCGTCCGCCTTCAACAGGATGCTCGCGCGCTGCCGCTTCAAGCCCGACACGCGCTGACGCCTCGCGATCTCAGTGAGCGCCTCGCGCTCTCCCGGCGTCAGGTTCACGATGTACCGCTTCCTCATGCGCCAACATGGAACACGTTTGGGCGCTCATGGAAAGCAAAACCCGTCGGTTCCATGGAACCGGTGCACTAGCGGCGCCTGGTGACGCCCGCGCCTCGCTTCAGATCGATGGCAACCACGTTCGTCGGAGCGTCGGCTCGGCGTGCATGAAGCTCGCGCGCAAGCTGCAGGACGACGTCCCAGCGGCCAGCTACGGTCGCCGCTTCGATGCTCTTCGCGAGAGCAGCTTCAACGGAATCCTGGCTCAGTGCCCCACGCCTTGCCCCAGATCCATGGGGCAGTGAAACCGCTGCCGAGGCCTGACGTTGTTTCGGAGCCGGGAAAGCTGCTAGATCCTCATCCTCCGGAGGAGTGGCCGAGTGGTCTAAGGCAGCGGTTTTGAAAACCGCCGTGGATGCAAGTCCACCAGGAGTTCGAATCTCTTCTCCTCCGCTAAAACAAGGCCTTTGACGACGGGTAGCGGTACCGCGGCCTTGAACGATGGCCCGAGCCAGAGCGCGCGCTGTCATCCTCGATGATCGGTGGCGGCTGAAGCCAACCCCAGCCGCCGCGGGGGCCATGTCGCATTGCTCACGAGCGGTGGTCGCCTGCAATCGACGGCCTGACGACCTGACCGAACGAAGGCGACGACCTCGACGACGACTCGACGACTGCGTACGGGCGTTCACCGACGAGGAGCGCGAGTGCCGGCCTCGTCGGCCAGCCACTTAGGTCCCGGACGAGCGCCGTCGTTCCGTAACCGTACGGGCGTGAACCTGAACGGCGTTTCTCGACGTGTTCCGCGTCGCTACGCGACGAATTCGCTAGCGACCGCCGCCTTCGCCTGTGGCTTCCACCGATCCGGGAGGAGATCACGCATGCCATTGTCGGCAGTCTTGTCGATGCGGTCGAGGACGTCCGCGAGGTAGTCGACGGGATTCACGCCGAGGCGGGTGCAGGAGACGACGAGCGAGTAGAGGAGCGCGAGCTCCCTGCCGGCCTCCTCGCTCTGCACGAACATGAAGTTCTTGCGCCCGAGCGCCACGATGCGCAGCGCATTTTCTGCTCGGTTGTTGTCGAGCGGGATGCGTGCGTCGCGCATCGCTCGCCCGAGGTAGAGCATGTTCTTCCACGTGTAGTTCGCGGCGCGACCGAGGAGCGTCTTCGGACCATGCGCGTGCCGAAGATCGCGCGCGAGTCGAAGAAGCGCGACGAACACCGGACGTGTGTACTCGCGGCGGAGCGCGAGGTGCTCGGCGCTGGCGACGATCCCGCGCCGCTCGGCCTCGTGCTCGACCTGGTACATGCAAGAGATCAGGTCGAGCGCGTCCCTGGCCTCGGGCACGTCGCCGGCTTCGAAGTACTTTCTCCGGGCATGCGCAAGGCATCCGCTACGCCTGCGCTGGCCTTTCTTCTCGAGCGGATCGTAGCCGCGGTAGTCATCGCAGAGAAAGGCGCCGGTCGACTTGCCGAGAAGGTCGAGCGGCACATCCCCGCCGCGCGTGAGGGCGAACGTGTAGCCGGTGAGGCTCTGCCCGACGAAGGCCCAGATGAACGCCTTCGACGTCTGCGTCGTCAGCTTGAAGGAGGTCTCGTCGACGTGGATGAGGAAGTCCTGCGTGATCGTCTCGAAGAGCGGTCCACGCAGCGGCTCGAGCTTCTGTCCGGCGCGGCGGAAGAGATCGTTGATGGTGCTTCGCGCAACGGGCATGCCGGTGCGCTTGAAGGACTGCTCGAGTCGGTAGTGCGGCGTGACCATGAGGCACTTCGAGACGACGAGGTGCGAGACGAAGCTCGAGCCGTAGCGCGTCTTCTCGGACCATCGCTCGGGCGCGGGCGCGGTGACGACGCATCCGCCGCAACGGCATGCGACGACCTCACGGAGAACGACGAGGCGTCGAAAATAGCCAGGCACGTAGATGTAGCTCTCGCTCGGCTTGCCCGTGCCGACGCTGCGGAACGAGGTCCCGTTGCAGACCGTGCACTTCTTGAGCGCCTCGGGGACGGGCTCGAGCCTCTCCTCGGTGACGACGTGATCGGCGCGCAAGAGCGCTTGCTCGATTCGGCGGTCGGCAGCCTCCGCGGGCGTGCGCGGCGGCCGCGCGATCCTCGGCATCTTGCCCATCTTCTCGGAGCGCTTGGCGAAGGCTCGGTTGAGCACCTCGACCTGAGCTTGAAGGATGGCGACCTGGCTGCCGAGATGGTTGGCGTAGTCGCGCCACTCGCAGCCGTGCTCCTTGTCGCTGTCGTCGGGAGGAACCAACAGACAGCTTTGATCACGACGCGCGTGGAATGTCGATCCCCTGAGCGCGCTTTCTCGCGCGCGCCGGCTCCCATCGCGGCGCGCGGCGGACGGCGCGGAGGTCCACGCCATCGAGAAGCATCGCGAGCGACGCCGCGTCGAGCACGATCTGCGACGCGGACTCGGGCACATGAGGCATGCAGAAGCGGCCGCGCTCGAGTCGCTTGTAATAAACGACGAAGCCTCCAGCGCTGAAAAACAAGACCTTTACGCGATCGCGTCGTCGCCCGAAAAAGACGAAGAGCGTGCCGCTGTAAGGGTCGGCACGCCAGAGCGAGCGCACGAGCGTGACGAGTCCGTCGTGGCCGCGACGGAGATCGACGGGCTCCGTCGCGAGCACGACCTGAACTCCTGGACCGAGGCTCAGCACGCGCGCGCCGACGCCGAGACGATCGCGGCGAGGTGCTCCGCGGTCACGGCGCCTCGCAACGTCATCCGCGCAGCGCCGACCTCGACGAAGACCTCGAGAGCAGAGTCGGCGAGCGCCCGAACGGCGCGAGGAGCCGAGCGCACCACCACGGGCAAGAGGCGCGGCTTCTTGCCCGTCGTCTCACGCGCCTTCTTGCGGAGCTGCGACCGCCACCAGATCAGCGTGCGTGTCTTCACACCGTGACGTCGGGCGATCTCCTCTGCGTCGCCGCCCTGCGCGAGCTCCTCGATCCGCTTCGCCCACCACTCAGCCCGATGTCTTTCCATGCCCGGCACTGCAACACCCGCCGAGCGATCGCGCACGGCGCCGACTTCCGTACGGTTACGTCGTTCCTCCCCTTGCCTTTTCATCACGAGGCTCCCTTTACCCGATGAGCGCCATGTCCCGGCAGGGCTGCGCGCGTTCGTCGATCTCGTGCGCGAGACGAAGATCGCCAGGCCGCGCCGCGCCGCACGCGACGGCAGCCGAGACGCGCGCACTTCCCTCTGCGTTCGTCGTTCCGATCGCGAGTAAACTGCGGGCCCGCACATGGTCGACGTCTCTCACGCGGAGCGCATCGTCTTCCCCGAGATCGGGCGAACCAAGGGAGACGTCGTTGCCTACTACGAGCGCATCGCGCCGCGGATGCTGCCCCACCTCGAGGGGCGGGCGCTCTCGATCAAGCGCTTTCCGAAGGGGCTCGCGGCGCCGGGGTTCTTTCAGAAGAACGTGCCGTCCCACTATCCGGCGTCCATCACGCGCCATGCCGTGGCGAAGCACACGCGGCCCACGCGCAAGAACGCCAACCCAGAGGATGACGTGACTCTCTACCCGCTCGTCCACGAGGCCAAGCACCTCGCGTTCCTCGCGAATCAAGGCGCGATCGAGCTTCACGTCCCGACCGCGCGCGCCGGCGACTCCATGCGGCCCGACCGTATCGTCGTCGATCTCGATCCACCTGCCGGCGCCCTCGCCGAGGTACGCCTCGCGGCGCTCGTCGTCCGCGACGCGCTCGCGGAGCTCGGCCTCCCGTCGGCAGTCCTCGCGACGGGCTCGAAGGGCTACCATGTCATCGCGCCGATCCTCGCGACAGTCGACGCCGGGACCGTCGAGACGTCCATCCAGCAGCTCGCGACGCTCCTCGCGACGGCGCACCCCGAGACGCTCACGGTCGCGTTCCGCATCGTGCTCCGCAAGGGCCGCGTCTTTCTCGACTGGCTCCGCAATCGCGCGAACGCGTCGTTCGTCGCTCCCTATTCGCTGCGCGCTCGGCCGCGCGCCAGCGTGGCAACGCCCCTCGCGTGGAGCGAGCTAGAGACGACCGCGCCAGACGCCTTCACGATCGACGATCTGGATCGCCTGCTCGATCGGCCCGATCCCCTCGCGACGCTCGCGGAGCACCCCGCCGACCCGGCGCCGTTCGTCGCCGCCGTCGCGGCACGGTTCACGGCATCGGGCCTCGTGCTCCAACGGTTCGATCGCTTTCGATCGTAGCGAGCTCAGAGCTTCACCGACGTCTTCACGCTGTAGCGTTCGATCGGCTCAGCGTCGTCCGCGCGCTCTTACCAAACGGCGCTGACCGTCGTTGTGTCTCGCGAGGCCGCACGCGGAGATGATGACACCTGGCGCGTTGGATGTAAGACGAGGTACTTCACAGTCGCCGGGCGCGGTGCCCGAAGAAGTGTTGAAGCCGACGCTCGTCCCGGCCATCGATCCCGCCGCGCTCGAGAACATCCGGATGCTGGACCGCCCGGGCAAGCCGGATCTCCTCGCCGCGATCCTTGCGATGTATCTGGAGACCACGCCGGACGAGGTCGCGGCGATCGGCGCGGCCGTCGAGACCGGCGATCTCGTCGACGTGAATCGAAGGGGGACGTGATCTCGCTCGACGTGATGATGCCCGACGTCGACGGGTTCACCGTCTGCTCGCGTATCCGGACGATGCCCGGAGGCGCGACGGTCCCGGTCCTGATGATGACGGCGCTCGACGACATCGCCTCGATCGATCGGGCCTGCGAGGTGGGAGCGACGGACTTCGTGACGAAGCCGATCAACCGTGGCCTGCTGGCGCATCGCGTGCGCTATCTCCTCCGCTCGAGTCGAGCGTTCATCGAGATCGGCGAGGGCGCGCGGAGCCTCGCCCGCGCGCAGCGCCTCGCCCGCCTCGTGCAGTGGGAGCTCGACGTCGAGACGCAGATCTTCACGTGGTCGGACACGTCGAGCGACGTCTTCAAAGGCCTCGAGGGCGCAGGGAGACCTCCGCTACGCCCTCCTCCGCTGGGTCCACCCGAAGGATCGCACGAACGTCGAGGACATGCTCGCGAGCGGCGGGGCACACCATGTCGAGTACCGGCTCGTGCTGCCGACGGGCGAGGAGCGCTTCGTCCACCAGGAGGCCGAGACCGACATCGACGAGGCCTCGGGCCGCGTCCGCATGTTCGGCACGGCGCAGGACGTCACCCAGCTCCGTGCCGCCGAGCAACAGGTCGCGCACCTGGCGTTCTACGACGCGCTCACGAACCTGCCGAACCGCGCTTACGCGTGCCGCTTCATCGAGTCGGCACTGGACAAGGCCGTGCTCTGCGCCGAAGGGAGCAACCCGGCGACGCGACCCGAGGCCATCGCGGCCCGACTCGGCGGCGACGAGTTCGTCGTCGTCCTGCGTGACGTGCGGACGGACGACGAAGCGCCCATGCTGTTCCGGCGTCTGGCGGAGCGGATCGCGGAGCCTTACTTCATCGAAGGTGCCGAGGTCGTCGTGTCGTGCAGCGCGGGCGTCGCGATGTATCCGGCGAACGGCGGCGACGTCGACACGCTGCTCATGCACGCCGATGCCGCGATGCACTCGGCGAAGAAGCACGGTCGCGACGGCTTTCGGCTCTTCGCCCCCGAGATCCAGCAGAAGGTGGAACGCAGGCTGGGAATCGAGAGCCGCCTCCGCACGGCGCTCGCCTCGGGGCGCGGCATCGAGCTCCACTATCAGCCGAAGGTGGAGTCGCTGGCGGGACGAGTCTCCGGTGTCGAAGCCCTCCTCCGGTGGACGCCCGACGAGGCCGGCACCATCTCGCCGAACGAGCTCGTCGCCATCGCGGAGGAGAGCGGGCTCATCCTCCAGCTCGGCGACTGGGTCCTGTTGACGGCATGCCGACAAGCCAGGCTCTGGTCGGTCGACGGTCCGCGGCCCATCCGGGTCGCCGTGAACATCTCGGCGCGCCAGTTCCGTGAGCGCGACTTCGCGCAGAAGGTCGCGAGCGTCCTCGCGGAGACGGGGCTCCCCGCCAATCTCCTCGAGCTCGAGATCACCGAAGGCGTGTTGATGTTCGACACCGTCGCGACCGGGCTCGTGCTGGCGGAGCTGAAGCTCCTCGGGGTGCGGATCTCGCTCGACGATTTCGGCACCGGCTACTCGTCGCTGGCCTACTTGACCCACTTCCCGTTCGACACGCTCAAGATCGATCGCTCCTTCATCAAGGAGATCGGGGTCACCCGCAAGAGCGAGGCGATCGTGGGTGCGATCATCGCGCTCTCCCAGAGCCTCGACATCGACATCGTCGCGGGAGGCGTCGAGACCGAGGAGCAGCGTGCGTTCCTCGAGCGCTTCGGAGCGCTCGAGCTGCAGGGCTGGCTCTTCACGAAGGCGATGCCAGGCAGCGCTGCCGCGAAGTGGATCGCCGAGCGCGAGCAAACGCTCGCGCCAAACCTCCTCGCGACGGGCTAACGGTTCACACGTGACTACTTGACGCCCGGACGCTCGCCGACGCACACGCCGACCTCGAGGAGGACGTAGAGGAGCGCCTTCTCCTGGGCAAGCAGCGCGGTTCCGCCGCCGCCGCCCGTGCCGGACTCGGTGTGGTACGTGCTGAAGAGCACGCGGCCACACTTGTTCTGAAAGCTCACGGTCGTGGGCGTCACCGCCGCGCTCGAGCCGTTCTGAGCCGTCACCCAGACCTTCGGCGTGACGTCGACGGCGTTGCCCTTCTCGTCGAGACCCTGCCGGGTGTTGATCGACGTGAGCTTGGTCCAGTTGCCCTTTACCTGGAAGGTCGCGTCGCCCGTCGCCGTGAGCCAGTCCGCGAGGCCGGTGTCGGCGGCCGTTGCGGGCGCGTCCCACTCGTTGCCGGAGGCCGCGCTACCGACCGTCGCGGTCTCGCTCTCCCAGTTGAGGAAGCCGGGGAACGGCTGGCGCACGAACTCGTACGACCAGTCCGTCACGTAGAGCTTGCCGCCGGCCTGCACGAACTCGTCGAGGTTCGCCTTCGCCTCGAGGTCGGTCGTCATCGCGTCATCGCTCGAGCCGCAGGGGATGAAGACCACGTGGTACTTCATCAGCTCGGCCTTGTTCTTGAGGAGCGAGCGGTCCTGGCGGACCTCGACGCCCGCGAGACCGAGCTTCGCGAGCGAGTCGTCGATGCGATCGAAGTCGGTGTCGTCCTTGAGGATGACCATCTTCGGGATGTCGTCGCCCTTGGTCGTGTCGCTCTTGCTGGGGATCGTCGTGTCGTCCTTCGCGATCGCGATCATCCCCGCCTGGTCCACGGTGATCGGACGCACGCGACGGAACTGGCCCTTCTGCGTGACGAGCCAGGCCTTGCCCTTGGGGAGGTCGGTCGTGAAGGCGAACGTTCCGTCGGCCGCGGAGATCGCGAAGGTGCCGTCCTGGAGCGAGACGCACTCGTCGCAGTACGCGCCGGCGGGGATCGCTTCGGGCGCTTGTTGCGTCACGTAGACGAGCGCGTTCGAGAGGGGCAAGGTTCCGTTCGGCGCGAGCACCGTTCCCGCGAACGAGACGGACACCGAGCGGTGGTCCGTGTTGTCGCCGAGCTGAGGGGTTCCACCTGCGTCGCCGCCTGCGGCGGGCGCGGGGTCATCGAACCCCGCGTGGCTGCTGCTCGAAGAGCAAGCGGCGACGAGCAGAGCGACCGGAACGAACGAGAGAAGAAGCTGGCGAACGCGCATGGGGACCTCCACGAAAGCGGCCGTACCCTACTGCGGAGCGGGCGACGCGCAAGGCTATCGTGCGAAAAATCAGTGGTTGCGCGCGTAGTTGCGCCATTCGAGCGCAACCCTGCGCGGCGGGGCCTCGCTCAGCGACGCGGGCAGAACGTCTGCTCGCCGCGTCCCGCCTTCTTCTCGGCCGAGCCCACGACGTAGACCACGTCGCCGCTCCTCGTGCGCGTCAGCGTGACCTGCTTCACGTGCATCACCTTCGGCGCCTTGCCTTGCGCGGTCTGGATCTCGCGCACGGTGCCGGTGCACGTGTCGTTGCCCGCCGTGCACGCGACGATGGTGTCCGTCGTCCCCTTGCGAATCGTCGCCGTCACGATGCGACCGGACTGTTCGAGCTTCATGCCGCCGAAGCACCGGTACGTTCCGGCGAACGGCGTCGACGGAGGCAAGAGCGAAGCGAGCTCGGTCGCGGTCGGCGCAGGCTCGGCGCTCGCGGCGCTCGCGAGCGGAGCCGCGGCGTCAGCGGCGACCGAAGCGTCTTGGTGGTCCGCAGCGTTCGCGGCAGCGTCGTCGCTCGCGTCGTCCCGCGACTCCGCGACCTTGCCCTTGCGACAGGCCGACGCGACGAGCGAGGTCAGAGCGACGAGCGCCGAGAGACGGACGACGCTGCGGCTGAGACCCATCCGTCCAACTGTCGCCCGATCCGCACCACCGCGTCCAAATCCGACTCAACCTCACGGATTGGTGCCGATGTAGGACCAGCCCGCTCGAAGCGGTGATTGTGCGCAGTTTCCGACTGGTTGCCGCGCGGGTGATCTGGATCACCACGTAGGCTCTGCCCCCCGTGGAGAAGGTGATCCGGTCCCGCGTTCCAGGTCCTTTACATCGCACAACGTGGGTGAATGGAGGGTGACTGGAACTCGCGCCTCTAAAACAGCGATGCTCGGAAAACAACAGGCTGGAGGCGCCTGCGGCACCGACCTTGCTGAAGTATTCTGACAGACGATGAAGGACTCGGCCCTCACCCCTCCCCCGGCGAAAGCCAGCGAGCCCGACGGCTCGCAGTACGAGCTCCTCGGTGAGCTCGCGACGGGCGGCATGGCGACGGTCTACCTCGGCCGCATGCGTCGCGCGCTCGGCTGGAGCCGGCTCGTCGCGATCAAGTGCATGCACCCGCAGTACGCGAAGGACCCGTCCTTCGCATCGATGTTCGTCGACGAGGCTCGGCTCACAGCTCGCCTCCGTCACCCGAACATCGTGCCCACGCTCGACATCGTCTCCGACGGCGGCCAGCTCCTCATCGTCATGGACTACGTCGAGGGCGAGTCGCTCGCGGGCCTCATCAAGCTCGTTCGCGAAGCGGGCGATCGCATCCCCGTCACCGTCGCGTGCGCGATCATCCATGACCTCCTGCTCGGCCTCCACGAGGCGCATGAGGCGCAGGACGACGACGGCGAAGGGCTCGGCATCATCCACCGCGACGTCTCTCCTCAGAACGTCATCGTCGGCCTCGACGGTCTCGCGCGTGTCCTCGACTTCGGCGTCGCCAAGGCCCGCAGCCGGGTGCACCACAGCAACGCCGGCGAGATCAAGGGCAAGATCCCGTACATGCCGCCGGAGCAGCTCTTCGGCGAGGAGGTCGACCGTCGTGTCGACGTCTACGCGGCAGGCGTCCTCCTCTGGGAGGCGCTCGTCGGCGAGCGCCTGTTCAGCGGCTCGAGCGAGGAGGCCCTCGTCCGCCGCATCGACGCCGGCGACGTGCCCGCGCCGAGCACCAAGGTGCGCGGCATCTCCGCCGAGCTCGACGCGCTCGTGATGCGTGCAACCTGCAAGGATGCCGAGGGCCGCTTCCCCACCGCGCTCGCGATGGCCGAGGCCCTCTCGAGCATCGCAGCGCTCCCGCCTCGCACCGAGATCTCGGCGTGGATGAAGCGGCTCTGCCGCCCCCGCGTGATCCCCGCGAACGCCATCGGCTGCTCGCGCGACCTCACCGCGGCCGTCGGCGCGAGCCCCGATGCGATCGTCGCGGTCCTCGAGCATCGCATGCCAACCATCGCCTCGCGCCCGAGCATCGCTCCGGTCGCGGGCTCGATGCGGCGCGCGGCGCTTGCCGTCCCGAGCTCGCGTCTCACGATGATCGTCGGCATCGCGGTGTTCGCGGTCGCCGGGGTCCTCGTCGGTCGCGCGATGCGCGCCGAGCGCGCGTTCGCCGATACGAATCACCGCGCCGTCGCCACGGCCACGGACACCAGCATGCCGTCTGCCGCCGTCGTCGAGGCGCCCGTGCCCGTGCCCGTGACGCTCGCGAGCGAGCCCGCGGCCGCTGCGCCCGCCCCGGTGGCGCCCGTGGTCCGCAACGTGCGCCCGGCAGTGAGGATCACGACGGCGAAGCCCGCCGCCGAGCCCAAGCCCGCCGTCGACTCGGCTCCTGCCGCGGCCCCCGCGGACGGCAAGCCTGCCGCCTGCCGGCTCCCGTACACCGTCGATGCCGAAGGGCACCGCCACTACAAGGTCGAATGTCTCTGATCTCCGCACGCAAGCTGTCGTCGGCGCTCGCCGCGGCCACGCTCTTCGCATCGGCCACGGCCGCTGCAGACGAGGCGTCGGGCGCACCGGCGGGCGCCGCGAAGGTGCCCAAGGCGGAGTGCGTCGCCCAGCTCGATCGCGCCCAGTCATTGCATACTGCACGCAAATTGCGAGACGCCCGCGCGAGCTACCTCGCATGCTCCGCGCCCGCCTGCCCCGAGCTCCTCCGCGAGGACTGCTCCAGGTCCCTCGTCGAGCTCGACGGAACGATCCCGACCGTCGTGTTCTCGGCGCGTGCCGACGGCCACGACGTCACCGACGCCCGCGTGCTCCTCGACGGAGAAGCGGTCTCCTCCGCTCTCGACGGCCACGCCGTCGCCCTCGATCCCGGCAACCATGTCGTTCGTTTCGAGCGCGCCGGTGGCGGCGTCTCCGAGATGCACCTCGTCGCTCGCGAGGGCGAGAAGAACCGCGGTGTCAACGCGACGTTCATGACGAGCACGCCCACCACGGAAAAGGCCGCTCGTGAACGCGCTGAATCCGGCCGTTTCCCTGTCCTTCCCGTCATCCTCGCAGGCACGGGTCTGCTCGCGCTCGGCGGCTCGTTCTACGTCCGCTTGAACGCCGACTCCGACGCTGACCGCCTTCGCGGCAGCTGCGCCCCCTCGTGTGATCAGTCTTCGCGTGACGCGCTCAGCGACAAGCTCGTTGTCGCCAACGTCGCGCTCGGCGTCGGCATCGGGGCCATCGCCCTTGCCGCCGCGACCTGGCTCTTCGATCCCCGGCACTGAGTCACGCGCGAAAGCGCGAACCCTAGGCGTTGACAGCGCCACCTTCCACAGAGGCTCGCATCATCATGGAACGCTCGCACATCGTCACGCGCCCCGGTGAAATCGCCACGCTACGCCGCGAGCGCTTCACGCGTCCGACGCCGGCCGCCGGCGCCGCGGGGTCGACGTTCGTGCTGGCCGTCGTCGAGGGTCCCGACACCGGGCTCATCATCACGCTCGACCCGAGCGGCCCGCGCGCGCTGCTCGGCCAGAGCCCGGTCTGCTCGCTCCGCCAGACCGACCCCGAGGTCTCTCGGCGTCATGCCTCGCTGGCCGTCACATCGACGCACCTCCAGCTCATCGAGCTCGGCTCGACGAACGGCACGACGGTCAACGGCGTCGCGATCAAGGAAGCCAGCCTCCACGGCGGCGAGGCCATCCGCGTCGGCAGCACCGTCATCAAGGTCCAGCGCGAGGCGCCGCGCTTCGTCGAGCTGGCGCAGGCCGCCTCGTTTGGTCGCGTGATCGGCGAGAGCTCCGCGATGAAGAAGCTCTATCCCGTGCTCGCGAGCCTCGCGGCGAGCGACCAGCCCGTCCTCCTCGAGGGCGAGGCCGGCACCGGCAAAGAGCTGGTCGCCGAGGAGCTTCACCTCGCGAGCCGCCGCAAGGACGCGCCGTTCCTCACGCTCGATGCGTCCGCACTCCCGACGCAGGAGCTCGGTGGTCGGCTCTTCGGCACCGAGAGCGAGCCCGGCCTCCTCGAGCAGGCCAAGGGCGGCGTGCTCTTCGTGAACGAGATCGGAAACCTCCCCCGCGACGTGCAGGCGCGCCTCCGCGCCGAGCTGGCCGGCAGCAGCGACGTCCGCATCATCGCCGGCACGCGTCGCGACCTCGATCGCGACGTCGCGAGCGGGCGCTTCGCGGACGACCTCTTCTTCCTCCTCGCCGGCGGACGCGTCGAGCTCCCGCCGGTTCGCGAGCGCGACGGCGACGTCGCCATGCTCGCCAAGCTGTTCTGGACGGAGCTCGCGGAGACGGACGATGACGTCTCCGTCGCCCAGCTCCCGGAGGACTTCCTCCCGCGCTTCGAGCACTACCCGTGGCCCGGCAACGTGCGCGAGCTCAAGGCCGCGGTCGTCGCGCGCAAGACGCTCGGCGAGCTCGGTCAGGCGTACCGCTCGGAGGAGGCCAGGGACAACGGCCTCGACTTCATGAGCGCCGTCATCGAGGACGACCTTCCGTTCCCCAGCGCGCGTGAGCGCGTGGTGAAGGAGTTCGAGCGTCGCTACGTCGAGCGCGTGCTCGCACGTCACGGCGGAAGCGTCACCAAGGCGGCGCGGGCGAGCGGTGTTGCGCACCGTTACTTCCAGCTGATCCGGGCGAGGCTCAAGTGAAGCGAGTCCTCCTCGTCGCGGCGCTCGCGCTCGGCGCGTGCGCTGCCCCGGCGTCTTACGACGGGTTGGCGGGGGGAACGAAGGAAGACGCGAGCGTCACGGCGCCGCGTCCGATCTCTCCGATCTCGGTCTCCCTCATCGCGTCGAGCAGGCCTCGTCTGCGCTGGGATCTCGGCGCGAGCATCGGCGCGCCCGCAGCCCTCACGGGCGCGGTCGTCGAGCTGTCTCGCACGCGGGATTTTTCGGGTGAAGTGAAGCGATTCACGGCCAAGGGGGTCGAGCTCGTCGTCCCCGAGGACCTCGAGCCCGGCATCTGGTTCTGGCGCTTGAAGGGCGAGGCCGCCGGCTCGCTCGGCACCACGCCGAGCCCGGTCTGGGAGATGCTCGTGCGCGGTCCCGCGGCCCACGGCTCGTCGGACATGCCGACGCGGTCGATGGTCGACTTGAACGGCGACGGCGAGCCCGATCTGCTCGTGGGCGCCATCAGCAACGACAGCCCGCCGCCCGACGGCGCGCCCGTTCCCGACCTCGCTGCGACCGGCGGAACACCCGCGACGCCTCCGACGAGCGGCGTGCTCCTCGTCTACGGCGGCAGCCGGGAGCGCGGCTTCGCGGCTGGCCCGTCCGACGGGGTCAGCGGATCCACTTCGAAGTACGTCGGCCCGATGTCGATCGGCGGAGGCACAGACATCAACGGTGACGGTCGCACCGACGTCGTCGAAGCCGGCATGGACGGGATGTCTCACAACGGCCGGTTCTACTTCGACGTGAACGTGTGGTTCGCCGCCTACGACAAGGCAGAGGCGATGTTCGACGTCGCCGAAGGCGGGCCGCTCTACACTGCTGCACGGGCGCCCTCGCTCCCCAACGTCCGCGAAGGTGCCGACATCAACGGCGACGGTTACGGCGATGCCGTCGTCGGATTCGTCGACACGGGCCTCGTCGTCCTCGGCACGACGCTCAAGGGCGCCCCGGCGCTCGTGAACGTCGACCCCGGGCTCGACGCCGACCCCGGCCCCAACCCGCTCTCGCGTATCGCAATGGGTGGTTTCGACGCGAACGGAGACGGACTCGCGGACGTCGCGTTCGGCGTGTCGAGCTCATACCAGCCGGCGGCTCGCGCGTCGGTGTCGCTCGGTGACCGCGTCGGGCGCCTCGGTGAGCCGACGATGATCGACGCCGCAGACTCTCGGGTCGCGACGGCCTTCGCCGCCGGCGACTTCAACGGTGACGGCATCGATGACGTGGCGATCAGCGCGGCGGTCGATCAGGGCTCGCGCGTCTGCATCTGGTTCGGCGACCGCGCGAAGGTGCTTCGGCCTGGCCCGTGCGTCATGGCGGCGGGCGAGAAGGACTTCGGCGCGAGCCTCACGGCGGCCGACCTCGAGGGCGACGGTGTGGACGAGCTCCTCGCGACGACCAAGACCGGCGACGTCGACGGCGTTCGCGTCGTGCGCATCGGAGCGGACGGCACCGCGACCGCGGCGCCCATCGGGGTTCCCGGGCTCGGCGTTCGCCTCACGACGATCTGGCCGGGGCGGCCCGGCAAGGCGCGCTGGGCGGCCGTAGCGGCAGACGGCAGCCGGATCGGCGTCTTCGAGGGGAGCGAGCTCCGCTCGACCCTGACCCCGCCGCCGGGCATCGTTGGCGGCTTCGGACGCGGCCTTCGCTGAGCGGGGCAGACGTATCTTCCGCACCTGTTTCTGTGCGCGCGCCGCTAGGCGTAGGATGCTGCTCTGAGCCTTCGGGCGATCGCCCAGGCGGCGAGGAGGAGCACGCGCGTGTTCGAGGACATCGACGACCAGAAGCCCGACCCGACCAGGAAGGCGCTCGAGGTCAGTCGCGAAAGCAGTGATCGCTCGCTCGTGTACGCGATCTGGACGCGCAACGCGGGCGGCGGGATGCCCATCGATCAGGCGTGGGCGATCCTCACTGACCGCTACCCGGACGAGACGCGCTTCCTCCTGCTCAACGCGTTCGAGGAGCTCGTCGCGACGCGCGGGCCAAAGGCGTGGTCGCCGACGGATTTTCTCGCGAAGGTGCGGCGCATCCTCGACGCGGCAGGCGGGCGCCTCAATCCGGAGGTTCGCGATCTCCTCGCCGTCGCGGACGACGACCTGCATCCGCTCTCCGAGGAGGATGCGGCGCGTCTCGAGCGCATTCGCGCGCGCGTGAGCAGTCGCTCCGGCGACCCGACGGCGGCACGCAAGCGCCTCCAGCGGCTCGCCTCCGACGTCGTCCGCGAGCTCCACGACCGCACGGCTGGCGACAAGGCCATCGGTCGGACGTCGGGCTCGGTACCCGCGGCCGCGGCGGGCGGCGAATGGAAGACCGCGCTTGCCGCCGCCAAGGGCGCGCGCTCCACCTACTCCGCGACGGCGAAGGTTGCCGCCGGCGACGTCGTCGAGCATCCGAAGTTCGGTCCCGGCGTCGTGACCGGCACGGAGCCTGGCCGCGCGCACATCCTGTTCGAGAGCGGCTCGCGCAAGCTCGTGGCGGGATGAGCGCCGCGCGGCGCTCAGGTCGTGCGCAACGCTAACGATACAGAGTCTCGAAGATCGCCTAGTCGGTCCGTTCCTCGACGAGGAGCCCTTCGAGATGCGCGGTGTCGTTCCACGTGTGGAGGCGGACGCGCGCGCGTGAGTCGACCTCGATCGCGGTGAGGCTGCAGTTTCCAACGCCGGCGAGCGCGCGCATGCCGTCGGTGCTCACGCCGAGGATCTTCGCGACGTAGCTCTTGATCGAGCCGCCGTGCGAAACGACGAGGATGGGGTCGCGCGCATCCATCGCGACGACCCGCGTGACGGCACGCTCGATCCGCAGCGCGAGCTCGGCGTAGGTCTCGCCGCCGCCTCGACGCAGGTCGAGCCCCGCCGACCACGCGGCCCACTCCTCGGGGTAGAGCTCGGCGATCTCGTCGTGGCCCTTGCCGGTCCACAGGCCCACGTCGACCTCGCGGAGGTCAGGGTCGACCGAGTGGACGAGGCCCGACTCGTGGCCAACGATCCGGGCGGTCTCGTCGGCGCGCTCGAGATCGCTCGCGAGGATCGTCGTGACACGCGCCTTGCGCATCCGTTCGGCGAGGCGCCGGGCCCGGGCGCGACCGCGTGAATTGAGGCCCTTGCCGCCCTGTCCCTGGAAGACGAGGTTGGCGTTGTCGTCGGTCTCGCCGTGGCGTGCGAGGTAGAGCAGGGTCATAAATGGGCCTCTAAACGGCTGGGATTGCTCGTTTTTCAGAAAGGCTTGCGGGGAAAGGCAGGGGCGACTAGTTTTCGCTCCCCTTCGCGAGCGGGCCGTTTTGGTCCCTTCGCCGTAAGCCGAACGAGAGCATGCCATGGCGCGCGTCACCGTCGAAGACTGTCTGGAACGTGAAGAGAACCGTTTCGCGCTGGTCATCCTTGCGGCCCGTCGCACGCGCCAGCTCATGAAGGGCGCAGCCCCGCTCGTCCACTCGAAGAACAAGGCCGCCGTGACCGCGCTCCGCGAGATCGCGACCGGCAAGGTTCACTTCGATCGCACGAGCAACGAGGTCGTCCAGGAGTGGATCGACCACGTGGCGCGCACCGGCATCTACTGAACGCCGCGTCTCTCGCATGAAGCGCGACCGCGAGCTCGAGGCGGGCGCGCGGGCGCACTTCGAGGATCCGCAGTACTACGCGCAGAGCTACGCGACGCGTAAGGACGACGTTGCGTACTACACGCGCGTCGCGAAGAAGCACGACCGCGTGCTCGAGTATGGCATTGGCAGCGGTCGTATCGCGTTGCCGATCGCGCGTGGCGGCGCGCACGTCGTGGGCATCGACCAGTCGCGGCCGATGCTCGCCGACCTGCGCACTCGATTGAAGCGGCAGCCGCCCGAGGTGCGCGCGCGGATCACGACCCGCACCGGCGACATGCGGACGGTGCGGCTCGGCAAGCGGTTCCCGCTCGTCATCTGCCCATTCAACACGGCGCTCCATCTCTACACGCGCGAGCACATGGAGCAGTGGTTCTCGCGCGTGCGCGAGCACCTCGAGCCGCGCGGCGAGCTCGTGCTCGACATCTCGATGCCGATCCTCGAAGACCTCGCCGACGAGCCGGGCACGTCCTACGCGATGAAGCCGTTCGTTCATCCGACAGCCGGCCTCGTCGAGTACCACGAGGTGTTCGACTACGACCGCGTACGTCAGATCCTCTTCGTGTCGATGTGCTTCGAGCCGAAGGCGCGCGGGCAGGAGCCGTTCATGGTGCCGCTCGCGCACCGTCAGTACTTTCCGCGCGAGTTCGAAACGCTCCTTCACTACAACGGCCTCGAGGCCACGGCCGTGTACGGCGACTTCCAGGGCGGCCCGCTCGTACAGTCCTCGGACACGATGATCTGGCACGCGCGCAAGAGGCGGAAGTGACGGTCGTGGCCCAGGGGCTCGCGCGCGTCCGCGACCGTATCGTGCGCGCCGCGACGGCCGTGGGGCGCGACCCCGCGGAGGTGAGGCTCATCGCCGTTTCGAAGACGAAGCCAGCCTCGGCGATCCGCGAGGCCTACGCGGCGGGGCAACGTGACTTCGGCGAGAACTACGCGCAGGAGCTCGCGCAGAAGGCGGAGGAGCTCAGCGACCTCACCGAGCTGCGGTGGCACTTCATCGGGCATCTGCAGACGAACAAGGCGCGCTTCGTCGTGCGCGTCGCGCACATGGTCCATACGGTCGACGGCCCGTCGCTCGCGCGTGAGCTCGGAAAGCGAACGGCGAAGGAAGGCCGCGAGCCCCTTCCGGTCCTCGTCGAGGTGAACGTCGGCGGCGAGCCTCAGAAGCACGGGGCGACGGCCATGGATCTGAAGGACGTGCTGGCGTCGGTCGATGCCGAGCCGTCGCTCCTCGTCCGCGGCCTCATGACGATGCCTCCCAGCGATTTCGAGTCCGCGCGCCGCGCCTTCGAGGCCCTCGGCTCCCTCCGCGCCCTGCACGGCGGCCCGAAGCGCCTCCCCGAGCTCTCGATGGGCATGAGTGACGATCTCGAAATTGCGGTCGCGTGCGGCGCCACGCTGGTACGCGTCGGCACCGCCATCTTCGGCGGTCGGTGACCGCGGACAGTTTGGGCCGTGATCGGCGGCGACGGCTGTTAGCGGCGGCGCCACCTTGCGAAGGTGTCGCGGAGGCGGGTGAGGGTGCCCGTGCGGGACCGGCCTGCGCGGATGCGCTCTGCGAGAGCGCGGTTCGCCTCGTCCGTGGCATCGAGCGCGAGCGAGCGATCGATGGCGTCGAGGGCCTCGTCGCGCTGTCCCGCCGCGAGGAGCGCGGTCGCCAGGACAGCGAGCGTACGCGCGGTGTCACCGTCGAGCTCGCACGCGCGATGCGCGTGGTCGAGCGCGGAGTCGTAGTCCTCGAGCGCGATGTGCGCGCCGACGATCTCCAGGTGAGCCGGAGTGCACCCCGGCGAGGCGCGCAGGGCCTCACCGAACGCGTCGCGAGCGGCACGCCACCGCTCGAGCCGGCGCTCGACGATGCCGACCGCGAAGTACGCGGCCCACACCGAATGGAGCATCGCGAGGGTCCGCGCGCGCGCTGCGATCGCGTCGAGGTCCTCCACGGGCGCGTGGTAAGCCGCACGCAGGACGGCGTCGAGCTCGAGCGAGGCTTGCGGGTCCTCCAGGGCGAAACGCGCACGCTGCGCCTCTGCCGCGAGCGATGACGCCGGCGCGAGCTCTTCGACGTGCGCGAGCCTGCGGACCGCCGCGAGCTTGTCGCCGGTCTGCGCGAGCGCGCGTGCGAGGGCGAGCGTCGCCCAGGCGTCGTTGGGGACTCGCTCGACGAGCGCATGAGCAAGCTTGCCGACACGCGCCGCGCGCGCGACGCCGTCCGGCTCCGCCGCGAGCGACAGCTGGATGGCGCGCTTCAACACGTCCGGATGCGCGGGACCACGCACGAGAGCGTCGTCGACGAGGCGCGCTGCGGCGACGGCGTCGCGGCGCTCCATGACGAGGGATGCGAGGTTCGTGAACGCCGGCGGGTAGAGAGGCCGAAGCGGATCGGCCTCGAGGACCATGCGCCAGGCACGCTCGGCCTCGTCGGGACTACCGCGCTCGGCCAGCACGATGCCTCGCTCGGTGTTGAGGAGAGGGTCGTCGGTCCCGCGAAGGAGGCCCTCCTCGATCGCAGAGAGCGCGCCGGGGAGGTCACCGCGGGAGCGACGAGCCTCCGAGAGCAGCGCGTACAGGCGAGGTCGCTCGGGATCGATCGCGATCGCCTCGAGCGCGCGTTGCTCGGCGTCATTGCCGTTTCCAACGCGTAGGGTGAGCGCAGCGATCGCCTCGAGGAGGTCCGCGTTGTCCGGCGCGTCGGCCGTCGCCTGGACGAGCGCGCGAAGGGCGGCGTCGGCGAGCTTGCGGTCCGCGGGAACGAAGGTCGCAACGTCGAGCGCGAGCGAGGCAAGGCGGCTCGCGGGAAACCGTGCGTCCGGTGCGTCGCCGATGGCACGACCCAGGTGCACCATCGCGGCGAGGCGATCGTGCGGGCCTCCGCGGAGGGGATCGTGAAGCGCACACCGCTCGGCGCGGAGCACGCTCTCGAGCGCCTCCCAGGAAAGGTCACCGATGTCGCGGACCGTTCCCAGCTTCGAGGTCGATGTGTCGAGCTGTGCCCAGAGCTCGTCGAGCGCGGCGAGGAGCGCACGCCCAGCGTTCTCACCGTCGACCTGCGCCTCGACCTTCGCGCGCGTGCGGCCGTCCTTGGCCTCGAAGACGAGGAGCTGGATGAGGCCACGGCCGTCCGTCGGCGGCTCGAAGGCACCGGTCACGACGAAGCTCACGCCCGCTGGATCGGAGCCCGACCCCGTCAGATCCTTCCACGCGCGCGGCGGTACGAAGGCCTCGACGGGCCCGGTCTCGGTGCGCCTCTCGGAGGATTCACCGTCGTCGTCGTCGTCGTCGCCGTCGTCGCGTGAGCGGCTCGTCCGAGAGCCGCGCGAGCTGGCGACGGGCTGACTCGAGAGGAGCTGCGCGAGCGCGACGCTCTCGTGCACAGCTTCGCGCAGATCGACGGCGAGAGCGTCG
>JANXVA010000327.1 GCA_025351875.1 Myxococcales bacterium | reverse complement strand
ATGCGCAGCGCCGTGAGCTGCTCCGCCTCTTCCCCACCACGACCGAAGATCATCGGATCGCCGCCCTTGATGCGGACGACGTCACGTCCCTCGAGCGCGCGCTCCAGCACGAGCGGATGGATGGCCGGCGCTTCGGGGCAGGTGCCGCGACGCCTGCCCACCGCGATCAGCTCCGCGCCCGACGGCGCCAGCGCGAGGATGGCGGGCGCCACGAGCTCGTCGTACGCGACGACGTCCGCGTGCGTGAGCAGGCGGTGCGCGCGCACCGTGAGCAGGTCCGGGTCTCCCGGCCCGGCGCCGACGAGGAACACACGCCCGCGCGGAGCCAGCCTCACGCCGCTGTCTTCGAGGTCATTCATGGCATCGCCGTTCCCCACCTGCGCGCGATGACGCGCTCCAGCGGCCCAAAGAGGATCCGTTCGCTCACGCGGCTGAGCACGACGATGACCGCGACGATGCCGAGCACGAGCGCGGTATCGGCGAGATCGCGACCGGTCTCGAGCAGCTGCCCGAGCCCGCCAGAGACGAAGAGGAGCTCGCCCGCCATGAGCGAGCGGAGCGCGAACGTCCAGCCCATCTTCGCGCCCGTTACGATGCCTGGCATCGCCGCCGGTAGGAGCACGCGGAAGATCAGCGTCGGCCCGCGTGCGCCCATCGTTCGAGCGGCGCGCTCGATGGTGGGGGGAAGCTGGCGGACCGCGCTCTCGGTCGCGAGCGTCACCGGCAGCGCAGCGCCGAGCACGATGACCACCTGGATCGCCGCCTCGGAGAGCCCGAACCAGACGATCGCCAGCGGGAGCCAGCAGATCGACGGCACGCTGGAGAGCCCGAGCAGGAGCGGGCCGAGCGCGCGCCTGGTTCCGTCGCTGCGCGCAAGGACGAGCCCGAGCGGAATGCCCATGGCGAGCGCGATCGCGTAGCCCACGACGAGGCGAATCGCGCTCGTGACCACGGCGCGCGCGAGCGTCCCCGCAACGAGCGCCGCGGCGAGCGACCGCGCGACGTCGAGGGGCCCCGGAAAGAGCGGGCTCTCTGCGAGCCTAGATGCCGCCGCCCAGATGGCGACGAGTATCGCTGCCGTCGCGACTGTTCGCATTACCCCACGCACCGTCGGCCTCCTCTCTCGCGACCTTCTCGACCTCGGCGCGGATCTCCGCAGCGATCGAGCCAACCAACCGAACGACGCCCGGATCCCCCGTGCGTCGCGGACGCGGGAGATCGATGGGCACGTCACCGAGGACTCTTCCGGGGCGCGCCCCGATCAGCACGACACGGTCTCCGAGGCGCACGGCCTCGTCGATCTGGTGGGTGACGAACACCATCGTGGTGCCCGTCGCGCGCACGATGCGCTCGACCTCGTTCTGGAGCAGCTCACGCATCTGCCCGTCCAGCGCTGCGAAGGGCTCGTCGAAGAGCACCATGCGTGGCTTGGTCGCGAGCGCGCGGGCGATCGCCCCACGCTGGCGCATTCCTCCCGAGAGCTCGTGCGGGAACGAAGCGCGGAACTTGAGGAGATGAACGAGGCGCAGGAGCTCCTCGACCCGCTCGCGACGCTCGGCCTTGCCGGCACCCGCCAGCTCGAGGGGAAACGCGATGTTCTGCTCGAGCGAGAGCCAAGGAAAGAGCGCCGCATCCTGGAAGACGACCGCGCGATCGCGCGCCGGCCCGGCGACGGGCTCGCCGTCCCAGAGCACGCTCCCGGCGGTCGGCGCGACCAGGCCAGCGAGCAAGTTCAGTATCGTAGATTTTCCGCCACCCGACGGGCCGACGAGACAGAGCGCCTCGCCCGGAGCGACCGAGAACGAGACATCCTCGAGGATCGAGACGCCAGGGTCGCCCAGCATGAGCGAAACGCCGTTCAGCGCAGCGATTGGCCTCGGTTCGCGGCCATGCTCGCCGGCGATGCGAACACGCGACGGCGCGGCGCTCTGCGGGCGAGCCGAGGGACCGGGCTCGCCCGAGGGCCACTCCTTCGTCGCCGCGTACATGCCTCCACTATACTAGACACTCCGTCACGAGCAAGCCCCGTCAGCGCTCGTACAGGATCACGTTGTGGTACCGCGCCTCGGAGGAGCCCGCGTTCTCATAGGAGTGCGGCTTGTCGGCGGAGAACGAGACGCTGTCGCCGGCCATGAGGTCGATGACCTCGCCTTCGACGTGGAGCCGGAGCGAGCCGCTGAGCACGACGATGAACTCGTGGGTCCCGGGCGCATGCGGCTCGGAGGCGTGCGTCGAGCGAGCCGAGAGCCGCAGCTCGTAGAGCTCGACGAGCGCCGATGCCCCGGCGGGCGTGAGCGGACGGCTCTCCAGCTTTCCGTCGAGGGACCGCAGGACCTGGGCGTCCCCACGGCGAAGCACGCTCGTCCCGCTCTTGACCTCTCCGATGAGGTCGGCGAAAGGCACGCCGAGACCCACGGCGATCTTCCAGAGGAGGCCGACCGTCGGGTTCGTCTTCACGGTCTCGACCTGCGAGAGCGCGGCCCGGCTGACGCCGGACGCCCGAGCCAGGTCGTCGAGCGACATCCCGCGCGCCTTCCGCTTGCGGCGCAGGTTCTCGGCCACTCGCTGAGCAAGCTCGGCCGCGCCGAGATCGTCCCCGAGCGACGCCTCGACGGCGCCACGACCTTCGGCCGGAGCGCCGCTCTTCCCTCTCTCATTCGACTTGCGTGCGGCCATGGCTTCCTCCACTATAGTGGACACGTGCGCGTTATCCCGAATATTGCTAGTCCCGTGAAGCTATCACGCGGCTTCGTCGTCTGGCTGACCGGCCTCTCCGGCTCCGGAAAGAGCACCCTTGCCGAGGCGCTCGCTCGTGAGCTGCGCGCGGCGCGCGCCTGCGGCGGCAAGATCGAGATCCTCGATGGCGACCTGATTCGCACGCATCTCTCCAGGGGCCTTGGCTTCTCGCGGGAGGACCGCGACCTCAACGTCGCGCGCATCGCCTTCGTCGCCCACCTCCTCGCGCGCAACGGCGTCGCCGTGCTCGTCTCCGCGATCTCGCCCTACAAGGCGACGCGCGAGGCCGCTCGCGGGACCATCGGCGACTTCGTCGAGGTCCACGTCGCCCCTCCTCTCGAGGAGTGCATCCGCCGCGACACGAAGGGCCTCTACAAGAAGGCGCTCGCGGGCGAGATCCCGCTGTTCACCGGGATCAGCGATCCCTACGAGCCGCCCGACGCCGCCGAGGTGACGCTCGACACCAGCGCGCTCGACCTCCGCGCCTCCGTGGAGCGCATCACCGCCAAGCTCACCGAGCTCGGCTACCTCGACGACGGCGAGATCCCGAGCTCCGTCCAGGACTCCGTCTAGCGACTACGCGCATCGAACGAGGAACCCATGGCTGCTGCTCACCTGCCCCGCTTCTCCGACCCGCGCGACGTCGACGAGTTCGTCGACGTCCTCGCCAAGTACGAACGCGGCGACCTCACCGCCGACCAGTTCCGCGCCTTCCGCTTGCTCCGTGGCGTCTACGGCCAGCGGCAAGAGGGCACGCAGATGATCCGCGTGAAGATCCCCTTCGGTCGGCTCGACTCGCGCGGCCTCGAGGCCCTCGCGGACGTGGGCGAACGCTACAGGCGGGGGTGGGGCCACGTCACGACGCGGC
>JANXVA010000304.1 GCA_025351875.1 Myxococcales bacterium | reverse complement strand
GGCGGAGGCACGACGTCGCTGAGCGGCATCGTGAAGGACCCCGCAGGCAAGGTGCCGCTCTACAACGTGCTCGTCTACGTCCCGAACGCTCCGGTCGCCGCGATCGCGACGGGCGCGTCGTGCGATCGCTGCGGAAGTGTCTCGGGTGAGCCGCTCGTCACCGCGATCACCGACGCCGCAGGGCACTTCAAGCTCGACAACGTTCCGGTCGGCAACGACATCCCGCTCGTCATCCAGGTCGGCAAGTGGCGGCGGCAGCTCAAGGTGCCGACGGTCGCGTCATGTGTCGATACGGCGCTGGCCGAGGTGGACATTCGACTGCCGAGGAACAAAGCGGAGGGAGACCTCCCACAGATGGCGATCTCGACCGGCGGCGCGGACGTGATGGAGTGCTTGCTCCGCAAGATCGGCGTCGACGACGCGGAGTTCACGACGCCCGACGCGCCGGGGCGCGTGCACTTCTACGCCGGGTCGCCTGGTGGAGCGTCCACCACGACGAAGTTCGCCGCTGCGAATGGCGGCGGCACGTTCCCGAGCTCGACCACGTTCTGGGCCGACAAGGCGAACCTCCTCAAATACGACATCGTGATCCTCTCGTGCGAGGGCGACACGTACCCGGCGACGAAGCCCGATGCGGCGCTGAAGGCGATGTACGACTACGCGAACGCGGGCGGGCGCCTCTTCGCCTCGCACTGGCACCGCTACTGGTTCAACACGGCGGCACGTACGGGGCCGGACCCGCAACCGGCGGGTCCGAACCCGAGCCCGTTCGAGCCGTTCGGCACGTGGGCGGATCGCAACGCGCCGGGCGATCAGAGCCAGCTGGTGACCGGCAAGGTCGATGACAGCTTCCCGAAGGGGAAGGCGATGAAGGACTGGCTCGTCAACGTCGGCGCCTCGACGACGCCGGGCGACATCGAGATCAAGGAGTCGAAGGCCAACATCGACTCGGTCATGAAGCCGCAGGCCACGCAGTGGATCACGATGACGAATCCGCTCGCGGGAAACACGCCGGCTGTCGAGTACCTCTCGTTCAACGCGCCGATCCCCGCGCCCGACGAGCAGAAGTGCGGGCGCGTCGTCTACAGCGACCTCCACGTCTCCTCGGGTGACGTCCGCGGCATGCCGTGGCCGACCGGCTGCGTGCAGCCCGACCTCAGCGCGCAGGAGAAGGCGCTCGAGTTCATGCTGTTCGACCTGTCGTCGTGCATCCAGAACGACAACGCGCCGGTCGTGCCGCCTCCGCCCGTGAAGTGAGCCAGGGCTCGCGCGTCACCGGCGCTGTGGGCGCGCCGCGATGATTCCCTCGCGCTCGAGCATGCTCGCCAGCGCGCGGAAGGCCTCGGAGCGGCCGAGCTGCACCAGGTGACCACCGGGAATCGTCACGAGCTCGCAGCCGAAGTGCGTCGCGATACGCTGCGCATGCGCTCTCGGCGTGATGCGATCGTGCTCGGCGGCGACGACGATCGCGCGCTCTGGCCTCATCGCCAGAGGACGAGCGAGGGGGCTCACGACCCAGTTGGCGCGCTCGAGCGCCGCGTGCTGGGCGACTGCCTCCTCACCGGTACCGAGGCGGCCCTGCTCCCGCGCGAAGTCGGCGACGGAGGCGAGCGGGATCATCGGCATGACGAAGTCGATGTCGCGAGACACAGTGGCGAGCAGCGACGACGTGTAGCCGCCGAGGCTCATTCCCATGACGCCGACGTGCGGCGCGCCGCGTGCGCGAAGCCAACGTGCGAGCGCAACGATGTCGGAAACGGCCTGCCTGAAGCCCTCGTTGGTCATGCGCGGGTCAGCGCTCGGAAACTGCGGCGCGCCGCGGCGCGGTCCGGCGCGCAGCGCGTGGAACGGCAGCACAGGCAGCGCGACGTCGAGCCCGCGACGCGCAAGCCAGGCGACGGGCCACTGCGCCTCCTCGAGCATCCAGTGGCCGCCCATGTAGCCGTGGATCGCGATCACCGCGGGGCGCTTCGGCGCGTCCCGCGAGTCACGCAGGAAGAGGCGCGCGCGCGCGGTGCGATTCTCGATGCGCGAGAGGTACTTGGTCGCCACCTCGGCGAGGAACGGCTCGAACGTGCTCGCCCACTGAGCGTCGGAGACCTCGACAGGGCCGGACTTCGGGCCGGAGTCACGACGCACGAAGCGAAGCGTCGGATCGATCGCCGGAGGTGTCGGGAAGAACGATTCCGTTTCAGCGACGATGGCGTCGCCCCCGTAGTCGCGATGGATCGCGTCGAGGAGGGCGAGCCGCTCGGCGTGACCGAGCTGCTCGGCGCGCGCGCTGTCCCTTGCGCCTCGCATCTGCATGGCGACCACGACGGCGCGGTCCACGGCGCCCACCGCCGAACCGATCACACGCCGCCAGGGAGCCGTCGCCATGAGTTCAGTATGACACGCGGGCCACGAAGCACCTCACGGCGGACAGATGGCCGCATCGCCTGGACACCCGTCCTCGAAGTTCAGGGCACAGCCGCCGTCTCCCGTTGCCTGGGCGGGCCGCTCGACCTCCGTGATCTTCGCCACGACGGCGTCGAACTGGAGACTGACCGTGAGCGCATCACACGTCTCACCGCGAAAATCGCGGAGCGGGGACTGTCTCGAATCGGCGGCGTTGCAGATGAGCTGCTTGACTGGGCAGTATTTGTTCGGCACGTCACACAGCTGGCTGCCTGGCGCCGCGCCCGCGACGCGGATCGTGGCCGTCGCGGCGAGGATGTCGGCGACGCTCGCGCGTCCGCCGACGAGGCCGTTGTCGAGGCGAAAGGAGCTCGCCTTTCCGCTTGGCGAAACGATCTTGCCCGCGCCATCGACCTTCAGCTCGTCGCCTTTCTCGTCCAGCGGCACCAGCTGTGCAACCACGATCGGCGTGCCGATCGTGAGGACACGTGAGCCGAACAGCAGCGGCAAGGTCGCGTTCGTCAGGCCCGCCCGCGGCCTGCCGTCGAGCACGAGCTTGAAATTCCGCACGTATCCGGTGACCGTCGCGCCGCTCGCTCCGCTCTGCTTGGACCATACGTCGGTGCCGTCGAATTTCGCGGGATAGGGCAGCCCCGCGTCGAGGACCCCCTCCTGCGTCACGCCGCACGAGGCCATGCCAGCGTCGTCGACGGTGCCGCCGTCCTGGGGCTCGTGAATGCCGTTCGACTGGGTTCCGGCGAGTGTGACCTGAGAGTCGTTGGCCAGACCGTTGTAGTCGTACACCGTGTAGATCATCGTCTGGTCACCGCACCGGATCTGCGAGTTGATCGCGTCAGCGGCGCTCGCGAAGTCTCCACCAGGCAAGAGAGCGATGAGGTCGAAGATGGACGCGATGGCGTTGTCGATGCCTCCGTCCTCATCGCAGCCCGCCCCCTGAGGCGCGCCCGCGGGCGGAATGCAGCTCACGCCTCCCTCGTGCAAGGATTGGTCGCGAGGATCGCACGAGCACACGCCGTCGTAGTCGAAGCCGACGATGGCGCCGTCCGTGCTCCTCCCGCGGATCGAAGCGTGCCTCACCGCGAAGACGAGGGGCTTCATGATGGTCGGGTCGTCGTCGGGCGGCCCAACCTCGGGCGGCGCGGCGCCGAAGGTGCACGTCGGCGCGACCGCCGGAGGCACGGGTCCCGCCTCGGCCATCGCCACGGAGCCATCCGGCGTCGTGAACTGATGATCTTCGATCCCGACGATGAGCCCACACGCGACCAGCGGCACCATGAGCGCCGCGAGGGCGAGGAGCGAGTGACGGAGCTTCATCGCTCAGAGATCTCCGGAGAGAAGGAGCCCGGCGCCGTACGCGATGGGCCCGGGCACCATGCGCAACGCCCCTGAGGTCGACGACGGCGCGCTCTTGCCGGGACGCGCCGTGAGCACGAGGACGACGCCCGTAGCGACGAGAATCGATGCTGCACCGACGGTGATGTTCGAGAGCGTCGCGAACGTCTTTGCGGAAGAGAGAGATTCGTTCGCCTGGTCTTTCGCGCTCTGCGAAGGGCACTGGTCGTTCGGACACGTGGTCGCAAGCTGCTTGTTCTTGCTCGACGCAACCGCGCCGAACACAACCCCTACCCCCGCGGCCACGAGCCCCGCGCCGCCGACCGTGAAGCCGATGACGCGACGGGTGCGCAACGTCGCGAGCCGCTCGCGCTCAGCCGCGGCTCGCGCCTCCGCGGGGTCGACCGGCGCCGCCTCCAGCGGCTCGACGGCGACGGACTGACGATCCGCCTTCGCGCCGATCACGAATTCGGCGACGCGCGCGAGCTTGCCTGGCGCTGTCGCTTCGATCGCGTGCTTGCCCGGGTCGACCGGAAGCGCCGTTCCCCACGACGACTCGGGAATGCGGAGGTTCTGGTCGAGCCGGATCGACAAGCCGGCCGTTCGTGCGTCGGGCGGCACGAAGATTCTAACGTAGGACAGCAGCGGGAAGAGCGCGGTCTCGTGCTCGCGTGCGAGCGCGACGCGGTCAGGGCGGCGCGCGGCCGACTCCGCGGCGACCTGGCGAAACTCGACCCAGGCCGTCGCCGGCTTGCCGAGGAGCTCGTGACACAGCGCGAGGTTGAGGAGCGTTCCTGTCGCGGTGTGGTCGAGATCGTAGCTCGCCTTCAGCTTCTCGCACGCGTGCTCGTAGTCCTTTTGCTGCATGAACGCCTTGCCCTCGAGGAAGAGCTGCTCGGCGATGGGCGACAGGCCTTCCTGCGCGCGTGCGCCGGGCGCCGCGAGGATGGACACGGCGAACGCGCAGCACGCGACGCGCGCGGGCGCGCGCGGGCGCCGGGGCTCAGTGGCTCGAGCCGAGCGGATCAATGGGCTGCGTTCCGGGGATGACGGCGGGTGAGATGGGGACGGCGATAGCGGAGGGCTTCGCCGCGACCGGCGCGGCGCTCTGCACGACGGGCGGCGCAACGCGAATCGGGCGGGCGCCACCGGCGCGTGGAGGCGCGGTCGCGCTGGCCGAGGGCGCGCCTGCGGGAGCGAGCGCGAGGGCAGGCAGCGGCGCGATGCTCGGCGGCGGCTCCAGGCTCGGAAGCGTGGCAGGCTCGGCGGTCGCCGTGCGTGCCACGGTCGTCTCCCTGTTCGCGACAGCGCGCAGACGGAGCGCTAATTTAGATAAACTCCGCCGACCGCGAGCGACATCGCGATCGCCGCGACGACGAGCGCGACGACCGCACGACTGCTCTTCGGGAGCTCGCGCGCAGTGGTCCACGCCTTGTCCGTCGCCGCGCCCACATCGACGTCGTTTCCCGCTCCGGGCACTCGCCCCGTCGACGGTGCTGCAGGCACCTGGACCACGGCTCGCGACGACGGCGCGTTCGACAGACGACGGATGCGACCGACGGACACGAGGCTGTTGGACGCGCGGAAGGGCTCGAGCGCGTTCGCCAGCTCGGCGACGCTCTGGAAGCGGTTCTGCACCTTCTTCTCGAGGCACCGCTGGACGACGAGGTCGAGGGCATCTCCTGCGTCGGGACGACGATCACACAAGCGCTGCGGATCGTCGGCGGCGATCGCCGAGAGGAGGCCGCCGGACGTCTCCGCGATGAACGGCAGCTCCCCGGTGAGCAGCTCGTAGAGAATGACACCGAGGGACCACACGTCGGTCCGGTAGTCGACGTTCTTCGCGCTCCGGATCTGCTCCGGGGACATGTACGCCGGCGATCCGAAGACCGAGGCCGTCTGCGTGAGCGAGGGGTTGTGCGGCGTTGCGTCTCCGACCGCCTTCGAGATGCCGAAGTCGAGCACCTTCACGAGCGAAGCGCCGTCGAGGCGTCGCGTGAGGAACAGATTCGACGGCTTCAGATCGCGGTGCACGATCCCGAGCGCATGCGCCTCGGCGATACCCGTGCAAGCCTGGAGCACGTACTCGACGGCGTCGCGGACCGAGAGTGGCCCGTGCTCCTTGGACAGATCGGCGAGGTCCTGCCCGACGAGGTACTCCATCAGGATGTACGGCGACCCGTTGTCGAGCTTGCCGACGTCGCTGACGTGCGCGATGTGCTCGCTCTTGATGCGGACGGCGGCGCGCGCTTCGCGCATGAAACGCTCCACCGTCTCGGGATCGGCGGCGCTCTTCGGGAGCAGGCACTTGATCGCGTAGGGCTCGCCGAGCTGGAGGTGGGTCACGGCGAAGACGACGCCCATCCCACCCATGCCGAGCACGCGCTCGACGCGGTACTTCTGCGCGATCACGTCACCCGCGCGCGGGACGCCGTCGGAGCTCGGCTCCGGACGCGGATCCAGATCCGGGACGGGCCCGACACGCGCCATCGTCTCTTCGTCTTCCCCTGCCACGGCTCTGAAATCGTATCAGAACCTCGTCGACCAGACGCCCTTCACCGTGTCGACGCAGAAGGACTTCGGGTACGCCGCGTCGTCGGCCTTGTAGAAGCGCCTCACCTCCGGCGCGTCCAGCGGTCCTTGGCAGCAGCAGCGGCACGACGCCGTCCGTGGACGGTGTACGCTTCGTGGTGCGATGACACCGACCCCGTTCGCGCGCCTCATGCGTGAGGCCTATCGGCGCGAGATCGTACCGGAGCGCGCGCTCTGGTGGTTCGCAGCGGACGGAATGCGCGACTGGTTTCGCGTACTCGCGAAGCACCTCGCTCCGCATGTCGCGACGGGCGCTGCGCGTCCGCTCCTCTCGACGATGGCGGCGCGCACGTTCGAGCGGCGCTGGGATGCATTGCGCGCGCTTCCGCGGAGCGGCAGCGCGCGCGCCCGTGCGCTCGGCGCCCTGCCCGACCGCGCGAGCGACCCTCGTGCGGTGCCACTCCTCATGAGCGCGCTCTACCGGGTCGACTCGCCACGTGATCCACGCGCAAAGAAGAGCGCGTGGCTCTTCGAAGACCTCGGCGGTGTACCGCGCAGCACGGCGGAGCGCGTGCGCGCCCGGGTGCTCCTCTCCTCGCTCTCCGTGCGCGAGCGCTGGTACGAGGTCGCCACGCATCTCGGCGAGCTCCTCGTCGTCCTCACAGAGGGCCTGCCCGCGCACCTTCCGCACGCGCGGAAGATCCTCGGCGACATCTGCTTCGACTCGGGCGCGCGCTACGCCGAGCGCATGAAGAAGGCCTTCGCGATCTCCGACACGGCGCCCGACCCGCCTGCGGCCGCGATGGAGATCCTGCGGATGAGCGAGTACGTCTTCCGCGTGAACCCCGAGCACTGGGGCGCGAGCGACGGCACCGCGGGCTGGCTCGAGGGGACGGCGTGTCCCTGGTACACGCGGCCGGGATGGAACGGCGCCCACTGCGGGATCTTCGGGCAGTTCCAGTCCGGCATCGCGTCGGTCTTCGGCCTTCGCTATCACCTGTCGAAGACGATCCCCAAGCACGGCGGACACACGTGCCGCATCGACGTGAAACCGATCCCGCTCGGTCGCGGTCGCGGCGCGCTCGCTCCTCAGAACACGTAAGGGTTCGCGCCCGTCGGGACCGACTTTGCGGCCGAGCCGTGGAGCGTGACCGTACGACCGCCGCCCTCGACGTGGACGCGCGCATCACGCGTGCTCGCGACGCTCTCGTGCGGGCCGAGCATGACGACCAGGCGGTTCGGGCTCTCGGGCGCCACGTCGATCCCGACGAGGTGACCGCTGCCGTCGAGCAGGAGCGTCGCCGGCAGATCGCCGTTGAGCTCCGGGCTCGCGCCTGGCTTCGAGTACACGACGACGGTGCCCAGGGCAGGATCGTGCGCGTAGCTGGTCGCGCGCGTCTCGGGAAGCATGCCGATAGCGTAGGCACCTCCGGTTCCGAGCGCCACCCTACGATTTGCCCTGCACCCCACCAGCCGGACGGAGGTGGCCCTCCGCAGCGGCGAGAAACCGTCCGCGCGCGAGGGAATGTTCGACGATCGGCGCCGGGTACGTGCGGCCGAGATTCACACCGAGCGCCCTGAGCTCGAGCGGCGGGGCGAGCCACGGGCTATGAATCCAGCGCGACGGTACGTTCGCGAGCTCGGGGACCCACCGGCGGACGTAGGCGCCGTCGGCGTCGAAGCGCTCGCCCTGCGTGACCGGGTTGAAGACGCGGAACCAGGGCTGCGCGTCGACCCCGCAGCCAGCCGACCACTGCCAGCCGAGATCGTTCGCGGCCCAGTCTCCGTCGGTGAGGTATTTCATGTAGTGAGCCTCACCGAGCCGAAAGTCGAGGAGGAGATGCTTGCAGAGGAAGCTCGCCGCGATCATGCGCGCACGGTTGTGCACGAAGCCCTCGCCGAGGAGCTGCCGTGCGGCGGCGTCGACCACGGGGTAGCCGGTCTTTCCTTCCACCCATGCGCGCCACGCGACCTCGTCCTTGCGCCACGGGAAGCGCTCCCACGCAGGCTTGAACGGATGCTCGAGCACGGCGGGCCTCGAGCGAAGGACGTCGTACGCGAACTCGCGCCAGACGAGCTCGTTCGCGAACGTGCGCCACGCCTTCGGATGATCCTCGAGGCCGTGTCGCGTCGCTTGCCAGGCCGAGCGCGCAGACAGCGTCCCGAACTTGAGGTCCTGCGAGACGCGGCTCGTGCCGGCGACGCCCATCGCGTTGCGCCCCTCGTCGTACTTCGCGGCGGCGTGCTTCAGGAAGGTCGTGACGCGCGCGCGTGCGGCCTTTTCGCCACCGGCGACGACGAGCTCGTTTCGCGTGACGCCGATCGACCCCAGCGTCGGCGCCTTGCCGAGGAGCTTCTTCGCAGCCGCAGGGATCGCCGGCAGCGGCGGGAGCGTCTTCGGCGCGGGGCGCGGGGCGCCGATGGTCACCGCCTTGACGAAGGCGCGCGAGAACGGCGTGAAGACGGAGAACGGCGTCCCCGAGCCGGTGAGTATCTGGCCGGGCGTCGCGAGCGTCTCGCCTTCGAAGAGCTCGAGTCGCGACCCGCCCTCCGCAAGAGCCTTGGCGATACGACGGTCGCGCTCGATTCCGAAGGGCTCACTCCAGCGATGGGCGACGACGCGCTCGGCCGCGAACGCGCGCGCGAGCTCCGGGACGATCGCCACGCTCTTGCCGTGAGCGAAGAGCAACTGCGATCCGCATGCCTCGATCGACGTCGCCAGCTCGCCGAGCGAGTCGACGAGGAACTGCATCCGGCTCGGCATCTCCTGCGCGCGCTCGGGCGCGAAGAAGTACGGATCGACGACGAATATCGGCACCACCTCGCCGTGGCGGACCGCGTCCAAGAGCGGCGCGTGATCGGCGAGCCGTAGATCCTTGCCTCGAAACCAAACGAGCGTACGCATCGGGGGTGTTCTCCATTACTCTCGAAGTGGCGTGCTCGTCACGATCCTCACGGTCGCGCAGCTGGTCTACGTCGTCGTTCTCGCGACGTGGATCCTGTTCGAGAAGCGCTCGCCCGTCGCGACGCTGGCCTGGATCCTCGCGCTGATCGCCCTGCCCTACGTGGGTTTCTTCGTGTTCTTCATGTTCGGGCCGCGGAGGCTCCTTCGGAAGCGGCTCAAGCACAGGCGCGCGCGCGGTGCCGTCACGGCCTCGACGCCGCTCGGCGCGAGCGAGCCCCCGCCTGCGCAGTACGATCCCCGTGTCGAGCAGCTCGTTCATCTCGTGAAGCGCGCGGGCGAGCCGCCGGCGAGCCAGTGCGACAGCGTCGAGATCTTTCACGACGCCGCCGAAGCCTACGACTCGATAGAGGCCGCGATCCGCGCGGCGAAGCATCACGTGCACGTCGGTTACTACATCTTCGAGCCAGGCCGAGTCGGCGAGCGCTTTCGCGATGCGCTGATCGAGCGCGCGAAGGCGGGGCTGACCGTCCGTCTCCTCGTCGACGACGTCGGATCGAGCGCGATGGGGCGAAAGTTCACGAAGCCGATGCGCGCGGCGGGAATCAAGCTCGCACGCTTCAACGAGGTGACGTTCTCGCGCATCCGGAGCCGCATGGACTTCCGGAACCACCGGAAGATCGTGGTCTGCGACGGGGTCGTGGGGTTCACGGGCGGCGTGAACATCTCCGACGACTACATCCTGCCCACGGAGGGCCCGCAGAAGGCTAGCGAGGTCCGCCGCGACATGCGCAACCAGGTGAAGGGCCACCAGCGGCCATGGCGCGACACGCACGTGAAGATCACGGGCGACGCCGTGCGCTGGCTGCAGCTCACGTTCCTCGACGACTGGTACTACGTGACCGCGTTCGCGGCGCGCGACCGCGAGTACTTCCCGACGCAGACGCGCACCGGCAAGCATCTCGTACAGGTGGTTGCCTCGGGTCCGGACCGCGACGTCGAGCCGATCCAGAAGTTGTATTTTGCAGCCATCGCGACGTCACGCGAGCGCGTCTACGTGACCACGCCCTACTTCGTGCCCGACGACGCCGTCCTGACGTCGCTGACGACCGCGGCGATGCGCGGCGTGGACGTGCGCGTGCTGGTCCCGCGCCGGAGCGACTCGCTCATCGTCACGGCGGCGGCACGCTCCTACTACGACACACTGATCGCGGCGGGCGTGCGCGTCTACGAGTACCTGCCGACGATGATCCACTCGAAGACCCTCGTCGTGGACGACTTCTTCGCTTCGGTCGGCACCGCGAACATCGACAACCGGAGCTTTCGCCTGAATTTCGAGGTCACCGCGGTCCTCTACGGCGAGGAGCACGCGGAGAACCTGTGCGCGCAGTTCCGCAAGGACCTCGCCAAGTCGAAGGAGATCAAGGCGGGGACGAGGCTCGTGGTCCCGCTCGGCTGGCGCATGGCCGAGGCCGGCGCGCGAGTGCTGTCCCCGCTGCTCTGACGCTTTCGTGAGGCTCGGCGCATTTTTCTCGTCCACACCCTTGTCCCGCACGCATTTGCGCGGGTGCGCGTCCCTGTCCACACGCCGTCCACAGGGCTGCTCGTAGCTCTCCACAAGCCCTCCCCAGCCGCACGGTTGCGCGCGTCCTCCGCGCCTCGTATCCCGCGTGGCCATGGAGCAGACGAACGTCGATCGCGCCCTCGCCGAACTCGAAGAGCAACACGCCGATGACCCCGAGCGGGCCACGGTCTTGCGTCGCACGCGCGCCTTCAAGCGCAGCTGGCTCGAGCTTGGAGAGGCGTTGAGCGAGGTCCGCCGCGGCAAGAGCTGGGAGAAGTGGGGCTACGAGACGTTCGAGGCCTACGCGAAGGCCGAGCTGAAGCTCCGCATGGACACGGTCGAGAAGCTCACTGGCTCGTTCATGTTCCTGCGCAAGAGCGCGCCCGAGGTCCTTCGCCGCGACCCGTGCGAGAACTTCGTCCCGAGCTACCAGGCCATCGATTTCCTGCGCCGTGCCGAGGAGCGCAACGAGCAGAGCGTCAGCGAAGGCGGCGACCACACCGTCTCCGCGGAGACCATGAGCGAGGTCCGCAAGAAGGTCCTCGACGAGGGCGTCCCCATGGCGACCGTCGCTCGCCTCTACAAGGACTCGCTCTTCCCGGTGAGCGAGGCCGACAAGAAGACGAAGGACAAGAGGGACATCAAGTCCGCCGCGACGAAGCTCAGGGAGCTCCTCGCCGAGACGAACGCGGTCCCGCGCCGCCTCGCTTCCACCGTCGGCCAGGCGCTCGACGAGCTCCTCACCGAGCTCGCCGACAAGAAGGCCGCGTAACCGACCCTCGCGCCGAGGCTCACTGGGTAGCCAGCTCGATCACCGTCATCGAGTAAGGCGGAAGCTTCGTCTTGAGCGCGCTCCCTTCGAGCTTCACGTCGCCGGGTACGAAGCCCTGATCTCCGCCCGTATAGACGAACGACTTCAGCGCCCCGGGACTCACGCAGCCCTTCAGCTCGATGCTTGCCGGCTCGGGGCGATCGGCGCTGAAGTTGAGCGCGGTGATCACCCATTTTTTCCCGCTCTCGTCGCGTGAGGCATAGATCGAGGTTCCGCTCGGTGAGCTCGAAGGAACGATCCGTTCGAGGAAGTGCCCACCCTTGCCGTCGTAGTTCCGGTACGCGCGGAAGGCCCAGTACGCGGGCGTCCCCTTCTTCGGGTACGTCCAGTAAAAGGCGTGGCTCACGCCGTTGAGCGCGAAGCGACCGAGCACCTCGGCGAGCGCCACGCCGCCCGCCGCGTGCGTCTCGGCGCCGAAGTTGTACTCGCCGATCTGAAATCCCCTGCCCGGGTAGTTCTGCGCGATGAGGTCCTTCATCCGCGGGATCAGGTAGACGGCTTCCTTGATCCACGACTCGTCGACGTAGTCGCGATCCCAGAGCGAGCGCGTCGTGCGAAAGCGTAGGTCGTTGGTCTTGCGGTCGGTCTCGCCGCCGCCGTCGCCGCCCTTCCCGTCAGGCCCCTGGACGTTGTCGGCCTGCGGGTAGATGTGGACGTCGAGGACGTCGAGGATACGGACGCCC
>JANXVA010000300.1 GCA_025351875.1 Myxococcales bacterium | reverse complement strand
TCCCGACGAGCGCATGGGGGCGACGGTCACCCTCGACGCCCTCGACGTCGGCGGGACGCGCGCGCCCGCGGAGCTCGCGGGCCTCGCGCTCGATGACGCCGCCCTCGCCGCTCGCTACGACCGCCTCACGGACTACGCGCTCGACCAGCTCCCCGACACGAGCGTCACCGCGCTGTTCTTCGCGAGCAACGTGGACGTACCTCTCGGCGACGACGTCGCCAAGCACGCCGCCTTCGCCACCTTCGTCGCGCGGGCGGCCATGCACGTCCACGCGTCGAGGCCCAAGGTGAAGGTCGGCTTCGTCGTCAGCGCGAGCGGCGCGATCGCCGCGAAGGCTCGCTTCGCCGCCGCGTGGGCGGCCTCGGACGTGATCGGCGTCACCTACCTCCCGCTCGACGCCGCGGCGCAGGTCCGTCCCGTCGACGCCGTCGCCGCCGATCTCGACGCGCTCGTGGCGGCCCTGCCCGCCGGCAAGCCGGTCGTCGTTCGCGAGGTCGGTTACCCGACCGACCCGGCGTGCGCCGGCAGCGCGACCGCGCAGGCCGCCTTCGTCTCGGCCGTGTTCGGCAGCTGGGACCGCCATGCATCTCGATTCTCGGTGGTCACCGTCCGGGAGCTCGTCGACAGCGATCCTGCGACGGCGGCGGCGCTTGCGCAGCGATACGGCCGCTCCGATGCGGCGTTCCTCGGCTTTTTGGGGTCCCTGGGCCTCCGCGACGGCAGCCAGGCGAAGCCCGGGCTCGGCAGGCTCCTCGGCGAAGCCCGCGCGCGCGGCTTTTGAGGGCAACCAGCGCGCCCAAGCAACGCAAATCGTGACGAAATTCTTTCGTGCTTGGAGCGCAAGGTCGATTGACCTACGAGGCGTGACTCGGGTACTGAAACGCCTCGCTTCGCCTTCCTCCGATGCTTTCTCCGCACATCGCCCGATCGCGTGAGCCCCGATCGCGCGGGCGGCGGAAGCCCGTTGCGCCCCTCGCGCGCGTTCTCCGGATCCTGGCGATGGCGGCTCTGCTCTTCGCGGGCGCCTCGACTTTTGCGAGGCTCGCGAGCGCACAGGCCGCCGACGCCGGGGTGAAGGCGCCTGCCGCAATCGGCGACGCGGGCGCCAAGCCGGCCGCCAATGGCATCGGCGACGCGGGCGCGGAGCCCTCGACCCCTGCTGGCGATCCCGACGGCGGTGGCCCCGCGTCGGGCACTCCAGGCACCCAGGCCGCCGGCCCCGTCATCAACATCGCCCAGAGCGAGGCCGAGAAGGCCGATGGCCAGCCGATCCTCCGCCTCGACATCAGCGGCAACCGCCGCGTCGCGAAGGACGACATCGTCAGCTACCTCCGCGAGAAGCCGGGCAACGGCTTCAAGGCCGACAACCTCGCGAGCGACGTGCGCGCCCTCTGGGACTCTGGCTTCTTCGACGACGTCGAGGTCGACATGACCCGCGAGGATCGCGGCGTCATCCTGCGTTTCCTCGTCCGCGAGCGGCCGAACATCAAGTCGATCGAGTTCGAAGGCAACAGCGAGATCGAGAACGACAAGCTCCAGGAGGCCATCGAGGTCAAGGCGAACACGATCCTCAGCGTGCCGGCTGTGCGCCGCAGCGTGCAGAAGATCAAGGATGCGTACGCGGAGAAGGGCTACTTCCTCGCCGACGTCGAGAGCACGGTCGAGCCGCAGCGCGACAACGAGGTGATCGTCAAATTCAAGATCACCGAGCACTCGCCGGTCACCGTTCGCCGCATCACTTTCGTCGGCAACTACGGCGTTCCGGACGACGACCTGCGCGCCGTCATGCAGACGGGCCAGGGCTCGATCTTCTCGTTCGGATCCGGCGGACCGTACCGACAGGACGTCTTCGAGCGCGATGTCCTCCTCCTGAACGCCCTCTATTACGACAAGGGCTACATGAACGTGCAGGTCGGGACCCCGCGCGTCATGCTCACGCCAGACCGCGAGGGAATCGAGATCGCGCTCCTCATCCACGAGGGGCCGCGCTTCAAGATCCGCCAGCTCAAGATCTACGAGCGCGACGCCGACGGCAAAGAGATCGAGCCGCTCGGCGGACGCCGCGCACTCCGCCAGCTCGTTCGCGCCAAGAGCGGCGACTACTTCAACCGCGCCGAGCTCGTGAAGGACCTGCAGAGCGTCCGCACGCTCTATCGCGACGCCGGCTTCGCCAACATGGAGGCCGAGCCGGAGACCGAGCTCGATCCGGTCAAGCGGGAGGTCGACATCATCGTCCCGATTCGCCGCGGGCCGCTCGTCCACGTCGAGCGCATCGAGATCAAGGGCAACACGAAGACGCGCGACAAGGTCCTGCGTCGCGAGATGGAGATCGAGGAAGGCCAGCTCTTCTCCGAGTCGAAGCTCGAGGACAGCAAGCGACGCATCGTCGCCCTCGGCTACTTCGAGCGCGTCGAC
>JANXVA010000021.1 GCA_025351875.1 Myxococcales bacterium | reverse complement strand
CTGACGGAGCGCGCGGTGCTCGGCGATGTGACCGATGACGCGCAGCGAGAACTCCTCCGGGTCGAACGGCTTGGTGACGTAGTCGTAGGCCCCGTCACGGAGCGAGGCGACGGCATCGCGGACGGTCGCGAACGCCGTCATGAGGATGACCGACGTGCTCGGAGATCGCTGGCGGAGGCGCCTGAAGATGGTGAGCCCGTCGACCTTCGGCAGGCGAACATCGAGGATGGCGACGTCGAAGATGCGCTCGGCGACGAGCGCGATGGCCTCCTCTCCGTCACACGCCTCGACGACCTTGTGTCCGGCGTCCGTGAGAGCGAACGCGAGGCTGAGGCGCGTCGCCTGATCGTCGTCGACGACGAGGACTTCGAGCGGCACCGAGTGACGTTGAGACGCCGCGCGCGTCCGGGGTCTCGACGGTCGATCGGCCATCATTCGCGCTTGTCCTTCCTCGTCCCCGTTCCGCGCGCTCCAGCCGGCGAAATCTCGTTCGAAGGTACCTGATGACACCGTACTTGCTACGCGGGTCGTTGCCGCACGCGGGTCGCGGATGAGCCTGGAGGTAGCGACCCACGAGCACGATCCATGCGCGCCGAGGCGAGGCCGAAAGCCTGCGGCGCTCGATCCCGAACGGTCCATCACGAGGGAGTTCGCATCGATTCGCGGTTCGGGGGCTGAGCGCGCGGGTGTGGCATACTTGCCGGCGCGCGCAGTCTTGCCTTGCGCGGCCGCCCCGGGGTGGGGGCACACAAGTGCCCACAATCGTGCGCAAAAACTCGCTTCGCGTCGAAGTTTGAGTAGTCTGCCGCATCGTGGACGGCCCTTCGAACGACGTGGACTGGACGACCGAGCGCTGCCTCTCGCTGACGGACATGCTCATCGAGGGCAAGCTGCTCGAGCTCGCGACGTCGCGGGCACGTCACTCCTTCGCGACGCGCCTCGCGAAGCGCCTGAACGAGAACGCAGACCTCGGGGAGCTCGCCGACTGGATCGTCGAGCAGACCGAGGTCGTCGAGCTCCACGCGAGCGACGATGAGCTCCAGGCTGCGATCGACGCGGTTGCCGCCGACGAGATCGACGAGCTCGATGCGGGCGAGGACACTGCGGACGAAGGCGAAGACGCCGAGGCCGACGACGACGGCGAGAGCGCTACGTAGGACAAAGTGAACGAGCGGAGACGCCGAGGGCGCCTCCGCTCATTTGTCGTGATCCGCGATCAGCGGGTCGTGACGCTCAGGTCGAGGTCTCTTCGAACTCGGCGTCGATCACGCCGCCGTCCTTCTTCTTGCCCTCGCCGCCCGCGCCAGGCCCGCCGCCGTCGCCGCTCGCGCCGGCGCCGCCGTTGCCACCGTCCGCGCCCGGAGCCGCGTTCTGGTACATCGAGCCGGCGAGGCGGTGCGCTTCCTTCTCGAGCTTCTCGAGAATGTCCTTCACCAGCGCGTCGTCCTGCTTCTCGATGGCCGAGCGGCCGTCCTTGATGAGCCCCTCGAGGGTCGTGATGTCCGCCGCCTGGAGCTTCTCCTTGTTCTCGGAGATCATCTTCTCGAGCGTGTAGCAGAGGCTATCGAGCTTGTTGCGACGCTCGATCTGCTCGCGGCGCTCCTTGTCCTCGGCCTCGTGCTCGGACGCTTCCTTCACCATGCGCTGGATGTCCGACTCGTTGAGGCCGGAGTTCGAGGTGATGGTGATCTTCTGGTCCTTGCCCGTCGCCATGTCCTTGGCGTGGACGGAGAGGATGCCGTTCGCGTCGATGTCGAACGCGACCTCGACCTTCGGCACGCCGCGCGGCGCCGGCATGATTCCCTCGAGGTGGAACTTGCCGAGCGTGCGGTTGTAGCGCGCCTCGGTGCGCTCGCCCTGGAGGACGTGCACCTCGACGGACGGCTGGTTGTCCGTCGCCGTCGAGAAGATCTCCTTCTTCTGCGTCGGGATCGTCGTGTTGCGACCGATCATCGTCGTCATGACTCCGCCGAGCGTCTCGATGCCGAGCGAGAGCGGCGTGACGTCGAGGAGGACCATGTCCTTCACGTCGCCCGAGAGAACGCCGGCCTGGACCGCCGCGCCGATCGCGACGACCTCGTCCGGATTCACGCCCTGGTGCGGATCCTTGCCGAAGAACTTCTTGACCGTCTCCTTCACGAGCGGGATGCGCGTCGAGCCGCCGACGAGGACGACCTCGGCGATGTCCTTCGCGCTCTTCTTCGCGTCCTGGAGCGCCTTCTTCACGGGCTCCATCGAGCGCTCGATGAGCGGCGCCATCATCTGCTCGAGCTTCGCGCGCGAGTGCTTCATGTCGAGGTGGACCGGGCCGCCGGGGCCGACCGTGATGAACGGAAGGTTGATCGACGTCTCCTGCGTCGAGGAGAGCTCGATCTTCGCCTTCTCGCCGGCCTCCTTGAGGCGCTGGAGGGCCATCTTGTCCTTCTGGAGATCGATGCCCTGCGACTTCTTGAACTCGGCGGCGAGCCAGTCGATGATCAGGTTGTCGATGTCGTCACCGCCG
>JANXVA010000199.1 GCA_025351875.1 Myxococcales bacterium | reverse complement strand
TCTCCACGTGCCCGTGCCCGCTCTCCCTCTCAGCGACCTCGATCGTGCCCACCCCCCAAGCCCCTCTCACGGCTTACCAACCACCATCGTGCAATCGAGGGCTTGCCGCCACTCGACGCCCTCGGCGACGCCGACGCGCGCATAGGTGCCGCCGCGCGCGACGAGCCACGACGCGACCTTGATCGACTCCGAGCTGGTGGCGCCAGGCACACGCACGGTGACGTCGGGGAGCTTCACCTCGAAGCCCTCCAGGCACACGCGTTTGTCGGACCACTTCACGCGCGCGATCATCGGAACGTCCTCGGCACGGAGCTCGGGCGTCGTCACGCGGATCCACGGCGCAATCGCCTGAAGCGTGGTCCGCCAGCCGGGCTCCTTGCACGCGGGGTCGTCCGCGAGGCGGAGCGACGACCACGGCGCAAGCGCCACCGGCGGCATCGCAGACACGAGCAGCAGCGCAGGATCGTTCGCCGACGCGGGATCGCTCCCGCTGCCCGTGCGCACGATCGCGAGATCACCGCGCGGACCGACCGCGAGCGCATCGGGGTTCGCCGGATAGAACATCGCATCCGTTGCGGTCGGGTTGATGTCGAACAGATCCGTGATGCCGCTCGCATTCACCTTGAACACATGACCGACCCCGCCGCTCTCTACCTCGAGGAACGCGCTCTCGTCGTTCGAGAGCGCGACACCCGAGACGACGACGCCCTCGTTCTGCGTCGGCCTCATCGCGACCTTCACGCGCTCGCCGGCGCGCACGCGCACGAGGAGACCGCGCTCGCTGTGGAACGCGACCTCGCCTGCCGCCCCCGGGTCCGTCGGCGTGACCGGAACGACGTCGCCGTTCTCGGTCATGTCGTCGGACAAGATCTCGTCGTTCGTCATTCCCGCGGAACGCCCTACGGCGAGGACGTCGGACATCGCGAAGACGGCCTTCTTCACGGGAGAAGCGGGGTCGAACGGCGGCACGAACGTGAACGCTCGCCGGAGCGCGCTCGCGCGCTTGTTCGGCCCCGTGACCTCGATGGTCTCGCCGTCCTTGCTGGTGCCGAAGCCGGTCAGCATCGCGCGGAGCGCCGGGTTGTCGGAGTCCCCCGATTGCACGCGGTGAATCGGGTTCACGATCGAGCGCGGGATCGTGTTGCGGAGGAAGGAGAGCTCGGTGCGATCCCCGGCGACCGGAAGGCGGTTGTTGCCGAGGCCGAGGTCCTCCGGCGAGCTGTTCGTTCTCGGAAGGACCACCACGCGCGCCGGTCCGGCGGGGCGACACGACATCTCGACCGGACGCGTGCGCCGGACCGCGGGCGCGAGCTTCGCGGGCGCGAGCGGCGCCTCGGCGCGCGGCGGGCGCGCGGCCCATCCGATGCGGTAGAACCCGCCGAGATCACAGCCCGCGGTGGTGCACGAGCGAAGGTCTCCCGCAGAGGCGCCCGACGGCGGACCCGCCACCTCGGCCCACGTCGCGCCGTGATCGGTGGACTGGTAGTAGCGGCCCTCCGGCGTCCGCCCGAGCGCGAACGGACCGGAGCTGACGAGATCGAAGCTGTAAGGCGAGCGCGTGACCTTGCCCTCGTCCGAGACCTCGACGGCGCCGCCATGGCGCTGCCAGCCACGAACGGAGCCGCTCCCCGAGAGCGACCAGCTCCAGTCGACGAGGCCCGCAGAGAGCCCCGCGTCGAAGAGCATGCCGCCGCCCATGTGACGGCGGTACTTCGCGTAACCGGGCATCGCTCCCTGCGCGAGCGCCTCGCGCCCGGCCTGGTCGACGGGGGTGAGCTGTCCGGTGCGCGGGTCGTAGAGGCCTGGCGTCGGGTCGAGGACGACGGCCACGACGTGACCGTCGGCGCGCGGAATCCAGCGCGCGAGGTTGATGTCGCCCGCACCGCCATCGCCGGCGAGCGCGGCGAGATCGAGGTCCTGCCAGCTCCCTCCGGGTTGACGCACGCACACGGCGTGATCCTGCGCGGCGGGCTGGCTCGCGTTGCACGGTCCGCCCATCGCGAGACCGCCGTCGTCGGAGGCGAAGAACTGCGCGGGGGCCTGGAAGGTCTGCTCGATCGTGGGCGCATCACCGGAGAGCGTGTGCGAGACGACGAACGCGCTCGGTCCGCCTCCCGCCTGCTGCGACGAGCGGGTGATGCACGCGAAGAGAACGTCGTTCGCGGTGGGCACGGCCTCGCATCGTGCATCGGGCGGGAGCTTGCCGCTGAGGATGCCGGCAATCTCGCCGGTATGGACGTCGACGCGCACGATGTCGCCCTGCTCGACGAGGATCGCCGTGCTCTCGTCGATCGATGCGCCGCTGTGGAACGCCGTTCGGAGAGGGGCCTCGGCACCGCGCCAGCGCGGGTCGCGAGCACGCATCTCTGCGGTCTTTTCGGGCGGTTGCTTGTCGAAGGAGGAGAGCTGACCGTCGGGCTCGAGGCGGAGCGCACCACCGCTCGACTCGAAGAGCCAGAGCTCCTCGTCGATGACGGCGACGCGCGTTGGCGAGCTCTTGATCTGCGAGGTGACGTCGACCCAGTGGGCGCCGCCATCCATGCTCGAAAATGCGGCGCCCGAATCGTTGAAGGCGAGCGCGCGACCGTCATCGAGACCTTCGACGTCGCTCGCGCCGAGCGGTTCCATCGCGACGCGCTCGCCGGACGGCAGCCCGAGCGCCCAGCGCTCGCCGTTGCTCGTGCGCACGAGCGCGAACTTCGGCGCCAGCGACATGTTCTGGATGGCGTCGGCGAATCGCGCGAGCGGCTTCAGTGGCGCTTCGAACGTGTCGGCGCGATAGAGGTCGTTCTCCGTCCAGAAGAGATACCCGCCGCCCATGCGTGATGGGATGGGCCGCACGCCTGCGAGCGGCGCCTCCGGAATGTCGGAGCCGACGCGCGGCTCGCCGCGGCCGACGACGATGCGCGTCTTGTCGACCACCAGACCGAGCGCGCCGCCGCTGCCGAGCGGAAGCGCGACCACGTTGCTCCGCGGGCTCGGGTCGGCGACGACGTACTGAGGAGGGCCGAGCGCGACGCCAGCGCCCGCCGCGCGTGGATCCGACGACGCGTGGGTCGGCGTCCCGCCTGCCCCGCCGTGTCCGCAGGCGCCGCCTACCGAGATGACCGCGGACGCGAAGATGAGTTTGCCGCGCATAGCCCTGTGGGACCTCATAGCGGATCCTTGGGCGCGGCGATGCCCAGGACGGCCAGGTAGGCGGAGCGGACGTCCCGGGTCACGACTTTGTAGCGCTCGAAGAGGCTCCTCGATGCGCTCGTCGGCCCGTCCCGGAAGCCCATTCGCCGCGCCAACGCCGCGACACCAGGTGCGCCCTCCTCGATCAGGCTCGCGCTCGTACCGTGGACCACGCGCAGCGCCTGCTCGAGCCTGCGGAGGAGCGCGTACCCTTCGCGGAGCACCGCCGCGGTGCTCGCGTCGAGGTAGCCGCAGGCCTCGAGCGCGGCGAGGGCGGTCTCGGTATCCGTCGTGCGGACGCGAGGGTCCGAGCCGAATTTCATCTGCAGCCACTGCACCGCGAACTCGACGTCGACGAGGCCGCCATGCCCGAGCTTCACGTCGTACCGATGAGGCGCCTCGCGAGCGAGCTCCTTCTCCATGCGCATGCGCAGGTGATGCACGCGCTCCGGGTCGGGCGCACTGCGCTCGTAGGCGATCTGCGTGGCGAGCACCGAGAAGCGACGACCGAGCTCGAGGTCCCCGGCCGCGGCGCGCGCCTTCACGAGCGCTTGCCGCTCCCAGTCCTGCGCGTCGGGTTGGTTCTCGTGCGCCGTGCCGTCCGCGCACAGGCCGTGATAGCGCGCGAACGCATCGAGGCTGACGACGAGGAGGCCATGACTGCCGGACGGCCGGAGGCGCGTGTCGAGCTCGTAGCCCGGACCGTCGCCGTGGGGCGCACTCACGAGCCGGAGCACACGCTGCGCGGCGCGCACGTAGCGCTCGGACTTCGTGCCGTCGTCGTCACCCGGCTCGTAGAGGAAGAAGATGTCGAGATCGGAGCCGTACCCGATCTCGCGGCCCCCGAGCTTTCCCACGGCGATCACTGCAAGCCCGCCTTCGAGGCCCTTCTCGGCGAGTGCGTAGCGCATCGCGTGCTCGAGCGTTGCGTCGGCGACCGCAGAAAGCACCGTCGTGGCCTCGCGGGTGAGCAGCTCGCCGGACAGCTCGGCGAGCCCCACCTCCATCATGATGCGCGACTTGGCGTGGCGCAGCGCGCCGACGAGGACGTCCTCCGGGTCGCGCTCGTCGTGCTCGCTGGCCCGCTGCTTGGCCTCCGCGACCTCCTCGTCGACGTGGCGCCGTGCGCGCTCCGGCGACGGCAGCCCCTTGGCGAAGAGGACGCTCTCGACGAGCTCCGGGTGAAACACCAGCGACTCCCCCAGGAAGGCGCTCGCGCCGAACAAGCCGACCAGCTTGCGGACGACCTGGCGGTCGTCGGCCATCGCGCGTGCGTACACCCCTGGCGTCGAGAGCCTCGTGAAGAACGCGGCGAGGAGACGCGCGGCCTGCTCCGGGTCGGCGGCGTCCGCGAGCGCCTCGAGGAGCTGCGGCGCGAGCTCGGGATGACGATCGCGAGCCGTTGCGCCGAGCGGAAAATCGGGACGGCGAGCGAGCGCGAGGAGGTGCCGCGCGAGGTCGGCGGACGCGCTCGTCGAGAAGTCTGCCCCCGGCAAGCCCTCGGAGAGCGACGTGAGGACGAGCGCCTCGTCGCCCGCGTCTAGCGCGGCGAAGAGCGGCGCAAGGTGCGCGTCGCTCGCGGGAGCGCCGACCTCGAAGCTCCGCGTGAGGGAGCCGAAGCGCGTGGCGACACGACGACGTGTTCGGTCGAGGTCCTTCTCGAGCTCCTTCCCGCCCGGGAAACTGACCGATCGCGCGATGGTCTCGAGGAGGTCGCCGCGCGGGAGGATGTGAGTCTGCAAACCGGTTGCAAACTGCACGCGATGCTCGAGGCGCCGCAAGGTGAGGTAGGCGCTCTCGAGCTCGCGACTCTCGCGATCGGTGACGAGGCCGCGCGAGCGAAGACGGCGCAGCGAATCGAGCGTGTTCGACAGCCGCAGGGACGGCTCGCGACCTCCCCAGATGAGCTGGAGCGACTGGAC
>JANXVA010000196.1 GCA_025351875.1 Myxococcales bacterium | reverse complement strand
CTCGACGCTGAAACGTACGGGCGAGGCGGCGCGAGAAATCGCTCGTCTCGCCCTTGCGCGTTCGAACGCGCGCGATCACCTTCGTCGCGCTCGCACCTGACGAGACGCACCCCCCGAGCTTCTTCGGGGAAGCAGGCCTGCCACCGTGGCGCGCCTGTTCTACCGACGTCTCTTGCCAACGACGCCCTCGACGAGGGATCGCCATGACCAACCAGACAACGACTGCTGTCGTCCTCACCGAGGCCCAGAAGGGTCCGGCCGAGAAGCTCCTCGACCTCACCCTCAACGCGTCCGCGCACCTCTGGCACAACCGCCCAGGTCTCGATCTCGGCGGAACGTGGCACGCCAAGCGCGGCGCGAAGAAGGACGTCCTCACGCGCGCGACGCCCGTGAAGCCCGGCCTCCACGTGCCCGCGGCCGAGCGCCTCTACGCGCGCCTCGTCGACATCCATCGCCTCAATGGCGAGCTCATGGCGCGCTTCGCGAGCTATGCGCTCCTGCAGACGGAGTGGCGCGACCTCAAGGTCGCGTGCGCCGCGCTCATGCTCGTCCAGCCTCACGCGGGCCAGCCGATCAAGGGTGATGACGGCGAGGTCGCGTTCAACGACGACGACTACCGCTCCGTCGGCGAGGCGATGATCCTGTTCTACGAGAAGAAGTCGACGAAGATGCTCACGCCGAAGAGCGTGCTCCGTGTCGCCGAGCTCCTCGAGACTCCGATCATCGCCGAGCTGAACAAGATGGCCGGCTTCTCGGACGCCGGATCGAAGAAGGCTCCTCTCGGCCGCTGGAAGCGCGCCGCGACGCGCTGGCTCGCGATCCGCGAGAAGAACCTCCCGATGCTCCAGGGCCTCGTGAAGGCGGGCTACAAGGAGACGATCAAGAACATCGCGCGCAAGGCCGGCTACAAGCCTTCGAGTCCGGCGTTCTTCGAGGTGCTCGGCTGGAAGCAGAAGCAGGCTTCCGGCGGACACCGCGCGGTCGGCATGTCGGGTCTCACGCTCCAGAAGCGCGAGCGCTTCGACGGCGTCTCGGAGATGGAAATCTGCGAGGCGATCGTCGACCAGAAGCTCTCCTACAAGGACGTCGTCGGCCGCCTGCCGAAGGACGTCGGTCTCACTCCCGCCATCATGGTGGCGCTGCTCCCGTCGCTCTCCGATCGCGATCTCCGCATCATGACGCCCACGCTCGAGGATCTCGGTCTCATGACCGAACCCGAGGTCCGTGTGCGCTGGGAGAAGGCGATCGCGGATGCCACCGACCAGCGCGGCCTCCAGATCGCGAAGAACGTGCGGAGCAAGGACCTCAAGGAGAAGCTCGTCGACGCGTCCGACAACGCCGCGAAGAAGGCGGTTGCCGAGGCGACCGCCGAGCAGCCCGTCGATGTGATGTTCCTCATCGACAAGTCCGGCTCGATGGAAGGCGCGATCGACAAGTCGAAGGAGGCGCTGTCGCGGATCCTCGCGGGGTTCCCCGTCGAGAAGCTGCACATTGCATCCTTCGATACCGTCGGCACCGTGCTCAAGCCGAAGGCTCCCAACCGCGCAGCCGTGCAGCACATGCTCGCCTCCATCAAGGCGGGGGGCGGCACGATGCACGCGTCGGGCGTTCGCGCGCTCTACCAGACCGGTTTCCGCGTCCCCGCGGGTTCGAAGCTCGTCGTCATCGTCGTCGGCGACGAGGCCGGAGAGGACGGCGCGCAGCTTGCGCGCGCGTTCGGCGAGTACGGGTATCAGCCCGCCGCGATCGCCGTCATGGTGAACGTGTCGGGGGTGCGCGGTCGCTCCATCCAGGACTGCGCGCGGTCGCTGGTCATCCCGTACAGCGAGGTGAACATCGACCAGTTCGAGGACCCGTACCAGGTGCCTCGCGTCCTTCGTGCCCTGCTCGAGGCGCCCAAGCTGGGTACCGCGGGCGGCGCCGCGGGCGCGCAGGTCGCGTGGCTCGAGCGCGTCCTTGCGACTCCCATCCTGCAGCTCCCCTCGTAGAGAAATCTCAGGTCCGTGTGGACTACACGAAATTTCTCGACAAGAAGGAGCACGTGGTGCTGGCCTACCTCGGCGGCGCGCATGTGTTCGGCAAGGACCGACGCCTGCGCATCGACGCGCCGTTGGGGGAAAGGCCCGCACCGGGCTTCCATCGCTTCGAGGTGAGCGGGCGCAATGCTCGCTCCCTCGATCCGAGCACACCCGTGGATCCGCCCGATCTCTCGGACCTCCCGAAGGCACGTGGCCATCACGTCGACGGGTGGCTCGTGTCCTCGGCGGGCCGCATCGTGCTCGATCGCCTCTCGCTGCTTCCGGCCGATGAGCCTCCGCCGCTCGCGACGGCGCGCGCGCGCAAGTGGCACTCCGGCGATCTCCTCTTCGAGTCTCTCGACTTCGACGGGGAGGCAGAGGAGGAGGCGCGGCTGCGCCTCGAGCAGCTCGCGCCGCTCGGCGACCTCAAGAACGTCGCGGCGACGCTGCGTACGGCCTACGGCATCGCCCTCGCGCTCGCCGTCGGTCGTCGTCTCGGCACGCCGATCTCGGTGCGTGAGGCAGCAGCGCACGCGACGAACCTCGCAGACCTCGGCGAACCGGCGGCACGTGAGCTCTTCGCACGCATCGACCGCGAGCGCCTCGCGGCGCAGGAGCGCGCGTGGGCACGTGCGATCGCGGAGGGGCGTCCGCTCGCTCGCGTCCGCGGCCCACGCGGCACGACCCGAACCGTCACTCCCACCCTCGAGAACGCGACTGAGCGCGCCGAAGCTGCGCTCGACGGCGCGCAGGCCCGCATGCTCGCGGCTCGGCGCCTCGGAGCGATCGGCAACGGGGGCGAGAGCCTCGAGGTGGCATTCCAGTTCATGGGCGAGCGGTTCATCAGCGTGGTGAACGCGATCACGCTCCAGGTCATCGACTCCGGTGTGTGTCTCGCGGGCGAGGATGACCTCGTCACGCTCGACAGTCTCCCCGGCGTCATCCGCGAGGCGATCGACACCGATCGCCTCGTCATCACACGAAGGTAGAAGCGAGCGATGGTGAAGATGCGTGAGGTCCTGCTGCTCCTCGGGGAGGGTGACGTCATCCTCTGGTCGGACGCGTCCGACAGCCCGATCGCGCTGCCGGACTCGCGTGCGCGCTGGGAGGCGATCTGGTCCCTTCGCGCGCGCGTCGTCGAGCTCGCGCACTCGCACCCGGTCGGCCCGCTCGCCTTC
>JANXVA010000193.1 GCA_025351875.1 Myxococcales bacterium | reverse complement strand
GGCGCAGGTGGCGCCGGCGGTGCCAGTGCGGGGGCAGGTGTCGCAGGTAGCAAGGCAGTCGCCGGAGCCGTGACTGCCGCGAAGGGCGGGCTGGCGGTGAAGGTGATCGGAGCGATCGCCGTCGCGTCCGTCGCCGGCGCCGGCGCCGTCGCGGCGTCGAGACCGCACGTCGAGACCAGTGCGCCCGTCGGGCTCGTCGCGAGCGAGGCGCCTCGCGCCAGCGCCGACGCGAGCGGGAACGCGAAGGCCCTCGCGAGCCCGAGCGCCGGCGACGGAAGCGGCACGAACGAGCCGCTGGCGGAGCTCGACGCAGGCCCGACGCCGAGCGTAGTCAGCGCGAAAGTGCCTCCGCGCGCGAGCGCGAACAACCTGGCGTCCGCGGAGACGCGAGACGAGGGCCCCGAAGCAGAGGTCAAGCTCGTCCAGCGCGCACAGGACGCACTCCGGTCGTCGCGCCCCGCCGAAGCACTTGCACTCTGCAACGATCACGCGAAGCGCTTCCCGCACGGCATGGTCACGCAGGAGTGCGAGGTCATCGCGGTCGAAGCGCTCGTGAAGACGGGACGCAAGGACGAGGCACGAAAGCGCGCCGACCGCTTCAAGGCACGCTTCCCCGGCTCCGCCGCGATCCGCCGCCTCGACGTGCTCCTCAGCGACTGAGGCCGCGTGACCGAGACCACGCGACCGAGACCACGCGACCGAGCGGAGGCGTCAGCGCGCGTCGTCGACGATGTGGCGGGCTTCGCCCCGACGCAGGCCATTCGGATACGCGCCCAGATAGGCTTCGGCCCGTGACCGCGCTCCCTGCGCGTCCCCGAGGCGCCAGCGCGCCACTGCGCTGAGAAACGCCGCGTCCTCGCAACGCGCGTCGTCCGGGAATCGCCTCGCGAACGCGAGCAACTGCGCGTCCGCGAGCGCATACGAGCCGTGCACGAAGCTGCCGATGGCCTCGTCGAAGCTCTCGCCCGCGAGAGGCGAGGACGGGGCGCGCAGGTCGGCCCCCGTCGGCGCGCTCGACGGCGCGAGCGCGCTCAGCGCCGTCGGTGACGCAGGCTCCGCCGCGACGGCAGGAGCGCCGGCGGCCTTCGCCTCGGTCCGTGACGTCGCCGCCACGACCGGAGCCACCGTCGCCGTCGGCGCGTCGGTCCGTGTCCACCCTTCACCCCCGCGCAGGACGAGCTCCGAGGCGGCGTGACGTCGGAAGATCACCGAGCCATCCGCGACGCTCACGCTCTTCGTTCGCCCCAGCGCGACGTGGACCTCGAAGCGGCGGCCGTGGACCTCGAGCTCGCCGTCCGGAAGAGCCACGACGAAGCGCTGGTTTACGCCGAGCGCGCCGACCTCGAAGCGCGCCGCTCCGTCGGCGAGCTCGACGCGCTCCGTGGCGCCCGCCGACCGCGCCCGCCACACCGCATGCGGCGCCTCGACCACCTCGTAGTGCGCAGGCGTCGCCTCACCCACCTCGCGATCCGCCAACCTTGCGCCCTCACCGACCTCGCGATCCGCAAACGTCGCCAGGTCGCTCGGCATACCGCGGGTCGGGAGACCACGCTTGCGCGCGACGACCCCGACCAGCCCCGCCGCGACGATGAAGGCAAGGGCCGCCCATCGTGCGCGCGCGGGCCGCGGGCGGCCCACGAAGCGCTGGTTTGCGCGGGAGAGGAGCGAGGCGCGCATCCGAGCGCGCTCGAGGGGCGCCAGCTCGAGCAGTGTCACGTCGCGCATCCGAGCGTAGAGCGCCGAGAGCGCCTTCTTCTCCGCGCGACAGTCTGCACATCGCGACGCATGCAGATCGAACGAGGCGACGTCGGCCCCTTCGAGGCGACCGTCCTCGAGCGCAGCAGCCTTCCACGTCAGGGGGCACCTGTCGTCCTTCACGGCGGGTCGAGCTCGAGGTGCTGCATGAGCTCGCGACGCGCGTAGTGAACCCGCGTCCAGACCGTCGCCACGGTGATGCCTAGCGTCGCGGCGGCCTCGTCACCGGACAGCTCCTCGATCACCACCAGCACGAACGCATCACGCTTCTTCGCCGAGAGCTGGGAGAGCGCCCGCTGGCTCCGCGCCGCATCTTCCGTCCATTCGAGCTCGTCGCTCGGCGTCGCGACGCGCGGCTCGATGCGCTGCGCCGCCCACCGCTCGACTCGCTTGAACATTCGCGCGAGCGAGCGCCGATGACGCCGCATGACGATGATGGCTACCCCGAACAGCCACGACCGCACCGAAGCGCCGTCGCGAAACCCCGCGGCGGCGACGATCGAGTCGAGAAACGTGTCCTGTGTGAGGTCATCGACATCGCGTGCGTTCACGCCGAGACGGAGCAGCAGCTGGCGAACGTCGGCCCCGTAGCGATCGAAGAGGATGCCCAGCCCGCTCACGTTGCCGGAACGGATCGCCGCGACGAGCTCGCGATCCTCGAGGCTGGTCAGGCCGGAACCGAGTGCGCGGCGCGCCTGAGCCATCACCGGAAGAGCCCTGTCTCTGCACCGAGCGAGATCCCGAGATTCCATCGCGGAAAGCCCGGGAGCTCCGCCACCTCCGTGCGGTGCTCGACCAGCCCCGCATCGGCATCCACCTCGACGCGGAAGCGCACGCGCGACGACTCGAGGAGGATGCATCCTGCATACAGTCCCAGCCGCGGGTCGAGGAAATCGTCGAAGACCTTGCCCTCGCGTCCGGTGTCGTGGTGCCCGACACGCTCCTCCTCGGCGGCGAGAACGGCGGCGCGCGCCCCGGCGAGGAGGATGAACGGGCCGACCGGCTCGCGGCGGCCGAGCATCGCGCCGCCGCCGACAGCGCTGAAGCGCAGGCGCCGCACGTTCGCGTCCGAAGGGGCGTCGTGCTCGAGCTCCCAGCGGCCGAACGCCGCGAGCTCCCATCGCGCGAACGACGCCCCCGCGAAGACCTGCCCAACGCCTGCGAGCGTATCGCGCGGGAAGCTCCCCTTCACGCCCGCCCCCGCGCCGAGCAGAAGGCGCGGCGCCTCGCTCCGCAAAGGCGAGCCCCTCGCTGCCTCACCTGCCTCGAACGCGACGAGGCTCCGCGGACCTGGCTCGGACGATGCGTCCGCTGGCAGCGAAGCGTGGGTCTGTGCCACGGTCGTTGGTTCGGGCGGAGGCGCAGGCGCCGGATCGCGACCGTTCACGAGAAGCGCCTCCACGAGGGCAAGGAGCTCGCGAGGCCCGCCGATACGACGCCGTGCGGTGCGGCCATCGACGGTAGTGAAGCTCACCGTTGCGCCTTCGTCATCGGGCGAGACCGACAGCGTGCGGCAGTCGGTCAGGTCCGCCGTGAGCCGCGCCACCAGCGAGCGCACGTCGCGCAGCGCCTCCGTCCACTCCTCCGGAACAGACGCGCTCTCCCATCGGAGCTCGCACGGCTGCGGGGGCACGGCGCGCGCAACTGAGCTCACGAGAGCTCCTGCCAGGACGAGCAGACAAGGCAACCGACGGATCACCACGGCAGTCTAACCGCCACCCGCCCGCAAAACCTTCACTCCCATGAAGGTTTTCCGCGCGAGAGACGGACTGTGAAACCGGGGCCTCTTCTCGAGCTCCCTCCCGGTGAATCCGAGTTGCCTTTGCCGCCGCCCGACGAACCCCCGCAGGAGTCCCTGCTCGTGCGTGCCGCGTTCTTCGTGCTCCTCTTGATAGGAGCTCGTCCGCCGCGCGGCGAGTCGTTCCACGAGGTGGAGCTCGACTCGGGAAACCCAGGAGATCTGGAGGCCCCGACGAAGATGCCAGTGCTCCTACGGCAACTGGCCGCACAGGATTTGCTGCTCCTCGCCTACCTCGGCGTGCTCCTCATCCAAGTCCTGCTCGGCGATGGCCCGCGCCGCACGACCGCCATCGAGTGCGTGGTGCTCGATGGCGGCGTCTGGGTGACCGTGCTCGTGCTGACGCGCTCGCAGCTCCTCGACGGCCACCCGCGCATCGCTTCGGCCCTGTACCGGATGGGCATCGGCTTCCCGGTGCTCGCCTCGTTCCTCCAGCTGCAGTGGATCCTACCGACGGCCGGACGGCCGACGGTCGACGCCGAGCTCTACGCGCTCGACATGCGCGTCTTCGGCTTCGAGCCCGCGCAAGCGTGGGATCGCTTCGTGTCGCCCGCCACCACCGAATGGTTCGCGTTCTTCTACTACGGCTACTTCTTCCTGATCGCCGTGCACGTGCTGCCGCTGCTCTCTGCCACGAAGAGCTCCCCGTTCCTGGCGCGCTTCTCGTTCGGGTTCATCTGGCTCTACTGCGTCGGCCACGCGCTCTACACGTTCGTCCCCGCGTACGGTCCGTACTCGTTTCTCGCGCACGACTTCCGCCACTCGCTCGAAGGTTCGTTCTGGTGGCCACTCGTCCGCAGCGCGGTGGACTCGGTCGACGGCGGTGCCCGCACCGACGTGTTCCCGAGCCTGCACACGGCGATGCCGACGTATCTCTCGATCTTCTCGTTCCAGCAGCGTGAGCGCTTGCCGTTCAGGTGGACCTGGCTGCCGCTCGCGCTGTTCACCACGCAGATCATCGCCGCGACGATGTTCCTGCGCTGGCACTACCTCGTCGACATCTGCGCTGGCATCACGCTCGCGGTGAGCGGGATCCTCATGTCGCGTTTCGCGCTCGGCTGGGATGCCGCGCGCGAACGAGAGGGGGGGCCGCCAGCGTGGCCACGTGCGGCTAAAGACACCGCGGCCACCGCCGAGAGCGCGCTCACTTTTTCGACGCGATCGCCTCGATGAGCGCGCGATCGCCCTGCAGCGCCGTGCGCTGCATGTAGAGAGACATCCCGCGGCGACCGCCGAGCTCCTCGCCGCCGCCCGCCCGACCCGGTCCGCCGTGGAGCAGCTGCGGCAGCGCCATGCCAGGCGGCAGCGACTGCCCCGAGACCTTGGACGAGCCGATCGTGAGCCTTCCGTGGTACGGCGCAAGCGCGAGGACCGCCTCGCGAATGAAGTCCTTGTCGTCGGCGTAGATGCTCGTCACGAGACCGCCACCTCCCGCCGCGACGAGCGCCGCGGCGCCCTTCACGTCTTCGTACGGCATGACCGTCGCCACCGGACCGAAGACCTCGTGCGAGTGCACGGCGTCGTTCGGCTGAGGGTTCGCGCCGTGGAGCAGCACGGGCGTCGTGAAGAAGCCCTTGCCGGCGGGCACGCCGATCGGGCTCTCCGCCGTCGTCGACCCGAAGACGATCCTGGCGCACGCCTCGAGGCCCTTCACGCCGTCACGCACGTCGCGGATCTGCTGCGCGGTAGCGACGGGGCCCATCGTCACGTCGTCGCGTGTCGGGTCGCCGACCTTCACCGCGGCGAGCCGCTCGCGGAGCAGCTCGAGGACCAGGTCGACCTTTCCCTTCGGCACGTAGACGCGCCGGATCGCGGTGCACTTCTGGCCGGTCTTCTGCGTCATCTCGCGCACGACGTCCGCGATGAAGAGGTTCATCACGTCGGACCCCTCTTCGACGTCGGGCCCGAGGACCGCAGCGTTCAAGCTGTCGGCCTCGACGTTGATGTGCGTGCCGTTGCGGAGGACGCTCTTGCCCTCGCGCAGCTTCGCGGCCGTGAGGCTCGACCCGGTGAACGCGATCACGTCCTGCCCGCCGAGGCGCTCCAGCAGGTCGCCCGAGCTACCGCAGATCAACGAGAGCGCGCCCTCGGGGAGGAGGTTGCCCTCGACGAAGAGCTCCATCATGCGGTGCGCGACGTGTGCCGTGCTGGTCGCAGGCTTCGTGATGACGGGCATGCCGGCGAGCAGCGCCGTCGCGGCCTTCTCGGCGAGGCCCCATGCGGGGAAGTTGAACGCGTTGACGTGAACCGCCACGCCTTCCCGCGGCGTGAACACGTGCTGGCCGAACAGGCGCGCGCCGCGGCCGATCTGGATCGCGTCGCCGTCCGCAAGGATGTGCGTCTCGCCCAGCTCGGCAGCGACGTCCGCGTACGCCGCGAGCGTGCCGGAGGCGCCGTCGACGTCGAACTTCGCGTCGCCGCGCGTGTTACCGCCGTTGGCCTGGGCCATCGAGAGGAGCTCGTCACGCTTGGCGTGGATCGCGCGCGACATCGCGCGGAGCATCTCGCCGCGCTGCACGAACGTCATCGCGCGGAGCGCCGGGCCGCCCTTGTCGCGCGCGAACGCGTGCGCAGCGCCGAAATCGAGGCCCTCGGTCGAGGTCGTGGCGACGACCTCCTCGGTCGCGGGATTGACGAGCTCCATGCCCTTGCCCTTGCCCTTGACCCACCTGCCCTCGACGTAGCTTCCGAGCTCGCTCATGGCGGACGAGATATCACCCGCGCCAGCCGATTACCAACCGGAGCTAGACTGCCGGTAGCCATGAGGCGAACGAGACGCTCTCGTCGCGAAGCGGCGCGTTGCGTGGGTGCTGCTCGCCTTCGTCGGGGTGGTCTTCGCAATGCTCGGCGCCATCACCGCGTGGCGCCCCGATTTCTTCAACACGCTGCTGCTCGCCGGTGGCGCGCTCTACGCGCTCCTCGGTGTGACACGGACGCCGAAGAAGCCCGGCAAGACCGTGCACCGGGTAACTGCCGAAGCGCGCGGCCTGTCACTCGACGGTGAGACGTACATGGATCGCGCGGCGATCGAGCGCTCCTACTGCGAGGAGCTCCCGGGCCCCGACGGACGTTACGCGGTCCAGCTCGAAGGGCGATTCCTTCGCGGCGGCTGCGCGGTGTTCGTCGACACGAAGGAGGATGGCGCCGCGCTCGTCGCCGCGCTCGAGGCCGATTCGACACCCGGCGCCGCCCACTTCCGCGCGCTACCGCCGAGGGCACCGAAGCCGAGCTCGACGTCCCGGAGGTCCCCGCCGCCGGCGCCGCCGCCCCCACCGAAACGCGGGAGAAATAGGCTCCGCCTCGGCAAGCTCGCGGACCGAACGAGCAACTCATAGATGAGTGACGATCCTTACTTGAAACGTGGGATCTGAGACGCGGGCACCGCGGCCCGCACCACGCTCTCCACGATGAGGGAGGGCGGCCGGCCCCCGGTGTCGATGACCTCGTCGGCCATCTCGTAGAGCGGCTCGCGTCGCGTGAGCAGCGCCTGGAGCTCGTTCATCGCGCGCGGGCGGTCGCGCATCGGCCGCACGTCGCCCTGCGCGACGACGCGTGACCAGTGATCCTGTGGCGCCGCCCTGAGCCAGATCGTGCGCGCGCGGCTCCGGAGCAGCCCCCACGTCTCGGCGTCGGTGACGATCGAGCCGCCGGTCGCGAGAATGGTCGGCTTGCCCGCGGCGAGAAGGCGACGAAGGACCTCGCGCTCGATCCCGCGGTAGTAGCTCTCGCCGTGGATCTCGAAGATCGTCGAGAGCGTCATCTGCGCCTCGCGGACGATGAGCTCGTCGAGCTCGACGAAGGGGATCCCGAGCTGCGAAGCGGCGGCCGCGCCGATCGAGCTCTTGCCCGCGCCGCGCAGCCCGACGAGCGCGACGACCACAGGGGCCTCTCGCGCCTGCTTCGCCCCGCGCGCCGCCGTCGCAAGGAGCTCCGCGCCAGTGGACCGTAGCCCCTCGGCGACGTCCTCGAGGCGCGCGACGGAGATGTTCCCCTCGCCCGCCTCGAGCTGCACGAGGAACCGTTCGCTCACGCCCGCCTTCTTCGCGAGCACCCGCATCGTCAGGCCGAGCTCGGTCCTCCGCGCGCGGACGGCCGCCCCCAGATCGTGGAGCAGCCTCTCGCGGGACGCGCTCCGCTTCTTCGGCCTCGCCGGGTGATGTGCACTATAGTTCATATTGGCGCGGTCATACGCACTATAC
>JANXVA010000182.1 GCA_025351875.1 Myxococcales bacterium | reverse complement strand
TCGCCGAAGCCGATGGTGCGGTCCTTCTCGGCGTCGGCGAGGAAGATGCCCCAGCGGTAGTCGGGCATCTTCACGTAGTCGAAGTTCGCCCAACCCTCGGAGGTGACGCTGATCGCCGTGCGGAGGAAGACGTCGTCCTGCTGGAAGCCCTCGGGCCCCATCTCGTTCCACCACGAGAGGAAGTTCGGCTGCCACGCTTCGAGCGCGCGCTGGAGGCGCTTGTCGCTCGAGAGGTCGACGTTGTTCGGAATCTTCGTGTCGTTGACGACGGTGGACATGGTTTCTCTTCGCTCTCTCAGGTCCGGTTCCAGTTGAATTCGGGACGCTCCGGCTTTCCGTAGAGCGTGAGCGCGCCGCGCTCGCCGACCGCGTTCGGACGCTGGAAGATCCAGTTCTGCCACGCGGAGAGACGCGCGAAGATCTTGGTCTCCATCGTCTCGGGGCCTGCGAAGCGAAGGTTCGCTTCCATGCCGGTCATCGCGTCCGGGGACATCGCGGCACGCTCCTCGAAGGCGATGCGGATCTCGTCGTCCCAGTCGATGTCGTCGGGCGCGAACGTCACGAGGCCGGCGGCGAGCGCCTGCTTCGTGTTCATCGTGCCGCCCTCGAGCGCGCGACCCACGCGCTCCGGCGTGCCGAGGAAGCGCGTCTGCAGGCGTGAGAGGCCGTTGCCCATCAAGAAGGCGCCGGCGTTCATCGGCGAGGTCGCGATCGAGACGTCCTCGTCGTCGGTGTCCTTCATGTAGATGCGGTCGGAGGCGAGCGCGAGCTCGAGGAGGCTGCCCGCGAAGCACGAGCCGGGCTCGGCGAGCGCGAAGAAGCTCTTCGCCGTCATGTCCATGCGCTTGAGCGCACGCTTCATGAGGAGGGTGACCTCGCGGACGAGGCCGTCTCCGCTGTGCTTCGAGAGCATCGCGTCGACCTCGAGGACGGCGTTCGGGTCACCGGTCGTCCGCACCGCGACGACGCCGACGGTGGGCTGGTTGAAGCGGAGATCGAGGAGCGCGTCGTCGAGCTCGCGGAACGCCTGCACGGCCCACGCCGAGGCGCCGGCCTTGGCCAGCTCGTCGGGCGTCGTCGGCTCCTTGCCGGTGGGGGCGCGCATCGTGAGCGTCGCCGTGCGCGGGCCGAGCTTCGCGTCGAGCTCGACGGAGATGTACTTGTATTCTGCCCCCTTGTCGGAGCGCTTCACCTCGAGGGGAGTGAGCACCATCCTCGGGAAGGGCTTGCGCTTGGAGCGCGCGACCATCGCCTCGAGGCGGCGCTTCACGACCTCGTCGAACTTCGCCTTGGAGGGCGACTCGTCGACCAGGCCCCACTCCACCGACCGCTTGCCGCGGACACCCTCGGCGATCGTGGAGAACGCGTCGGCGAGGTCGCGGCGGATCTTCCGCTTGTCGACGAGGCGCGTGAGCCCGCCGGTGCCTGGGAGCACCGCGAGGAGCGGCGCCTCCGGGTAGCTCACGGCGCTCGAGCCGTCGTCGGTGAGGACGATCTCGTCGCACGCGATCGCGAGCTCGTAGCCACCACCAGACCCGGTGCCGTTCAGCGCGCAGAGGCTGGGGATGCCGCTCTCCGCGCTCATCTCCTCGAGGTACAGGCGCGTCTCGTTGGTGAACTTGCAGAAGTTGACCTTGAAGCCGTGCGTCGAGCTGCCGAGCATGTAGATGTTCGCGCCCGAGCAGAAGATGCGATCCTTGCCGCTCGTCACGACGACGGCCTGCACCTCGGGGTGCTCGAAGCGGATGCGCTGGAACGCGTCAGCGAGCTCGATGTCGACGCCGAGGTCGTACGAGTTGAGCTTGAGCGGGTAGCCCGGGCGGAGGCCGCCCTCCTCCTTCACGTCCATCACGATGCGCGCGACCGCGCCCTTGTGCTCCTGCGGAAACTCGAGGCGCCAGTGCACGTAGCGGTCGGGATGCGTCTCGAAGCGAACGGTCAGCGTCGGGAGGGAGTCGTCGGCCATGGGAGGTCGGACTCTCTTAGGCCAGGACACGCGGTCGAGCAAGTAGTATAGTGCGTATGACCGCCGCCAATATGAACTATAG
>JANXVA010000060.1 GCA_025351875.1 Myxococcales bacterium | reverse complement strand
CGCGCCGCCGGCGGAGCGCCGCCTGCAGTGACGAGCGCGGCACCGGCGGTGGCACCAGCCCCGACGACGGCTCCGGCACCGAGCGGAGCACCGCCTCCCGAGGAATGAGCCCTGGAACGCGCGGGATCGCCGCGGCGCGCGGCGCCCCGAGGCTACCTGCGCAGGCGTTCAGTTCGTGCTAGAATGGACCCGTGGGCAACCGGATCCGCATCGACCCGACCTCGCGGCTGCCCCTGGCGCCGGATGGGTCGTTCGAGCCCGCGCCGGGGACCGATGAGGCGGTGAAGGAGCTCCTCGCGCTCCGCCGCGCGATCGAGGCGCGCCCGAGCAAGTACATCGAGCTGACGGCGCGCACGAACTTCAGCTTCCTCGCCGGCGCCACGCCACCCGACCTGATGATCGTCCGCGCCGCCGAGCTCGGGTACGACGCCATCGCCATCACCGATCGCGACGGCCTCTATGGCATCGTTCGCGCCCAGGAGGAGGGGGAGCGGCAGAACGTCCGCGTCATCGTCGGCTGCGAGCTCACGCTCGAGCAGGGTGGCGAGACACGCGCGCTCGACAACCTCCCGAGAAGGCCGATCACGCTCACCGTCCTCGTCGAGAACCATGTAGGGTACACGAATCTCTGCAAGATCCTGACGGAGAGCCATCGTCGTCACCCCCGGTCGCAGCCCGCCAAGCGCACGGAGAACCTCGACGAGGAGGAGCTCCCTCGCAACACGTTCGCCGGTATCCCGGTGGCGTTCGTGTGCGCGCACGCCGAAGGTCTGTGGGCGCTCGCGGATGCCACGTTGCCCATCGCCGAGCTCCATCGCGCGTTCGGCCCTCGCCTCTCGATCGCCATGCACCTCCACAAGGACGGCGAGGATCGCGTCCGCGTCACGCGCGCCCTCGATGCCGCGCGTACGCACGCCGTGGCGCTCTGCGCGACGAATCGCGTCCTCTTCGCGAAGCCGGAGGACAAACCGATCTACGATCTTCTCCACTGCATCCGTGAGGGCAAGACCCTCGATGAGGCCGGTCGCGATCTCCTCCCCAACACGGAGGCTCACCTCAAGAGCGAAGAGGAGATCCTCCGCCTCTTCTCGCTGCATCCCGACTGGGTCGCGCGCTCGCGAGCTGTCGCCGATCGCTGCCGCTTCTCGATCAAGGAGCTCTCATACCGCTTCCCGTACGAGATCGCCGATCTCGTCGACCGCGATTTCCTCACGGCGAGCACGCCCGAGACGGCCGACCAGGCTCTCCGGCGCCTCGCCGAGCTCGGCGCGCGCGAACGGTACGCAACGAGCGGGACGCGCGGCGCCGTCCCCGACAAGGTGAGGGCCCAGCTCGACAAGGAGCTCGCGCTCATCGCGAAGCTCGAGGTCGCTCCGTACTTCCTCTCCGTTAGGGCCATCGTCGACATGGCGCGCCGCCGCGACATCCTCTGCCAGGGCCGCGGGAGCGCCGCCAACAGCGCCGTCTGCTACTGCCTCGGCATCACCGCGGTCGACCCGGCGCGCTCGAACATGCTCTTCGAGCGCTTCCTCTCCGCGGAGCGCCGCGAGCCACCCGACATCGACGTCGACTTCGAGCACGAGCGCCGCGAGGAGGTCATCCAGGAGATCTACGCGACCTACGGCCGCGATCGCGCGGCGATGGTCAGCGAGATCATCTGCTACCGCGCGAAGAGCGCGCTCCGCGAGGTTGGCAAGGTCTTCGGCCTCTCGCTCGAGCAGGTCGAGCGGCTCGCGGGCGTCGTCACGTGGTGGGACGGCGTGTCCGCCGTGAGCGAGTCGCGTCTCAAGGCCATCGGCCTCTCGTCGCACGACCCGCGCGTGCGTCGCACCGTGGCGCTCGCCCGGGCAATCCAGGGCTTTCCTCGCCATCTCTCGATCCACGTCGGCGGCTTCGTACTGTCGGCCTCGTCGCTCTCTGAGGTCGCGCCGGTCGAGCCGGCGACGATGCAAGATCGCACCGTCGTCCCCTGGGACAAGGACGACATCGACACGCTCGGCTTCTTCAAGGTCGACGTGCTCGGGCTCGGGATGCTGACGGCGATCCGGAAATGCCTCGACCTCGTGAGGGACGCCGCGGTCCTCGACCCGTCGTATGCGTCCGGCGACAAGCGCGGCCTCGCGCACGGCACCGCGATCGAGCGCCTGGCGAGCATCCCTGCCGAGGACCCCGAGGTCTACGAGGCGCTCTGCAATGCCGACACCGTCGGCGTCTTCCAGATCGAGAGCCGCGCGCAGATGGCGATGCTGCCGCGCCTCCGCCCGCGATGCTTCTACGACCTCGTCGTCGAGGTCGCGATCGTGCGGCCCGGTCCTATCCAGGGCGGCATGGTCCACCCGTACCTGCGGCGGCGCAGCGGCGAGGAGAAGCACGACCCCCCGCACCCGATCCTCCGTCCGATCCTCGAGCGCACGCTCGGCGTTCCGCTCTTCCAGGAGCAGGTGATGCAGATCGCGATCGTCGGCGCCGGCTACAGCGGCGGCGAGGCGGATCGCCTTCGTCGCGACATGGCTGCCTGGCGGAAGACTGGCTCGCTCGAGAAGCACCACGAGCGCTTGCTGGTCGGCTTCCGCGAGCGTGGCATCTCGGAGGAGTTCGGTGAACAGCTCTTCAAGCAGATCCAGGGCTTCGGCGAGTACGGCTTCCCCGAGAGCCACGCGGCGAGCTTCGCGCTGCTCGTCTACGCGAGCGCGTGGCTCAAGGTGCACTACCCGGCGGAGTTCGCGGCCGCGCTGATCAACAGCCAGCCGATGGGCTTCTACTCACCCTCGACGATCCTCCAGGACGCGCAGCGCCACGGCGTGGAGCTCGCACCGATCGACGTGGGCGTGAGCGACTGGGACTGCGTCTGCACGAGGCCCTCTCGCGATGCGGGCCGGCCCGACCCTTCGCGCCCGTCGGCAGGTACCCTCATCCGTCTCGGGCTCCGCCTCGTGAGCGGCCTCGGCGAGGACGCGGGGCGTCGTATCGAGAAGGCACGCGCCGAGCACCCGTTCGCGAGCTCCGAGGACCTGACCGCGCGCGCGCGCCTCGACAAGCGGGAGCTCGTCCTCCTCGCCGAGTCGGGTGCGCTCGACGAGCTGTGCGGAAGTCGTCGCGACGCGATCTGGAAGGTCGTCGCGCCCCGCCCCGTGAGCCTGTTCGAGGGGACCGATAGCGAGGAGGCTCGCCCGCCGCTCGCTCGGATGTCGCGCGCCGAGCAGCTCGTGCTCGATCTCGAGCGCACGGGCGTATCGGTCTCCGACCACCCGATGAAGCTGCTTCGCCCACGCCTGCCGAAGAAGACACGCTCCTCGCGCGACATCCTCTCGCTCCGTTCGGGCACGAAGGTAAGCGTCGCGGGGATGGTCATCTGCCGGCAGCGTCCCGGCACGGCGAGCGGCGTCGTCTTCGTCACGATGGAGGACGAATTCGGCTTCTCGAATCTCGTCCTCTGGTCGACGGTCTTCGAGAAATACCGAGAGGTCGCGACCGCCTCCCGGCTTCTCATGGTCCACGGTCGCATCGAGCGCTCGGACGACCCGAAGGGCGAAAAGCCCGCCGACCCGAGCGCGCGCGTCCCCCAGAGCGTCGTCTACGTCATCGCCGACCGCCTCGACCGCCTCGACTCCCAGCTGCCCGCGCTCGACAGCATGAGTCGCGATTTTCACTGAGCCGTCGAGGCGGTCGGATTTTTGCGCGCATCGGACGTACTATGGAAGCTGCGCATCGCCGCGACCGCTTCATGCCCATCAGCTCTCGCTCCCAGCGCGCCGCGCTCGACGTCCTTCTCCAGCTGACGGCTCAGCTGACCGACGATCGCCCGCTCGAAGACTTTCTCAAGGCCGTGACCGAGGCGACGCTCGACCTGTTGCATGCCGACCACGCGTCGATCCGGCTGCTCGACACGACACGGACGTCGCTCCTCTCGGGCGCGCGCTCGGGCACCGGCGAGGAGGACCGCCCGATGGACTTCAAGCGCGGGGAAGGGGTGCTCGGGTGGGTCGTCGAGCACGGACAGCCCGCGCGGATCGGTGACGTCGAGCACGACAGCCGATGGGTGAGAGCCGAAGGTCAGCAGTCCTTCAGCGTGCGGTCGATCATCGCCGAGCCGCTGTGGTCGAGCGGTGAGGTCATCGGCGTCCTCTCCGTGACCAATCCCGTGGCCAATGCGTTCGGCGACGAAGAGCAGCTCATGCTCCGTCTGCTCGCCAATTGCTCGGCCCCTCCGATCGAGCGCGCTCGCCTGCGCCGGCTCGCCATGTTCGACGACACGACGATGGCGTTCAACCATCGCTACCTCACGCCGCGGCTCGTCGAAGAGATGGAGCGCGCGAGCCGCTCCTCCGGTGACGTGAGCCTGCTCTACATGGACCTCGATCACTTCAAATCGGTCAACGACAACCATGGTCACGCGGTCGGTGACGTCGTGCTCCGGATGTTTGCGGATCGGGTGCGGAGGGTCGTGCGGCGCATCGACGTGCTCGTGCGTCGCGGCGGGGAGGAGTTCGTCCTCATCATGCCGGCGACCGGCGCGACGCAGGCCCACGCCACAGGACATCGCATCCAGCAGACGCTCCACGGGGAGCCGGTGGAGCTCGAGGGCAACCTCCGGCTGCGCCAGACCGTCTCCATCGGGGTCGCGACCTGGGACAAGCGCGAGACCCCCGACCAGCTCGAACGGCGTGCCGACGAGGCGATGTACGAGGCCAAGCGCCTCGGGCGCGACCGCGTCGTGGTGGCCACACCACGCGACGTTGTCGGATAACGCAGACGGAGCGCACGGACCGAGCGAGGTCCACGGGGTGGACGCGAGGAGGTCCGTGTCCGGGGGCTCACGCCCAGGTGTGAAGCGCGGCCGATCGGCCACGAGAACATGCTTCTTTCCCGGTTCGCAGCGCGCGCTCGATCCTTGCTACGATGGTGCCGAACCATGTCGATCTGTCCGACCTGCATGACGAAGTATCCGGACACGGTCGCGAAATGCAGCGCCGACGGCTCGGGCCTCGTCCCGGAAGAGGCCTACGCCTACGTCGACAAGGAGCTCGCCCCGGGGGACGTCGTCGGCGAATACCGCATCGAGGGCAAGCTCGGTGAGGGGGGCTTCGGAGCCGTCTTCAGCGCACTCCACCCGGTCATCGGGAAGCACGCCGCGATCAAGATCCTGAGCCGCCAGTTCTCGGCGAACCCGCAGATGGTCTCGCGGTTCATCGCCGAGGCGCGCGCGGTCAACCAGATCCGTCACCGGAACATCATCGACATCTTCGCCTTCGGTCAGCTCCCGGACGGTCGGCAGTACTACGTGATGGAGCTGCTCGACGGCACCACGTTCGACAAATACCTCGCGTCCAACAAGCGCCTAACGCTCGGGCAGGCGCTTCCGATCCTCCGTGGCATCGCGCGCGCGCTCGACGCCGCTCACGGCAAGGGAATTCTCCATCGCGACCTCAAGCCGGAGAACATCTATCTGGTGTTCGACGAGGACGGCGGAGTCCAGCCGAAGCTCCTCGACTTCGGGCTCGTGAAGCTCCTCGGCGGTGGCAGCAGCGGCGAGCACAAGACGAAGACGGGGACGCCCATGGGCACGCCCTATTACATGTCGCCGGAGCAGTGCCGCGGAAAGGACGTCGATCAGGGCACCGACGTCTACGCGTTCGGCGCGCTCGTGTTCGAGGTTCTCACAGGTCAAGTTCCGTTCAATGGCGAGTCGCCGATGGACGTGCTGCTCAAGCACATGACCGCCGAGCCGCCCCGCGCCTCCGAGGTCTGCGCTCAGGTTCCGCCGCAGATCGACGAGCCGCTTCGTCGCATGCTCGCGAAGGAGCCGGCGGAGCGCCCGCGGTCCGTCGGCGAGGCGCTCGAGTCGCTCGTCGCCGCGGGGAACGCCGCAGGCGCGCTCGCGGGAGCCGCGCCGCTTCCTCCGCCGAGCGCACCGAACGTCATGGGGACGTTCTCGTCGTCGTCCGCGATCACGGCGACGGTGGCTGACGGCGCCGTCAACTCGGGCCAGCCTGGACGCCCCATCTCCGTCGTGACGCCGACTTCGCCCGGTGGGAGCACGTTCCTCGGCGCCGAGGCCGACGTCGCTCCGCGAGGCTCGCGCCCGCGACTCGGCTTGCTCGCGCTCGTTGCCGCCGGCGCACTGCTCGTCGGTGGGGTGCTCGTGGTGGCGGTCGCTCGCCCTGGGGACGGCGCGCCGAAGCCGACGACGGGGATCGTCTCCGCGCCGCGCGCACCAGCGTCGAGCGCTCAGTCGGGCGTGTCCGTGCCCCTCGTGCCCTCGAACGTGCCGGCGACTGCCGTGGAGCTCCGCATCGAGGGGGCGCCCAAGGACGCGAAGGTGACCGTGGGCAGCCGCGAGCTCGGGATCACGCCGGGCCCGTTCACCGTCACGGCCAACGAGCCGCTCACCCTCACCGTCAGCGCGAAGGGGTGGAAGTCCCGCGACGTCGCCGTGACGCCGACCGCGAGCACGACGATCCAGGTCGCTCTCGAAAAGCAGGCCGCGACCGCTGGCAAGGTCGGGCCCAAGGGCCAGACGATCTCCTCCGACCTCGAGGGCTTCGACAAGAAATGACTCGTATGCGCTTCACGCCTTTCTTCTTCGCCTTCCTTGCTCTCCTCATTGACTGCGCGCCGCTCGAGCCTCTCGTCCCCAACACGTGCGGGAACGGCGTCGTCGATGCGAACGAGGACTGCGACGCCTTTCCCAAGGGACAGTGCGGGGCACCCTCGTCGGGCGCGTCGCAGTGCCGGCTCCTCTGCGGAACCCAAGCAGGCGGTGAGGCGCTGATGTGCCCCGATGGCTGGGGCTGCAGCGTCTCCGGCTTCTGCCGGCAGCCGACAGGAGCGTTCGAGACGGCCGGCGATCCGGTCTCGGCTGGCGTGACGACGATGCTCGTGGGTGACTTCGACGGCGACGGAAAGAAGGACGTGCTCGGCTCGAGCGGGCCCACCTCGAAGGGACGAATTCACTACTTCAACGGGTCTTCGGCGCCGCAGGTCGTCGTTCTCCCGGGCGTGCTCGCGGCTCCCACGGTCCGCGACTTCGACGGGGATGGCCGCTCCGACATCGCGTTCGGCTACACGTTCCGCGGTACGCGCGAGGCGGCCGACAACTCGCTCGAACCGGAGTTCCAGAGCGGGTACGCGATCCTCGTCGGGCAGCCGGATCGCGCGGTGGTGACGAAGCTCTTCCCCTCGTTCACGGCTCAGGCCTTCGACGCGCTCCTCGTGCCTCTCGCGTCCACGAAGGCCTCGGAGCTGCCGGTGTCGGCGGTGGCCAATCCGGTCCTGGCGGCGGCGACCATCCAGTCGAAGACCACCGGAGCGCAGGTCACGGTGCTCACATCGGTCGACGGTGACCTGACCGACCAGACACCAGGTCGCCATTTCGCACAGCCGCTCCCTGCACCGATCACCGAGCTGGTCACGGATCCGATCTCGGCTTCGATCTTCGACCAGAACGCGACCTCCACGTGCGGCGAGGTCGTCGTCGCCTTCAAGACCGGCCGCATCCTCGTGTACTCGCCGTGCAAGAAGGGCGGCGGCGCGGCGGGGCTGATCGCGTGGTCGACCGACGCGCCGAAGGAGCTGACGGTCCCCGGCGAGACCATCACGGGCGTGTTCGTCGCCGACGTGGACGACGACACTCACCAGGACATCATCGTCGGCAGCAACGCCGGCGGCGCTAGCAAGGTCCGGATCGCCTACGGCACCGGAACGGACTTCATCCCGCTCGCAGACGCGTCCGATGACCTCACCGACGTGCCTCTGGCGGCCGGCAACCTCGACCGCGACAGGCGCATCGACTTCGTCGTTCCCGGAGGCATTCTCTTCAGCACGAAGGTGAAGGCCACGTCTTTGCCCAACGACGGGGGCGCCGGCGACGGCGGCGACGCCTCCGCCCCGCCGCCTCCTCCCGTGGAGACCGCGGAGCAGACCGCGGCAAGGCGCAAGGCGCTGGTCTGGATCAACGTTCCTGCGCCGACGAAGCGCTGGACGATCGCGCGGATCGCCGACGTCAACCGCGATGCCATCCCCGACGTGATCGGCGCATCGCGCTACGAGCCGGACATCGACGTGCTCGAGGGTACCCAGAGCATCGATCTGCATCCGTTCACCATCCCGACCACCGGGGCCGTGACCCACCTCGCCGTGGGTGACTTCGACTTCGACGCGAACGGCGACATCGGCTTCGTCCAGGCGCGCCCCGCCTCGACCGAGAGCGACGTTGCGATCGCCTACGGGCGTGCGCTCACGATGCCTCCCGAGTCGCCGCGAACGGCCGGCCGGCTCGACGGGGTCCGTCAGGTGTTCGCCACGGGGTCCGGCCTGAACCTCACGAGCGCGTCGGCCGCACCTGGATCCGCGCTGCCGACCTTCTCGGTCGCCATCCTCCTGTCCTCGGGCGAGCGACAGCCCGTCGCTCCGCTGCTGTTCGCGCTGGCGCCGTCGCTCGGCACGATACGAACGGAGCTGACGACGCGCGCGCTCGTCGCCCCGAGCAACGCCGCCGGAAAGGTCGACCTCATCGGGCTGATCGCGCGGAACGACTACAGGACCCTCAACGGGAGCAAGTCGGGCGCGCCGAGCTACGCGGTGTGGGTCGCGCCAGGCACGGGATCGGTCGCGTTCGACAAGCCCCAGCTCGCGGTCCCGCTCCAGGGCCTCACGGCCGTCGAC
>JANXVA010000028.1 GCA_025351875.1 Myxococcales bacterium | reverse complement strand
GCAGCCAGTAGGTGTAGCGAAGCCGCTCGGGAGTGCCCGCGGCGGGCACGAGACGACCCGCTCCGTAACGCTCGACGAGGTACTCGACGATGGCACCCGACTCCGCGACCGTGATCCCGGCGTCGGTGATCACCGGCGACTTGCCGAGTGGATGCACCGCCCGTAGCTCGGGCGGCGCGAGCATCGTCTTCTTGTCGCGGGAATAGCGCTTGATCTCGTACTCTAGGCCGAGCTCCTCGAGCAGCCACAAGACACGCTGGGAGCGAGAGTTCTCGAGGTGGTGAACGGTCAGCATTTTACCGCCATCCTACAGAGGTTGGGATGTGCGGCGGGCAATGAGCTACTCTCGGAGGGTCCATGGGCATCGGCGACACCGCGACGATCGGCCGTTATCGGCGACTCGCCGAGCTCGGGCGCGGCGGGATGGCGACCGTCTACCTCGCGGCGGCGCGAGGGCCTCAGGGGTTCACGAAGCTCGTCGTGCTGAAGGAGCTCTCGCCGGACCTGGCGCAGGACGCAGACTTCCGCACGATGTTCCTCGACGAGGCGCGCCTCGCCGCCCGCCTCAACCACCCGAACGTCGTCCAGACGTACGAGGTCGGCGAGGACAACGGGCGCCACGTCATCGTCATGGAGTACCTCGAGGGGCAGCCGCTCAGCCGCGCGCGCAAGGCGCTCCCGGCCCCGCTCGTCTACTTCGCCCTCTCCAACGTGCTGAGCGGTCTCGAGCACGCGCACGATCTCCTCGACTTCGAGGGCCGGCCGCTGCGCGTCGTGCACCGCGATGTGAGCCCGCACAACATCTTCGTGACCTACTCGGGCGAGGTGAAGCTCTGTGACTTCGGCATCGCGAAGGCCGCCGACTCCTCCGCGGTGACGGCCACTGGCGACGTGAAGGGCAAGCTCTCGTACATGGCACCCGAGCAGGCGCGCGGCGTCGTTCTCGACGCGCGAGCCGACCTCTTCGCCGTCGGCATCATCCTCTGGGAGACCGCCACGGGGCGCAGGCTCTGGCAGGGCCTCCAGGACGTGCAGATCCTCGCGCAGCTCCTCGCGGGGTCGATCCCCTCGCCGCGCACGGTCGACCCCACCATCCCGGAAGGGCTCGAGCGCATCTGCATGCGCGCGCTCGCTTACGATCCCAACCATCGCTACTCGAGCGCTGCCGAGATGCAGGCCGATCTGGACGCGTATATCGGGTCGGTCGGCCTCTCGCCGACGCGGCGTGCGCTCGGCGATGCCGTCGGCAGGGCCTTCGCCCAGGATCGCGCGCACCTGAAGACGGTCATCGAGGACCAGCTCCGGAACGCGTCGCTGCTCACGACCGGCGAGTCTCCCGCGGTGACGTTTGCGCCTCCAAGCATGGCGTCGTCGCCCTCGGCCCTCCGCTACGTGCCTTCGGGTGGGTACGCCGCGGACGGCAGCCCGCTGTCGGTGCCCACAGTCGGCGAGCTCATCGCGACGAACGGCGGGCGAACGGGTATGGGCGCGGTGAAGTCGATCGCGCCGCCGACATCATCGAGCCGCGCGTGGGTCTTCATCGGGGGAATCGTCGCTGCACTCGCGGTGCTCACGGCCGTCGCCTTCGGGTTCAAGGTGCGCGACGCAAGACGCGCGGCGGGCTCGAGCCCGAGCGCAGGCGTCGCCGAAGGCTCCCCTGCCACCGATGCCGCGGTCGCGTCCGCCGCCGCATCGACGGCGGTCTCCGCGCGGGCGACGAGGCTAACGCTCCGGACGACGCCGCCTGGCGCGGCCCTCTTCCTCGACGGCGAGGCAGTGACCCCCGCAGCGGATGGGGCGATCGAGCGACCGGCGGGCGAGACACACCGTCTGCGCGTCGAGGCCGTGGGCTTCGAGCCCCAGGAACGCTCGATCACGTTCGACTCCGAACGCGTCGTCGAGCTCCACCTCGCGCGCGCGCGACCGGGGGCGAAGCCCGCGGGCTCGGCGCGTCCGAACACGGCCCCCGGACAGACGACCAAGCCACCCGCCGATCCCAGCGACCTGCTCGGCTACTGAGCGCTGCGCCTCAGAACGAGCCGACGACGCCGAGCGACGTCGCGTCGAAATACGGGCGAGCCGCGAGCTTCGACGGCGCGGCGGACCCGCGAGTCGTGCTCGCGTGAGGCGACGCCGTGAAGAAGAGAATGCCGCCGACGAGGAGCGCCGCGCCGCCCACACCGAACGCGATGGTGGAGATCGTGCCGGAGGTCTTTGCCGAGTCGAGATCGCCCTGCTGCGTCACGCGGCAGTGGTTGTCCGGGCACGCGTTCGAGAGATCGTTCTTCTTCGAGAGCGCGGTGAGGCCGAACACGGACCCGACGCCCACGCCCACGACGCCCACGCCGAGGAGCACATAGGCGACGGTCCGGTTGGGCGCGACATCGGGCGGCGGCGGCGGCGCGACCGGCTTCGTCGCGGTGGGCGGCGGTGCCTTTGGTGTCGCGGCGTTCGGGTCGACGACGAGGGTCAGAGTGACGTCTTCGCTGCCCCCCTCCTTCAGGTTGATGGCGGCGCTCGCGACGAGATACCCGGGCGCGCTTGCCTCGACGAGGTGCGGTCCCGGATCGAGCGCGCGGTCCTCCCCGACATTGGCGGCAGGTACCGTGACGGAGTCCACGGCGACCGTGACCGTGACGTTCGGGGGCGCCTTCACGGTGACCTTCGCGTGCGCGAGCTTGGCAGTCGCGGCGGCGAGGCCCCTCTTCGCGCGCGCTCGTGCAGTGACGAACGCGGCGGGCGCGTTCGAGGGAAGGTCTTCGCGCGCCGCGCGACCGAGGTTCTCGGAGCCCTCGACCACCTTGCCGAGCTGCACCTGACACTCCCCGAGGCGCACGAGGGTGGTGGGGGCGTGATACAGCTTCTCGGCGCGTGCGAGTTTGTCGACCGCGGCCGCACAGTTGCCCTTCTCGGCGAGCGTGATCCCCTCGAAACCGAGCTTCCGAGCCGAAGCGACGTCGGCCGCCGTGGGCTCGTCGGCCCGCGCGTCGCGCGCCGTTAGAGCGGCGACGGAGAGCAACGCGGCCACCACGGGCGTCATGGGCAGCAAGCGCCACGAGCGCCACGAGCGCCACGAGGGCCACGAGCGGCGAGCGCGGCGAGCGCGGCGAGCGCGGCGAGCGAAAGAGAAGGAAAAAGAGGCGCGAAGCACGGCTCCTCGATCATACGATCAAAGCTCGCCTCAGTTGACACTCACGAGCGCAGGGGCCTACGGTTTTTGTGATGTCTGCTCGGCGCGGGTCCCCGCGTGCAACACGGCTCGTTCTCCTGCTGCTCGTCGCGGCGGCGGGAGCCGTGTTCGCGTGCAACTCGCTGCTCGGGCTCTCCGACTTCGACGTCACGCCTGCTCCGACCGAGGCCGGCGGAGGCGACACATCGATGCCGATCGTCGACGGCGGCGCCGGATGCGCAGACGGTCAGACCTCTGACGTCGATCTCAAGCTCGAATGCTACCCATGCAACCCGCTGACCCCTCCGGAGCTACTCAACGCATGCACCGCCGCGCAGTGCATCCCGTTCGACCGTGCTCGGCTCACGAACCTGCTCCCGAACGGCGAGCTCCCGCCCCTACCTGTCGATCTGGACGGAGGATGACCATGCGCTCTCCCGTTCGCCTCTTGCTCTCCACCGCGCTCGCCGGTGCGACCCTTCTCGCCGCAGGAAACGCGTCTGCGGTGATGAACTGCGACGCCATCACGCGGCTCAAGGGCGGCGCTCCTGCCGGGCCCGTCGTTTACATCTCCGGCGGCCTCCAGCCGCTCATCGCCGAGCTCGCGAAGGTGCTCTTCGCAGATCCCGTCGCGCCGATCACCATCGTGCAAAAGGTGCAGGGCTCATGCATCGGCCTCGGCGCGATGCTCGACGGCACGCCAGCACTCGCGGGTACCGCCAGCTACTGGGACCCCGACAGCACGAGCACGGCGCCGACCTCGAAGCAGGAGAGCTGCATCCTCCCGGGCACCGAGGCTGGCGTCCCCGCGCCGATCGACATCGCGATCTCCGACGTGTTTCCTTCCTCTTGTCGACCCACGCTCGCGTCGCTGCCGGCCCCGTTCGCGGACTTCCTCGGGCCGGTGCAGATGTTCAACTTCGTGGTCCCGGCCGCCTCCCAGCAGCAGTCGATCAGCGCGGAGGCCGCGTACTTCGTCTTCGGCTTCGGGAGCAAGTCGGGCGTCGCTCCGTGGATCGACGACAACTTCATCATCCGCCGGAGCGGCGGCTCTGGCACCCAGGTGCTCCTCGGCACCGCGATCGCCGTCCCCGCTGCGCGCTGGGCAGGGATCGACGCAGGCTCGAGCGACGGCGTGCTCAACAAGCTCACCAGCCTCGTGACCGCCGACGAAGTGAACAAGGCTATCGGGATCGTCGCCGGCGACTACTCCGTTCGCCCCGGGCTACGCCAGCTTGCGTACCAGCACTATGGTCAGCGCTGCGGTTACCTCCCGGACGTGAAGCCCGGTGACAAGAAGAACGTTCGCGACGGCCACTACCCGCTGTGGGGTCCGGTGCACTTGCTCGCGCGCGTCGACGCCGCGACGGGCCTCGCGACGAACGCGAACGTGCGGCGCGTGCTCTCCTATCTCACCGGAGTCAGCCCGCCGCCCCAGGGGCTCGACCTCATCAGCGTCGAGGCGCGCCAGCAGTTCGTATCGCCCTGCGCGATGGGTGTCTCGCGCAAGACCGAGATGGGCCCCCTGACGCCGTACACGCCGCCGCGAAGCTGCAAGTGCGCGTTCGACAACGCGACGGCAGGAACGAGCTGCAAGGCGTGCACGCAGAACGCCGAGTGCCCGGCGTCGGCGCCGAGCTGCAACTTCGGCTTCTGCGAGCCGCAGTGAGCGCGTGACGGCGTCATGAACGAGATCTGCCGCTGAATCCCAGCGCGAAGCCCATCGAGTAGCGGGCGTTGATCTCGCTGCGAGGCTGGAGCTCGAGGGCGCCTTCACTGCCGCGATAGGTGTACGCGTCGACGCCGAAGGGTCCGAAGTATCCCGAGCGTGCGAGCGCCGCGGCGACGAGCGACGCCTGCGCGACGAGGGGCGCGGGCACCTCCCGGTCGGCGCCGCTCGGCGCGACGAGCGGTTCGGTCGCGACCCAGGCGCCTCGGGCATCGCAACGCTGACGAACCGGATCACCCAGGTCGAATGCACCGCCGTCGGCGAGCAGCCCGTGGATCGCGTACTCGGTGTCGATCGTCACGTTCGGCTCGACCTGGACGCCGCCCTCCTCGAGGCCGGCGTTGACGAATGCGAGATCCGCGCCCGTGGGGGTCTCGACGATGCGCTGCCCACGCCCCGTCATCCCGAAGTTGCGTTTCACGCGCCACCCCTGCCCCACCGGCGGCGACGCCGCGAGCATCGCGCGTGCCTCGTCGCAGTCGGTCACGAACGCAGCCCCCGGGAGCGTGGCTCCGAGCGAAGCCGCGAACGCGCGCGAGTTCACGAGGCGAAGGACCTCGAGCGTCGGGTGAGGCTCTGGCTCGGCGCCCGCGCGGACGAGCATCGCGAGCGCGCGCGGCGTCGGGCAGAATGCTCGCCCGACGAGCCCACGCGCGGAGCGCGGCGTCGTCGACTCGTCTACGACGACGTCGCCCGGCGCGAGCAACGACGACGCGAGGAGCGCTGTCCACCGCCGCATCGCCTGGCGCACGCTACGCTTCGGCGTGTACGCGTGCGGCGCAGCGAGCTCGAGGTCCGCGTCGAGATTCAGGACCCAGGCAAATCGTCCGGCTGCCATGCGTCGAGCTGATCGAGGAAGGCCTCGGGTTGGCCGCCGCGCCGGCGCGCGTCGCGGTGGAGCGGACGACCGCGCATGAGCAGCGGCGAGAGAGGAGACGGGAGCGACGCCTTCCAACGAACGAAGTCGATCTCGAACGAGCCGGTGAACGTCGCGAACCATCGAGCGCCGAAGCGGACGTGCGCGACCTCTTCACGGCCGATGACCTCCTGGACGCGCGCGCCCTCCTCGTCGCCGGCCTCGCGGAAGCGCGCAGCATACGAGGTGGTGTGCTCGAGGTTCGCGCTCTCGAACCCGAGGCCCATCGCGGCGACGAAGGACGCGGCGTCAGGGCAGCGCGGAATGCGCTCCCAGAACCAATCGCGGACGGTGAAGTCGCCTACGGCGTGTCCGAGCCGCGCGATCTCTCCCGCGTACATGTGCATGTGCCGGATCTCGTCGAGCGCGATGCGCACGAGGCCGGCGCGGAACTCGAGCGGCGACTCCGGGAACGCGAGCACCGCCCACGCCATGAGCTCCGCGGCCTGGAGCTCGTGATGCAGGAACGTGTGGAGCGCGCGCGCGCGACCGTGAGGCGAGTTGAGACCGCGTGTCTTCGCCGCTTTCGTCACGACGCGCAGCACGGACGGCCTACCGGGGACGTCGAGACGGCGAGGCGGCGCGCCGACTTCCCACGTCTCGGGCGGCGGGGGCGGCGAGAGCTTCGCGTCGAGGGTGCTGCCGAGGATGTAGTCCCACGCCCAGCGCTGGACTGTACCGAGCGGCGGCTCGGGAACCGTCGCGTGACCGGGAGCATCCGCCATGGACGCTGGATGGTACCCGAGCAGAGGGCGATCAGGGAGTGCGCTCAGAAATGCAGGCCGAGGTCCTCGAGCACCGCCTGATCGAGCGGTGTCGGAACATAGCGCGTGCCCATGCCGTCGCTGAGGTCCATCAGCATCCGGTGGCCGCCCGACATCGTGGTGTTCGGCACGTGCCCGAGGTCGGCGGTGAGCGGGAGCGGACCGCCGAGGAGCGCCACGGTCTTCGCTCCAGTGAACACGCCTCCGCTGATCTTCGACTTGAAGGAGGCGGCGGTGCCGAAGCCGAGGGTATGGCCGATCTCGTGCAGCGCGACGGAGACGAAGTCGAGCTTTCCCGCGGGCACCGCCGTGCCGAGCTCCGGGTCCGGGTCGAAGGTGAAGTCCGTGTTCGAATCGAAGCTGATCCACGCCGTCCACGGCTGGAACGGCGTCGCCTCGAAGCGCTGTTGAAGCGCCGCGGCCAGCGCGCCATCGCTGATCCCCGAGAGCCCCGCTGTCGGCGACGACACGCCCGTGATCCCAGGCGCGAGGTCCGACGAGCCGACGAAGATGACGAGATCGTCGATCTCGTAGTCGATGGTCAGCGCGACCGCGGGGTCGTTCGGCCTCTCGGGATTGCGGACCTTGATGTAGGTGCCCTTCGGCACCGCCGGAAAGTCGTCCGACAGCAGACGCCCCCAGATGCGGCACGCGCCCTCGAGGGCCTTCTTGCGGACCGGGTCGGCGAAGAAGCCCGCCTTGTCGAAGCGGTAGTCGACCTGGATGGTGAAGCGAACGGCGCCGAGGTCCGCCTTGCCGTCCGAGGTGGTGGCGCCGCCGTCCCCGTCCGACGGAGGCGCCGGCGCGCCGTCGGCGAGCGGCGTCGGCCCTCCCTCAGCGCCCGGCGGCTCGGCCGCGGGTCCGTCGGTCGCGCTGCTACACGCCCCCAGCGAGAGCGCGACGAGCGGCGCCAGGACCGCGAGCGCGGAGGACCAAGGAAGGAGGCTGCGGCTCATGCGACGGCTGGGGTCTAGCACGACCTTTTACGATGTAAAGTACTCCCCTGACCAGCGTGCTACGAAAGGCCCCATGGGCTCCTCCTCCGCTTACGATCCGACGCGGCATCTCACCTTCGCCGCGCCCCTCGCGCTCGTCCTCCTCGCGACCCTCGGCTCTGGCTGCGCCTCGCGCTCGAGCACGGGCGCCGCGGGCCCGCCCGCGTGTCGCAACGACGCGATCGACGACGTCGAGGTCGGGGCTCGAACCGGCGTCGCAGGTGCCAAGACCGGCGCGACGACCGCCGTGGAGGGCGTGAAGACGTTCGGCTCGGCGACCGCGGGGCTCGTCGAGGGCGGCAGCGACGAGGCGAAGGCGCGCTGGAAGCAGGGCGCCGCCCAGACCAAGCAGACCGCACACAAGGGCGGCGAAGAGACCAAGGAGCAGAGCGGAGTGCCCCAGTGCAAGTGAGGCAAGCGGCGAGCCTTGCCCTCGTCGTCTCCGCCTGCGGCGGCGCGCCCATGCCTTTGACGAGGCCCGAGGCCACGCACGTGCACGGCGCGCACGGGCCCCTCGTTCACCGCTTCCAGAGCGCAGAGCAATGGGCGAAGGAGCTCGACGACCCGGCCCGCGACGAGTGGCAGAAGCCCGCGGAGGTCGTCGCCGCGATGCGCCTCGAGCCGGGCGCGACGGTGGCCGATCTCGGTGCCGGCACCGGGTACTTCGAGCCGCTCCTCTCACGCGGGGTGGGCGCGTCCGGCATCGTGCTCGCGCTCGACGTCGAGCCCGACATGGTCCGCTATCTCGGCGAGCGAGCGCAACGCGAGCACCTCGCGAACGTACGGCCGGGCCTCGTCGCGACGGACGACCCGAAGCTCGCCCCGCAGACCGTCGATCGCATCCTCGTCGTGGATGTGTGGCATCACATCGACGCCCGAGACGCCTACGTGGTTAAGCTGCGGGATGCCCTCAAGCCCGGCGGCAAGCTGTTCGTCGTCGACTTCGAGCCCGACGCGAAGCACGGGCCTCCGCCCAGGCATCGTCTCGCGTCAGCCACGGTCGAGCGCGAGCTCGCGACCGCCGGGCTCGCCGCCGCGACGCTCACGGAGACGCTCCCCGAGCAGTACATCGTGGTCGGCACACGTCCATGACGTCGCGCGTCAGTTGCACGTGCAGTTGACGAGGAAGAGCGAGCGCGCGTCGTCCACGCTGTTCACGTCGCCGTCGAACGTCGTCGTCGTCTGACCATCAGCGAGGCACGCGCACAGGCCGTCCTGGCATCCCATCGTGACGAGGACGCCGGCAGAGTCGGTCGCCTTGCAGCCCCCCATCGCGATCAGCCCGAAGCATCGGGGTGCGCCGCACGAGCCCGGCGCGGGCGGCGTCGGCGCCGGTGCGGGCACAGGTGCGGGCGATGTCGCGCCACCGTCGGGCGCGGGCGCAGGGTCCGAGCTCGGCTGTGGCGTGGTCGAGGGCGCGGAGTCCGGGCTCCTCGTCCCCTTGGACGACGACGGCGTGCGCGTCGGCGCAGGGGTCTGCGAGCGCCGGAGCGAGCTGTCCTCGGATCCATCCGAACAGCCGACCAGGCCCATCAGCGCAAGCGGCGCTGCCACCGTCAGGACGCCGAGCCGAACCAATAAAACGTTCATGTATCTTTTTGATTGAGCAAGCGTCGTACCGCGGGCGCGGACGCGGCTCGCGCGCAGAGAACAGCCATTTTTCCCTCCCGGCCTGGCTTACGCCGTCGCGCGTGACGGACCGAGGCGTGACCCGTCGATCCAGGCGCGCACCGCGATGGACCCACCCCCCGTCGGAGCGCTCGCCTAAGGACGGTGTGGCGCTTACCGAGGTCGCAGTGGACCGTGATGGTGCCGCCGTCGCTGCGCGTTGCGCCGTCGTTCGTCGCACTGCCGACGGACGCGTGAGTGAATGCACCTGTTGGGCGGCACCCACGCTGTTGGGCCGCGCCCACAGACGCGGAACCCGCGATTTCGAGGCATTCGTGGACATCCGGCGTGGCACGACCTCGGCGTGCGACTTGCTGAAGGCGCTGGCATGATGACCATCGACGGCCTGTCGGGCTCTCGCGCGCGCTGCGCAACGCATGGCCTGCTTCTCGACGACGCCGGGGCGTGCGCACGATGCGCGCGTGAGGTCGACGCGCATGACGTGCGGCGCACGCTCGCGCGTCTCGTGGTGTTCGCGTTTGCGATCGTCGCCGCCCTCGCGCTCTACCGAGCCGGCATCGCCACTTACGAAGCCCTCGCGAGCGGCCGAATCGCGGACAAGCCGACCGTCGCCGCCGCGCCAACGACGAACACGTCACGCCTCGTCGTGTACACGACGGCCAGCTGCAGGGCCTGCCGCCTCGCAAAGGCGTGGATGAGCGAGCACGCCGTCACCTACGAGGAGCGGCGCGTCGACGAGGACGAGGGCGCACGCCGCGAGCTCGCCAGGCTGGGCAAGGGTGTCGTCGTGCCGACCTTCGTGGTCGACGACGACCAGGTGCTCACCGGCTTCGACGTCCAGGGCGTCCGGCTGAGCCAGGCGCTCGCGGCCCACGGGATCACCCGCTAGAGGTCGCCTCTGTGGCAGGAAGTAGTCGGCCTGATCACGAAATGGAGGAAGCGCGGGCTAACGATTCCTCGAGTCTGTACGTTCATAGAGAGCGTGCGGCCGCTCCGCGCGGCCGGAGAATGCATCGTTCAACGTGTGGCTCGACTCGGAAATAGGCAGAGAGGCCGCAGCATCTCGGATGCGCACGGCGCTCTCGCGCGCAGCGCTCGGCGCGTCGTTCACGTACACGCTGTTCGTGACGGCGACCGCGATCGGTGCTCGCCCTGGCGTGGGCCTTGCGAGCTGGCCAACGGTCTTCGACGTCATCGACACGGCCATCGCTCTCGCGATCGTCGCACGGATGCGGCGCCCGGCGCCCCTCAACGACCTCCACGCCTTCGCGTACGCAGGCGTGCTCTTCGGCTCGCTCAACGCGATCGGCAGCGCCTACGTGCTCCACGACGCGCGAGAGCTCTTCTACCTGGCGCTCTACGCCGTCGCCATCGGCGCGGTCGCGCTCTACCGGGTCGCGACGACGATCGCGATGGTACTCATCACCGTCGCCGGCATCGCGATGGCCTCGCGGATCGGCACGAGCTCCGACGTCGCGTGGATGACGGTCGCCATGCTCGCAAGCAGCGTCGTGGGCACCGCCATCCAGATGGGACAGCGAGACCACCTCGCCGCGGTGGCGACGGCGCAGAGCCGCGAGGCGGCTCGCAGCGCTGAGCTGGCGACGGCGCTCGCTCGCCTCGAGACCGAGCTCGTCGAACGCAAACGCGCAGAGGCCGACCGCGCGGAGCTCGAGGCGCGTCTCTGGCAGGTCCAGAAGCTCGACGCGCTCGGTACGCTCGCCGGCGGCGTCGCCCACGACATCAACAACGTGCTCGGCGCCATCGTGGGCGTCGCCGAGGTCGCACGCGATGAGGCCCCCGAGGGCTCCTCCCGTCACGAGGACTTCGTGCACATCCTCGCCGCCGCGCAGCGCGGAGCCGCCCTCACCCGGAACCTCCTCGGCTTCGCGCAGCGCGGCAAGCATCGCGACGAGCCGTTCCGCGTCGACGCGATCATCGAGGAGGTCGTGTCGCTCCTCGCGCGCACCGCACCGAAGGGCGTGCGCTTCGTCGCAGAGCTCCGCGCGCCGTCGGCGTTCGCGATGGGTGACCCGGCGCAGATCAGCCAGGCGATCATGAACCTCTGCCTCAATGCGATCGAGGCGATGTCGGGCGAAGGAAGCGTTCAGCTCCGTTCCTCTTGCGTCGTGCTCGGCGAGACCGAGAGCACGACGCTCGCGGCGGGCGGTCGGTACGTGACGATCGAGGTCGAGGACGAGGGGATCGGCATGGACGCCGACACCCTCGCGCACGCATTCGAGCCGTTCTACTCGAGCAAGTCGTCGACGACGCAGCACAGCGGCCTCGGGCTCGCGATGATCTACGGCACGATGCGTGACCACGAAGGCGAGGTGGTCCTCGAGAGCCAGCCGAACGCGGGAACCACCGCGATCCTCCGGCTCCCGGAGGTCGATGCACCCAAGGTCGAAGAGGAGCTCACGCCGCCCTCTGCGAAGCGCGATGTGGTGAGCGGCCCGATTCTCATCATCGACGACGAGCCCGCCGTGCGTCGCGCGATGCGACGCTTCCTCGAGGCAGTCCACATCGAGACCGTGGAGGCCAACGGGGGCGTCGCCGGCCTCCAGCTCTTCCGTGCCGCTCCGCAGCGCTTCTCCCTCGTGATTCTCGACCTCGCGATGCCCGAGATGAGTGGCGCGCAGTGCTTCGCGCACCTCCGCGCTCTGGATCCTCGTGTGCCGGTCTTGATCGTCTCGGGCTACCCGAAGGATCAGAGCGTCGAGGCGCTGCTCGCCGCCGGCGACGCCGACTTCCTGAGCAAGCCGTTCACGGCCGCCGAGCTCATGGCCGCCGTCCGGCGCTACCGGCGCGGGTCGAGCGCCGCGGCGAGCGTCGTTGGCTGATCGGGACCGCGCAGCGCTCAGAGCGAGGCGTAGACGGCCTCGATGAGGCGCTGCGCGCGCGGGTCGACATGGAGATGCACGCCGAGCATGTTCGTGACATAGCCGAAGCCGATGCGCGCCTCGGGGTCGGCGAAGCCTAGCGAGCCGCCAAGGCCCGGATGACCGAACGCGCTCGCGTTCGGTCCGAAGGACGCCTCCGGCTCCGTCAGCATGAACCCCAGACCGAAGCGCGTCGGAACACCGAGGATCGCGTCCACGCCGCGAGACCGCTCCGTGCGCGCACGCGCGAGGGTCCCGGGCTCGAGCAAGCGGACGCCGCCGGCCGCGCCTCCACCGGCGAGCACGCCGTAGAGACGAGCGTTTGCTCGCGCGGTGCCGTGACCGTTGATCGCCGGGAGCTCGGCGCCTCGCCACGCCCTGCTGAGCGCGACGTTCGGCATCACGAGCGCCGCCGGATTGGTGAAGGCGCGCGCGGCCATCGATTCCGGCGCGGACATGAGTCGCTGCGCGAAGGTCGGAGGTGCGTGTGGACCGCGCGGAAGGAAGCGGAGCTCAGAGCAGCGCGCGTCCTCCGCCTCGGCGAGCCCGATGTGCGCGTCGAGCGCGAGCGGCCCGGCGACGTGGTCGCGAAAGTAGGCGCCGGGGCTCTTCCCCGAGGCGCGGCGGATCAACTCGCCGACGAGCCAGCCGTACGTGACGGCGTGGTAGCCGTGCTTCGTCTCGGGTGCCCACCACGGCACCTCCTTCGCGAGCGCGGTCGTCATCGCCGACCAGTCGAAGAGCGCCTCGGGGGGAAGAAGATCGCGGATCGCCGGGAGGCCCGCGGTGTGATCGAGCAGAGCGCGGACCGGGAGCGTGCCCTTGTCGCCCTGCGCGAACTCGGGCCAGTACGCGGCGACGGGGCGGTCGAGGTCGAGCTTGCCCTCGTCCACCAGCCGCAGCGCGCAGACCGCAGTCCATGCCTTGGTCACCGAGAACAGGTTGGCGAGCGTCGACTCGGTCCAGGGTCGCGTCCTCGCGCGGTCCGCGAAGCCTTCGTAGAGGTCGACGACGAGCTCGCCATCGAGCGTCACGGCGACCGCCGCGCCGAGCTCGCCGTGCGACGCGAAGCCCTCCGCGAACGCGTCACGGACGCGAGAGAAGCGCGCATCGACCTTGCCGTTCATGACGACACGCTAACGGATTTCACGGATGCTACGATGCGTCCTGCCATGTCGAAGCCGGTATTCTTCCTCGGCGGAGCGCAGACCGACTTCGCGCGCAACGTCGCGCGCGAGGGAAAGGAGCTCGCCGATCTCGTCCGCGAGGTGACGACGGGCGCGCTCGACGACGCCGCGCTCGAGCCGCGAGCCGTCGAGAGCATCCACGTCGGCAACGCGTTCGGGGAGCTCTTCACCGGGCAGGCGCAGATGGGTGCGCTTCCCGCGACCATGCTGGCCGAGCTCGATGGCGTGCCCGCAGCGCGGCACGAGGGCGCGTGCGCGTCGGGGAGCCTCGCGATCCTCGCGGCCTCCGCGGAGATCGAGGCCGGTCGCTACGACTGCGTGCTGGTCGTGGGCGCCGAGCAGGAGCGCAACGTGCCGGGCGAGGTCGCGGCTCGCCACCTCGGCACCGCGGCGTGGACGGGGCACGAGGCCGAGTCCGCCCGCTACGTGTGGCCGCACATGTTCTCGGAGATCACGAGCACGCTCCTGGCGCGCTCCCCGCGCGGCCCTACCAGAGCGCACCTCGCCGCCATCGCGAAGAAGAACTTCGCCAATGCGAGGAAGAACCCGTTCGCGCAGACGCGCGAGTGGTCCTTCGGGCCGACGGCGTTCGATGACGACGACGACGCGAACCCCGTCGTCACCGGAGGCGTGCGAAGGCAGGACTGCGGGCAAGTCACGGACGGCGCGGCCGCGATCGTTCTCGCCTCGGAGAGGTTCGCAGAGGCCCATGCGCAGCGCACCGGCCGGAGCCTCTCGGCCTTCCCTCGACTCATCGGCTGGGGCCATCGCACAGCGGCTCTCTCTCTCGCGGAGAAGGTCCGGCGAGGCGAGGGCGACCCGTACCTCCTCCCTCACCTGCGCGGGGCGATCACCGACGCCTATCGGCGCGCATCGATCGCCGGCCCGTTCGACCTGCAAGGGGTCGAGACCCACGACTGCTTCACGGTGACCGAGTACCTCGCGCTCGATCACCTCGGCATCACCGCGCCGGGCGAGGCGTATCGCGCGGTGGAGGAACGAACGTGCGAGGTCGGAGGCAGGTTGCCCGTGAACCCGAGCGGGGGTCTCATCGGGCTCGGCCACCCCGTCGGCGCGACAGGCGTGCGGATGGCACTCGACGCGTGTCGCCAGGTCTCGGGACGCGCAGGCGCTGTGCAGATCGACGGCGCGAAGCGATTCGGCACACTCAACATCGGCGGTAGCGCGACGACGGTCGTGAGCTTCGTATGGGAAGGGTCCTGAGGATGCGCGTCGAGACGATCAAGCACTACGAGTCGAAGCTTCCGGCGCACGACCCGCACCCGTACCGCACCGGCGCGTGGACGCCGAACGTCACCGAGGTCGACGCGTACGATCTCGACGTGATCGACGGCGAGGTGCCGCGCGATCTCTCGGGCATCTACCTCCGGAACACCGAGAACCCGCTCTTCGACGCCATCACCGGCCGCTACCACCCGTTCGACGGCGACGGGATGCTCCACTCGATCCGCTTCGAGGACGGCAAGACCAGCTACCGGAATCGCTTCGTGAGGACCGCGGGGCTGCTCGCCGAGCTCGAGGCGGGCGGGCCGCTGTGGGCCGGGATCCTCGAGTCCCCCGAGCTGTCGAAGCGAGACGGATGGGGAGCGCGCACCCGCATGAAGGATGCGTCGAGCACCGACGTCATCGTGCACAACGGTGTTGCGCTGACGACCTTCTACCAGTGCGGTGATGCGTACCTGACCGACCCTACGACTCTCGCGCCACGCGGCGTCGCGAGGCTGCATCATCCGAGCTTCGCGGAGGGCACGACGATGTCGGCGCACCCGAAGGTCGACGAGGCGACCGGCGAGCTCCTGTTCTTCAACTACTCCGCGGAGGCGCCCTATTGCCACGTCGGCGTCGCCGACCCTGCGGGCAACCTCGTGCGCGCGATCCCGGTCGCCCTCCCAGGCCCGCGGCTTCCGCACGACATGGCGTTCACGAGGCGCTTCGCCATCATCGGCGATTTTCCGCTCTTCTGGGATCCGGCAAAGCTCGCGCAGAACGTCCATCGCGCAAAATATTTCCCGGAGCTCGGCTCGCGCTTTGGTCTCGTCCCGCGCGACGGTAGCGGAGAGGTGCGCTGGTTCTCGGCGGACCCAACGTACGTGCTCCACTTCTCGAACGCGTACGAGGAGGGCGACGAGGTGATCCTGGAGGGCTACCACCAGGGCGCGCCGGTCCAGGAGCGAACGGCTGACGACACGCCCATCTCGATGTTCATGAAGAGCCTCGACATGCATGCGATGAAGGCGCGCCGGCACCGATGGCGCTTCGATCTCCGCACCGGCGCGACCCGCGAGGAGATCCTCGACGACGAGTGCTCGGAGTTTCCGACCCTCCACGCGGGCTATGCGGGGCGTAAGCACCGCTACGTGTACGCCGCGATCGGCGAGCCCGGGTTCTTCCTCTTCAGTGGCCTCGTGAGGACCGACGTGGAGACGGGCGCGAAGTCGACGTACCGCTTTCCGAAGGGAGTCTTCGCGAGCGAGGCGCCGTTCTGCCCGCGCGACGGAGCCTCGGACGAGGGAGACGGCTACGTGGTGACCTTCACGACGGACATGAACGAGGATGCCTCGGAGTGTCAGGTGTTCGACGCGGCGGACCTCGCACGCGGGCCGATCGCGCGCATTCGCCTTCCCATGCGCATCTCGAGCGGGACGCATGCGGCCTGGACCCCGCTGACCGCGCGGGGCATTGGCAACACGACTGACCAGTGAGAGGCCGCGGTGCAGCGCGCACCTCTTGTCGCGGATCGTTGCCTTCCATGAGGTAGGGCTCGCCGGAATGGGTCATCATTCCGGCTGAAGGTCATGCCCATGAACAAGCTTTCCGTTGCCGCGCTCGCCCTCCTCGTCTCCACCGTCTTCGCCACCGCCGTCTTCACCGGCTGCGGAAGCGACTCGACGGACGTTCCTGGCGAGACAGTGGGCGACGGCGGAGGCACCGCCTCCGACGGCGACCCGCGCACGACGGTGGCCTGCAAGCAGGCGGCGGCCGCGTGCGTGACCAGCGCGGACTGTTGCACCGGCAACTGCGACCCCGCGACGAAGCTCTGCGGGACGCCGCTCGGCAAGTGCGGGGCTCCTGCGTCGGCGTGCACGACGAACGACCAGTGCTGCACGTTCTCGTGCACGGCCGGAACGTGCTCGGACAAGCAGTGCGCCGCCGACAACGCGGCGTGCACCGTCGACGGCCAGTGCTGCGGAGGCAAGTGCGGCGCGGGCGGAACGTGCACCCCGCTCAACACGACCTGCAAGACGTCAGGTAACCCGTGCGCGGGCAACGCCGACTGCTGCTCGGCGCTCTGCCAGAGCGGGATCTGCGCCGCGGCCTCGTCGTTCTGCAAGCAGAGCGGCGATGCATGCTCAGGTGATCTCGACTGCTGCGGCGGTCTCTGCACCAAGGCGGCGGGCGCGACGCTCGGCACGTGCGGCGTCGCCGGGGCGTCCGGCGCGGGTAGCTGCACGGCGGCGGGCTCGGTCTGCGGGCCGAACGGTGCGTGCAACACAAACCCGTGTTGCAGCCGCTCGTGCGAGCCGTACGCGCCGACGGGCGTCAACATCTGTCAGCCGCCGAGCGGCTGCCATCCGACCGGCGAGCTCTGTCAGAAGGACACCGACTGTTGCGGCGCCGTGGGGCTGCCCGATGGCGCCGAAGTGACGACGACGTGCAGCAAGGCCACGGGGGCCACGGTCGGCCGCTGCGACAACGGCCACAAGTGCAGCCCTGCCGGGTCCATCTGCCGCCTCTCGACGTTCTCTTGTTCATCGACCGACCGCTGCTGCTCCGGCACGGTGCAGCAGGTCAAGACCAACTGCGTGCAGGACAACCTCGGCATCCCGCGCTGCCTCGCCACCACGGGCGTCGACTGCGCGACCGCTCCCCCCGCTGCGGGGACGGTGTGTGCTTCGAGCGCCGACTGCTGCAACAAGCCCTGCACGCCGAACGCGGCAGGCGTGCTCGTCTGCTCGGGCACCGCCTGCCAGGCCACCGGCGCGACGTGCACGACGACGGCCGACTGTTGCGCGGGTGAGCCGTGCAACGTCGCGGCCGGCGCGACGAGCGGCGTCTGCGGAGCGTCGGCGACGGCACCGCCGCCAGGCACCGATGCCGGCACGGTCACGACCCCCGGCGGCGGCACGACGTGCGCGCAGTACGGACAGCAGTGCACCACGGGCGCAGATTGCTGCGGCGCCACCCCGTGCACGAACGGCTTCTGCATCACGCCAGTGAACTGAGGCGGCGTCGTCCGGCTCAGCGAACGACGGGCGAGACGACGACGCTGTTGATCGGTTTCACGCTCGCGCCGCCGGGATAGGCGTAGCTCACGTACTGCGAGTAGAAGCCGGCGCCGATGTTCCCGGTCTCGCCGGAGCCCCAGCCCCACACGGTGAGCCCGAACGGGTTCTTGCTGTGGATCTCGTGGCGGCCGTTGTTGCAGTTGCCGACCGGCGCGAAGTTGTGGCGGACGAGATCGATGCGCGTGAACTCGTACTTGCCGGACGAGCCGATGGGCGCCCAGCCCGTGAGGTTGCCGGCGCAGTCGAGCGAGACGTCCGCGAACGCGCCGTCGACCTTCGTCCGTACGAGGACGAGGTTCGTCTCGGGGTAGGTCGGGTCGGTGAAGAACGTGTAGGAGGTCTCGAACTCTCCCGGAGGGATGACGTTGACGAACTCGGCGTCGCCGCGCCCGTCCTTCTTGCCGGTTCCGCCGTCGTAGCCGGGGTCGAACTGAGCGGCGCCCGTCATGTAGGCCGCCATGTAGAACGGGTGCTTGTCGTCCTGGCTCCTCACCGAGAAGCCGCCCGCGCTCCGGAACTCGGTGACCTGCCCGAGCGAGAGCGTCGTCGGCGCGCCCGAGGGAGCCGAGGGCTCCCACGTGAGCGTCGTGCCGTCGACCGCACCGACGATGCGCCACGGAGGCGTCTCCTCGATGCCTTCGTAGCGGTTGCGATAGCGAACGCCGACGTACTCGCTGCCGAGCGCTCGCACCGGCGGGATCTGCTGGTGGGCGCTGTCGTTGCAGCACGTATCGATCGCGAGCGCGGACTTGCCGCCCCAGACGCCGATCGGTTTGTCGGAGAGGATGGGGCTGCCCGCGAGAGAGTTGTCCTGCGTGAACTGGAGGACCTGCCCGCGGTTCACCGTGTAGACCGTGGGCTGCCCCTTCTTCCCTGCCGCGACGCCCGCGCCCGCGACGATGTCGTTCGCCGGGCTGATCGTCACCTGCGTGCCGTCGGCCTGGCCGACGATCTGGACGACGCCGCCGGTGCCGATGCCGGTGCCATACGCGTCGACGGCGATGTAGTTCGTGTCCCACGACGTCGAGGGCAGGAGCAACGTCGCGCTGGTCACGGCGCTCTGACCGCCGCCGTACGGGTAGATGTCATAGGCGGCGACAGCCGCCGTGGTGGTGATGTGGAACGCCTTGCCGAGGCCCGTGCCGTGCGTCGCGGCGTCCGACGTGGTGATGGCGGCAGTGATGCCCGCAGGGCAGTCGAAGTTCAGGCCCGGCGTGGGGAAGCCACCCGCCGCACGATTGAGGAAGAGGATGGCCACCTCGCCCGGCGGGATGAGACCTCCGGTGAGCGGCTTGTACGCGATGGTCGGGCCGGTGCCGGTCGCGAGATAGGCGAAGCTCTGCGTGTAGAGCGGGACGCCGTCGTACTCGACGCCGATCGCGATCGCTTCACTGTGCGTGTTCGCGAGGAAGACGGCAAAGCACGCTCCGTTCGCGCCGAGCACGACGTCGGGCACGACCGCGTAGTAGTCGCAGCCCGCGCTGCTCTTCGTGCCGTCCTGGAGCCCCTTGCAGTCGAGCGTGCCAGGGGCGCTGTTCACGAGCCCGCCGTCTCCGCCCGCCGGCCCGGCGACGGGACCACTCGGATCGTCGGCGTAGTCGCGAGAGGACGATCCGCAGCCGCCGCCCGTCGTCGTGAAGAGCGCCGCGAGCGCGACCCCAAACCAAGCCACCTGTTTCATGCGTCCTCCAAGCGCCGTGTCTATACCCTGGCGAGCCCTACGAGCGGCGGCGCGTAAGACGACGTAAGCGCAGTGAGACCAGGAGCCCGCACCTCTCGTCCGCGCCGCCCGGGCTGTCACGCCGCGACAGGCGGGAACAAGCTCCTCCCCTCGCACGTCTTGGCCTCATGGGGCAGCTCCCTTCTCTACGCTGCGCCCTTGCGGTCGCGCTGGTGAGCACCGTTACGACGTGGGGCACCGGCTGCGGCAAGGCCCCGGTCGACGCGCCCGTGAGCTGGTATGCCGACGTCGACGTCGGGATGGCCGCCGGCAAGGCGCAGGACAAGCCCGTCGTCGTCTACTTCGGCGCCACGTGGGACACCTCCGCGAAGGAGCTCGAGCACGTCACCTTCGTGGACCCCGAGGTGCGCTGGCTGCTGAGGCGGGACTTCGTGTCCGTCCATGTCGACAGCTCGGACGACGAGAATCCGCTCACGACCGAGCTCCAGCGACGCTTCAAGGTGATCGGAGACCCGACCCTCGTGATCATGGGCTCGGACGGCGTCACGGAGCTCGCGCGCTTCAACGAGTTTGTCCCACCACGCGTCTTCGCGCACGCGCTCCAATCGGCGACCCGGCCCGACGCGGTGCAGGAGGCGCGCTTCGCGGCGGCCGCACGGAGGCGCTTGGCCGAAGCAGAGGACGCCGAACGGGTCCGGCTCTGGAACCTCGGAATGGGAGGTCCGACCGACTTCATCCCGCTTGCGCCAACTCCGTGAGACCTCCGAGCCCCATCGATCGGTGATCCATCTGCGGCGGGCTGCAGTCGCCCACGGTCCGGCGGTTGTGGCGTGAGTACAGCTCGACATCGGCAGAAGCGAGCGTGACGCCGAAGAAGCCGAGCTGTGCGAAACCTCGACCGACGATGCTCGCGTTCACCTCGTTGCACGCCGGCTGGGAGGTGTAGCCCGTCGCCGTGCAGTTGTTCTGCGTGAGGCCCACGGTCGCGGTCTCGCCGAGGAATGCGAGCTCCACGCGCGGAGCCTCGAGACGGTGGCGGCACGTCGTCGATCGCCGCGGGCCTCACGATCATGCGTTTCTCGCCGTCGATTGACTTCGACGCCGTGACGTTGAGGGTGAGACGCCGTTCATCGGCGTGAGCGTCACCGAGATGTCGAAGCCGTCGACCATCCCCGAGCAGGAGAGCCCGGTGGTGATGTCGAGCGGGCGAACATGCGCAGCATCGAGCCCGAACGACGCCATGGCGAGGAGCCGGCGAACGAACCGAGCGGATGCGAGTCATGAGCATGTTGGACCAGACAATGGTGATTCGCGCGACGTTCTCGATGTCGCCCCGATGAGTGACGGCGTCGAAGTGCGCGAGATCATCGGTATGCCGACTGATCGGGACCTCGCACCGCGAGGTAGCCGAGGACGTCGAGAACATCGTCGAGGACCCGCGAATCGCGCTCGATCCCAGCCCACTCGAGGTCGATCGCGCCGTCGAGGTAGGAGAGCCTGAGGAGCCGAGGCGCGAGCGCGCGCACGGTCTCGTTGACGCGAGGGTCGAGGAGCGTTCGCGCGAGCGTGGCGGAGGATCTCCTGACGACCAGCAGACGATCGAGGTCGACGTCACCGAAGAAGCGACGTGGCATGAGGCGCCCGACGAGCGCATCCCAATCACCGGCGGGCACGACCTCGACCCTGCCGCGCATCGCCACCTTCGCGTCCGTGCTGGCGCGCGTCTGGAACCCCCTGTCGATACTGCCCACTGCGGACACCGCGACGAGCACGCCCGCGGCGGCCCCCTCGAAGCCCGGAAGTCCGTTTGCCGTCGCGACCCAACGGAGCTTGCGCTCTGCGCCGTACACGGCCCAGAGCGCGCGAGCCTCTTCGAGGCGGCGAGCCACGTCCTGCCGGAACGCCTCGCGGAGTGCCGGTTCAGTGCTCAAGAAGTTGGTCATCGGGGCGATCCTGCCAAGTCTAGCCTCCGCTCACCAGACGCGAACGTGAATGCCGAGCCCTCCACGAAACGCGAAGAGCGACGCGCGGGCGGAGTCGAAGGCGCCGGCGAGCGGCAGCGACGTACGCAGCGGATCGAGCACGGTTCCCGTCTCGAGCGAGAGGGACCACGCGTTCGAGAGCACGAGATCGAAGCGAGCCGTCGCGACGCCCTCGAGCCGGAGGCTCGTCCCCTCGCCGCGGGTATCGCCGCCGGACCGCTCGGCACGGAGAAGTCCTCCGCCTCCGCCCCCGCACGCGCCTGCATCGAACCACGCGGTCACCGGCGCCAGCGCGCAGACCATCGCCATCACGTCGAGGAGCGCGACCGAGGCGCCCGCCGAACGCTCCGTTTGCGGCGCGAAGACCGTCGTGAGGCCTCGTGCGGCGAGCGCGCCACGCCGCACGTCGAAGCCGAGCGCAAGGCCCGTCGACGCGCGAGGCAAGCTCCCCACGTCAGCGGCACCGCCGAGGGTCGCGGACCAGCGAACGTCCTTCGCGGGGAGCGGCGCGGCCTCATCGGCATAGGCACTGTCGACGAGCGTCGAAGAGAGGCACGTGACGGAGAAGAAGGCGCGAGCCCAGCGGCGCGTCATCGAAGGCCGTCCGCGATCTGCTCGAAGAGCGCAGGCCACGCGACGTCGCCGTACTCGTCTCCGAAGCGCACGAACACCGTTCGCTTGTCTGGGATCACGAAGACGTACTGCCCACGGTAGCCCTTCGCGAAGTAGCTGCGCCCGTCGAGGCTCCAGAACCACTGGTACTTGCCGCGCCGGACGTTCCCGTCGGTCGTCTGCACGACGCCCGCGACCGGATCGAGCGTCAGTGACTCGCGAACCCACTCCGGTGTGAGCACCGCAAGCCCGTTCATCTCGCCGCCGTGCAGATAGAGCAGTCCGACGCGCGCGTGGTCGCGCGTGGTGGCGCTGAATCCGCCAAAGAGCTTCTCGATGCCGCTCGACGCGCTGTCGAGCGACCACGCTGCGGCGTGCTCCGCCCCGATGCGGCTCCAGACACGCTCCTCGAAGTAGCGAGCGACGCTCTTGCCGGCGAGGCGGCGATTCATCGCCTCCCAGAGCAGCTGCATGCTCACGCTGCCGTAGAGATAGTGAGACCCCGCGGGCCACTTGACGTCGTACGCGTGCATACGCGCGCGCAGATCGGTCGTGTAGTAGAGGGCGCCGCCCGCGTACGAGTCCTCGACGAAGTCGATTCCCGACGTCATGCGCAGGAGATGCTCGAGCGTGATGTCGCCGTAACCCGGCTTCGCGGCGAGCTCGGGCACGTACGAGACGAGACGGTCGTCGAGAGAGCCGAGCACCCCGTCCTCGAGCGCGCATCCGATGAGGGCCGCCGCGAACGTCTTGCTCATCGAGTACGACGGGAGCTGCGTCGTGCGCGAGACGCCGCCGAAGTAGCGCTCGTATACGATGACGTCGTCACGCACGACGAGGAACGCGCGGGTGTGATTCTGCTCGAGGAGCTCGTCGAACGAGCGGTACGACGTACGGCTCGAAGCGGTGATTCCGATCGTCGCCTCGCGCTCGCTCGCGCGCATCGGCACCGGGGCGGTCGCCGCCACGACCCTGCGTGCGAAGTAGCTCGGCGAGGACAGGCTCGGCTGTCCGAAATACATGATGCGCGAGTACAGGCACGACGAGCACGCGACGGCGAAGGCCATCGCCGTCAAGGAGCGTGCTGCGCGGCTCTGCCACATGCGAGGTCGGCGGATTTAGCGCAGATCGCGCGAGAAGTCCGCCGCGAGCACGCGGCCCAGACGCTCCTGCCGCATCCCGGGGCGGACCGCCGCCGCCGACGTCCGCTCAGAGCGAGAAGTGCGCAATGAGCGAGACCGCGACGACCGCGTGGGTGGACGCGTCGTCGATCGAACCGTCATACTTCTTGCTGCCGACAGTGAGCTTGGCGTGGTCCACGGTCCCGATGTCCACGTCGAAGTTGAGGTCGAGAGTGACGCTCCGGCGCGTCCCGTTTGCGCCCGAGACCCGATAGCCTGCGCCGAGCTTCAGCTCGAGAGGTGACGAGAGCTCGTAGGTGACGCCGTTCCCCGAGCCACCGTACGTCGTGCCGAAGCCGACGCCGATCTCGCCGTAGAGCCCACGAGCGCGATCCTTCTGGGCGAACTGCAGCATGACCGGCACCTGCAGGGAGTAACCCTTGTTGCACGTTTCGCCGCAGATGCCGCTGTCGTGCCCGACCGAGCCGCGAAAGCCCACGAGGATGCCGACGCGCGGCGTCGCGTAGGCCCCGAGCCGTACATCGAACGCGACGCCCGGCCCGATCGTCGACGTGCCCGGGGCGAACGAGGACGTCGGCGCGAGCACGCCGCTGCCGAACTGCAGGACGATGCCCGTCGGCTTGACCTCCGGGGTCGCCACGGCGGCGACGTCCGCAGAGACGGCAGCGTCGACCGTCGGCGGTGCGGGAGGAAACGGCGGTGGGAGAGGCGCCAGCGTCACGGGCGTCACAGAAGACGAAGGCGACGGAGGCGGGAGCGCCGGAAGCGGCTCGTCCTTCAGGGTCGGTGCCGGGAGCGCGAAGGCCACCTCCGTCGAACGCTTCGCGGCGCGCTTCACGCCGGAAGCGGACGGCGATGCGGCGTGCGCGCCGGATGCGATCAGCAGCACGAGGACCGAGGATACGGCGACTGAAGCGAGGTTCGAGAGACGCATGAACCGCCGATCGGCTCGCCACGTCGGCAGTTGCGTACTCTTTCGGGCGAGCGCCCCTCAGCCCGGGAAAACGCGGCTCGTGCGCGGGTTCCAGCGCTTGGTCCCGCCCACGGGCGTGAGCGGCGGGATGGCGACTGTGCCGCGCATGCCCTGGTGACCGCCGGACCGCTTCACGACGGCTTGCAGCAAGCTCTCGGCGAGCGCGAAGGACTCGAACTGCGCGATCCATCCGCCGCGAGGGATGCCCTTGACCTTCGCGAACACGCCGCTCGCGAAGAACTCGAGCAGCTTCGCCCAGTCGGCGCCGAGGTGCCCCTTGTCGACCGCGAGGACGCGACAGACGCCGCCCGTGCGATCGGCGAGCGGGAGGTAGCTGGTCTCGAGCTTCTCCACGGCGTCCCCGGCCTCCGAGATTCGCCCCTTGATGATGCGGTGCGGGTTCCGGTTCGTGGTCTCGTGCATGCCCTTCGCCTCGGCGTCGGACAGGCTGTAACGCCAGGCGTTGGTGCCCTTCGTGGGCAGCGTGCCGTCGCTCGCGAGCGCGAAGGTGTACGGCGGCTTCTCGGCCTCGGCGACGGGGAGCGTGGCGATCTCGTCGACGACGAGCACCGTGTCGACCCAGATCTCCTTGATGTTCTTGCCGCCGAGCGGGTTCGTCTTTCCGTAGATGATGACGTCGCCGGGGACGACCGTGTCCGGCAGGCTGTCGGCGATGATCTTCCCGCCGGCGACGACCTTCTCGTTCGCGGGGCTCGCGCCGTCGAGGCGCAGGAACGAATGGAACGGGCCCCACGGCGCGGAAAACACGCACGGGTCCTGGTACGCGCCGACGACGCCGGGGGCCTCGCCGAGCGAATCGATGAAGCCATCTGCCATGACCCAGAACGGGCCCGGGCGGGCGTCGGTACCGATCAGCCCTCCCGTCACTTCGAACGGGACGCGACCGGAGATGTTGTCGGCCCCGGGCTTCTGCGCGGGGTCGAGGGGGTGCGGAAAGAAGAAGGCGCGGCGGGTCACGCGCACATGTGTATCAGAGTCTCTGACCCGAGGTCACTCCGGCTCGGCTTCCGCGTCGTCGGCCTCGGCCTCGGCCTCGAGCCGAACCAGCGTCGACTGGCCGCGGAACATCTTTGCGTCGTACGGCCGCGCCGCGCCGACCTTGCGGATGATCCAGCCGGTGTACTGGTTGAGGACCCAGTCCTCCTCGTAGCGACCCTGGGTGTCGACCTCCAGGATGAGCGAGTCGTCCTTCACGGCGTAGAGGCAGGTCTCCGGCACCTTGTCGCCGAAGAGCTCGGGCTTCGGATGTTTTTCCTTAGGGATGACCTCGAAGCTCCCGATCTCCGGGGTCTTTCCAGGGACGCCTGTATAGTACATGTGGATCACGTCGCCGAGGGCGACGGTCTTGGACAGCTCGCCCATCTGACCCGTCTTCTCGTGCGCAGCCCGACACAGGAGACCGCGATTGGCGAGCATCACGGTGCCCGCACGGTCCACGTTCTTCACTGTCGCCTTGTAAGCCCATTCCATGGTGTCGCAGCTCCGGGGCGGAGCATGGCACTGCGCCGATGGGCCTACAAGTTCCTGGGATGCGCTCAGGTCTTGTTGACCTCGAGCTGAGGCATACGCTCCTTCAGGCGGGCCGAGAGCTTCTCGAAGTCATAGCGCTCCGGGCGGCCCCCCTCCGGCAGGCAGGCGATGTCGTTCGCGGCGGCGGCCGCGCGCTTGCGGAGCGCTTCCTTGAGGCCGAGCTTCTCGCCCAGCGCGACCATCGTCGCGTGCTCCTCGGTGGAGACGACGCCGTCGAGCTGGGCAAACCACGCGGCAAGGGCGTACGTGAGGACCTGCTCCCACTCGGACATGCCGGCGACGTCGGCGCTGTCGAGGGTGACCTTCTCCTTGGTCGCCTTCTCGATCGCCGCGAGATCGTCTCCTTCGAGACCCGCCTCCTTCGCCGCCCGCAGCAGCCCGACCGCTTCGACCTTCTGGAGCGAGCCGTCGATCCAGCCGATGGCCGCGAGCGCGAGGAACGGATGCTTGGAGAGCTTCATGAGCTCCGTTGTATCCGAGGTCGCGGCCGCCGGTGATACCTTCGCGCAAGTGGCGGAGATCACGATTCACGAGACCACGGACGCGACCGGCGGCCTCGTCCGAACGCGGCTCGCGGAGGTGGACGGCGGGCTCGCCCTTCGCGTCGGCGAGGAGCTCTTGCCGCTCCCGGATGGGGCGCTCGCCGCCGTGATGAAGCGCTACGGCAAGCCCCTCGAAGCCCGCGAGGAAGACATGATGGTCGACGAGCGACTCGAGCTCGGGCAAGGGCGGGCGCTCGTCCGCTTTCGGTTCATGTGCCGGTACGACGTGATCGCCCGCGACTACCTCGTGCTCTACGAGCCCGAGCGCGAGCCCCTCTGCGAGATGGCGACGGCGATCGCCGCGGCGCTCGACCATCTCGCGCGACGGCTCGGTCGTTCCTAGGCCAAACGGGGCGAATTGCCACGGCTGGAGCCCTGCGATCGTCAAATACACGGGAAAAATGCGACGGAACGGACGTTGCTGGAGCGGAGCATGAAGGTCGAGCTTCCCGAGGTACCCGATGGCCGCTAGTTCTCAGAACGTGACTGACGACAAGACCGTGACGAAGAGCCTCCCTCCCCTGGCGACGGCCCCGTTCTACCTGAGCGTCGCCGGAGAGACCGACGTCGGGAAGGAACGTGAGAAGAACGAGGACGCGCTCGTCGTTGCCGACCTCAACGGCGGGACGTTGCTCGGCTCCGTCCCGCATGCGCGCCTCGACGTAGGCGAGCGCGGGGTCCTGCTCGCGGTGTCCGACGGAATGGGCGGCGCCCAAGCGGGTGAGGTGGCGAGCGCGCTCGTCGTCGAGACGCTGACACGCGCGATGAAGGACGCCTCGCCGGACACCCCGCGCGACGCGCTCATGAACGACGCGATCCAGCGCGCACACCGGGCGGTCTGGGACACCGCAACGCGCGAGTCGAAGAAGATGGGCGCAACCCTCACGGCGGTCTTCGTCCACGCCGGGCAAGCCTTCATCGCGGAGGTGGGCGACTCACGCGCGTACCTGATTCGAGGTGGACACCTGTGCCAGCTCACGCACGACCAGAGCATGGTTCAGCTCCTCGTAGACTCCGGCGTCATCGAGCCCGATCAGGCCGCGGAGTCTCCGATCCGGAACATCATCCTCCAGGCGATGGGCAACCAGCCCAACGTGAAGGTGGCGCTCGGACAGCTCCAGCTGCGCGACCGCGACTGCCTGGTCCTCTGCTCCGACGGCCTCACGGTCCACCTGACCGACGACGAGATTCGTGACGTCGTCCTCTCCTCCGGGCGCCCCGAGATCGCGACCAAGCAGCTCATCGACCTCGCAAACGAGCGCGGGGGCAAGGACAACATCACCGTGGTCGTGGCGGGCATCGGCGGGGGCCTCGTTGCACCCGCGACCGGCGAGACCATCAACGACACCTTCCAGGTGCTCACGACCTTCGAGCCGCCGGGGGTGCCGCCTCGAAAGACGTGACTTTCGGCCGGGGGGGCCTCCGTAGCTCTTGTCAGGCCGGCTGAGCCTATTAGGGTGCGAGGCGCGGTGTTCCGCGAGGAGGATGTACCCTTGACGATCGCGCTCTCTCTCAAGTCCCTGCCCCTGTTTCACGGCATTTCCGAGGTGCG